>DASWBH010000139.1:0-11600 GCA_036390755.1 Thermoanaerobaculia bacterium
CGGCGTGAGCGCGGAGAGTGACGTCTCGACGAGCTCGGACGTGAGCTTCCGCGCGCCATCGACTCCGGCGAGCTTCACGAACGTCAGCCTCTGCGCGTCTTTCCCGACGTCTTTTCCGAGCTGCGCCGCATCCGCGGTCACGTCGAGGATGTCGTCGGTAATCTGAAACGCCAGTCCGAGATTCTTTGCGTAGATCTCGATCCGCCGCAGCGTCGCCGCGTCAGCGTTCGCGAGCATGCCGCCGACCGCAGCCGCGGCAACGAACAGCGCGCCGGTCTTCCGCGAGTGGATGAACTCGAGCGTGTCGAAGTCGAGGTTTGATTCGCCGCTGTGCAAGTCGACCGACTCGCCTGCGATCGTGCCGTCCCACCCGACCGCATCGACGACGCGCTGGACGATCTCCTCCGCGCTCCAGCGTCGCGGTTTCACGGCGCGCTGATTCGCGGCGACGAGTCCGTACGCGTGATTGAGGAGCGCCACCGCAGCGAGGATGGCCAGGTCCTCGCCGAATTCGCGGTGCAGCGCGGGCGCGCCGCGGCGCATCGTCGCGTCGTCCATCGCCGGCAGATCGTCGAGGATCAGCGACGAGGTGTGAATCATCTCCATCGCCGCCGCGGCATCGAGCACCCGTTCCGGTCTCCGCCCGAGCGCTTCCGCGACGGCCATGGTGAGGATTCCCCGGACGCGCTTGCCCTGCGACGTGATCGATTTCTGCAGCGGTGCGGCGAGCGGTTTCGGAGCGTTGACAGCATCGGCGATCCGGCGGAGATGCTTGTCGAGCAGCGCGCGCCGCATTTCGAAGTAATCCATTGTGGACGCAAGGGATGGTAGCATCGCACTCAGCAACCATCCGTGGCTAAGCGAAACTTCGGGCGGCGGGAGCAGATGTGGGTGGCAGTCACCTGCTTCATCCTGCTTTTCGCGATCTTCATCTGGCTCGTGCCCGGCATGACGTTCGGGATCTGGTGGAAGGTTCTGGTCGCCTCCACCATCACCGCGGTCATTTGCGTCTACATCTTCGACCTCTGGCTTCGCCGCGACGTCGCGCGCCGCGAGAGCTCTATCGCGCTTCTCAATCGGGTGACCCGCGGCGACCTCGCCGTCAGCGCACGCGAGATCCTGCTGGAGACGCACTCCGCGCGCATGTCCGCGGCGCTTCGCGCACTCGTCACGAATCTCGACCGCACGATCCGCCGCTTCTCGCAGCTCTCGTATGACGTTGGCGAAGTGAGCACGCAGATGATCGGGCGCTCGCGGATCCTCGCCCGCAACGCCGCCGAGCAACTGCTCTCCACCGACCGTACATCCGAATCGGTGACGCAGATCGATCAGTCGATCAACGCGGTCAGGTCCAGCATGGAGGAGCTGGCGCGCAACGCCGAGGAGACGTCGACGTCGATTCTGGAGATGTCGGCGAGCATCGAGGAAGTCACGCGCATCGCCGACACGCTCGCGCAGTTCGTCGACGAGACCGCGACCGCGTTCGAAGAGATGACCGCGTCGATCGGCGAAGTGGCGACGAACACCGAGAGCTTCTCTGCATTCGCGATCGAGACGGCAAGCTCGATGGTGGAGATGAACGCGACGACGAACGAGATCGGCCGCTCCGCGCGCGAATCCGCCGACCTCGCCCGTTACGTGAAGGACGCCGCGAACGAAGGCCGCGTCGCCGTCGAGGGAACGGTCGGCGGCATGCGGAAGATCGAGCTGTCGGTCGAGGACGCGAAGCTCGCACTGGCCGAGCTCGCGGAACGCTCGCAGGAGATCGGCGACATCATCCGCGTCATCGACGACATCGCGCGGCAAACGAACCTCCTGGCGCTGAACGCCGCGATCATCGCCGCGCAGGCTGGCGAGCGCGGAAAAGGCTTCGCCGTCGTCGCCGACGAGATCCGCGACCTCTCCGAGCGCACGTCGACTTCGACCGAAGAGATCCGCACGCTCATCCAGAACGTGCAGCGCAGCGTCGAACGCGCGTCGGGGCAGATGACGCTGAGCTCCGATCGCGTCAGCGACGGCGTCGGACTCACCGCTCGCGCCTCGCAGGTGCTCGACAAGATTCTCGAGCTCACCGATCGCTCGACTTCGTCGATCGCCGGCATCGCCCGTGCGACCGAGGAGCAGTCGCGCGGAAGTGCGGCGGCGACGGCGGCGATCGAGGAAGTCACGAAGATGGTGCAGCAGACCGCCGCCGCGACCCAGCAGCAGTCGCAGACCGCGCGCAAAGTCGGCGAGCAGGCCGGCATGGTTCGCGACTACACGCGGCACCTCAAGCGCGCGATGACGGAGCAGGAAAGCGGCAGCCGCTCGATCAGCCGCGCCATGCAGAACGTTGCCGGCCTCGTGCAGAACGTGCTCGAGGCGACGTCGGTTCTCGCGACCGAAAGCGCGGCGATCGTCAAGTCGATGGGCGCGATCCAGCAGGGCTCGCGCGAGTCGAGCTTCGGCGTGAGCGACGTCAATCAGATGGCGTCCTCACTGGCACACGAGACCTCGCTGCTCAACCAGGAGCTCGGCCGCTTCACCCTGGCGACACCGAGCGAGGGCGGCAGCCTGACGACGTCGACGATCCTCTGGCAGCAGCTGACGTTCGATCCGATTCACACGAACGCCGTCGCGCTGTCGTTCATGACTAAGGCGATCCATCAGAAGCTCGTCTCGTACGGCGAAGGCGCGGAGCTGCGGCCCGAGCTCGCCGAGCGCTGGGACGTCCTCGAGCAGGGACGCCACTATCGTTTTCATCTTCGCCGCGGCGTCCGCTTCCACAACGGACGCGAGGTCGAAGCGCGCGACGTCCACGACAGCCTCGTGCGGTTACTGCTGCCCGAGAACCGCTCGCTGTCGAGCTGGATCATGCGCAGCGTGCGCGGCGCCGATGAGGTGATCAGCGGAGCGAAGCGCGAACTGTCCGGCATCGTCGCGACGGACCGGCACACGGTCGACTTCCATCTCGACGAGCCGATCGCGTTCTTCCTCTCGCTGCTTTCGATGCACGAGTGCGCGATCGTTCCGAGCGAAGAGTCGCGCGACTCCGAGCGCATGCGCCTCAATCCGTCCGGCGCCGGGCCGTTCAAGATCGCGGAAGCCGTCGAAGGGCAGCGCGTCCGCCTCGTTCGCAATCGCGACTACTGGCTGGCCGGTCTGCCGTTCCTCGACGAGCTCACGTTCCGGCTCGACCTGCGCAGCACGCGCGACGTTGCCGACGCGTTCATGCGCGGAGAGCTCGATATCGCGCATGCGATCCCGCTGAACCTCGTCGAACAGCTACGCGCCAGTCCGCAGTACGCGCCGTACCTGCTCACGCAGGTCCAATTGCATACCTCTTACGTCGGCTACGACTCCTCGTCGCCTCCGTTCGACCGGCTGGAAGTGCGGCAGGCTCTGAACTACGCGATCGACCGCGACCGCATCAACAACGAAGTCTTCGGCGGCCTCGGCGTCGTCGCACAGGGATTACTGCCGCCGGCGCTCATGGGCTACGACCCGGCGCTCCGCGGCTATTCTCACGACGTCGATCGCGCGCGCGACCTCCTCCAGCAGGCCGGCCACGGCGGCGGATTCGAGGTCGAGTACCGGACGTGGGACACCGACGAGTTCTTCAACTCCCGCCAGGTGCCTCTCATCATCGAGGATCTCGGCGCGGTCGGGATCCGCGTGAACGTCACGCGGCAGACCGCGACGGATGCGCGCGCGCCGCTCCGCCGGAAGGGTCACGGCAACATCTTCTGCGGCAACTGGTACGCAGATTATCCCGATCCGGACAACTTCTTCTTCACGTTCTTCGACACGCAGTCCGGCGCGATTCCGGGCCTGCATCACCACGCGCCCGACCTCGACGAGCAGATCGAGGACGCGCGCCGGACGCCTGACGCGCAGCAACGCGGGGAGATCTACCGCCGGCTCGACGCCCGCGTGGTCCGGCAGGCCCCGATCGCGCCTCTGTTCCACGAGCGGCTGTTCGTCGTGCACAAGCCGAACGTGAGAGGGGTGCGCACGTCGCTGGTCACACCGCCCGTGCGGTACCACGACGTCTGGTGCGAAGAAGAGGGATGAGGGATGAGGGATGAGGGATGAAGCACCGGCGCGACCTCGTCCCTCATCCCTCAGCCCTCATCCCTTGATTCTGCACGCGGCGCTGTTCAGCGTGTCGGCGCTGTTCTCTCTGAACTACATCGTGTCAAAGGTGTCGATGCACGCGTTCGCGCCGCTGAGCTTCGCGTGGCTGCGAGTGACCGGCGCGGCCATCGCGTTGAACCTCGTGGTGCCGGCGCGCGGCCTCTCGCGGCGCGACTCGCTGCTGGTGGCCGGCTTCTCGGTGCTGGCGGTGGTGCTGAATCAGACGATGTTCCTGACCGGACTGGCGCTGACCAGCGCTCACATCGCCGCGATTCTGATCACCACGATTCCGGTGTTCGCGCTGGCCACGGCGCTGGTGATGCGCGTCGAGCGCGCCACGCTGGCCAAGGTCGGCGGGATCGCGCTCGCCCTCGCCGGCGCGCTGCTGGTGATCGGCGCCGAAGGCGTGCGCGGCATCACCGATGCCCTGGCCGGTGCGCTGCTGATCACCGGGAACTGCGTCGCCTATGCCGTGTACCTCGTGGTGTCGAAGCCGGCCATGACCCGCCTCTCCCCGGCTCGCGTGATCTCGAGGATGTTCGCGATCGGCGCGGTGCTGATGTTCCCGATCGCACTGCCGGCCCTGATGCGCGAGGAGTGGCGCGCCATCCCGCGCGGCGCGTGGATCGGCCTGGCCGTCGTGATCGCCGGGCCGACCGTGGCCGCGTACGTGATCAACGCCTGGACGCTCCGGCACGCCGAGAGCTCGCTCGTGGCGGCGTACACGTACGTGCAGCCGGTGCTGACGACGGTCCTGGCCTGGCTGTTCCTGAACGAGCGGATCCGGCCGGTCGTCGCCCTGGCCGCCGTGCTCATCTTCGCCGGGGTGGCGCTGGCCGGGAAGAGAGACGTGGCGCAACCGATTATGGAGTAAGGTAAACACCGTCCCGACCCACCCGTCTATGAAGGAGTGAGCGCCCATTTGGCTGTTGTCCGATTCGGCGATGTCAGCGATTCTCCGAGCGACCGCGAGCTGATCGACCGCACGCTGGCGGGCGACGGCAGCGCGTTCGGCGTGCTCGTCGAGCGCTTCCAGCGCCGGATCTTCCGGGTTGCCTTCGCCATCGTCCGCGACGAGATGGAAGCGGACAGCGTCACGCAGGACACCTTCGTCCAGGCGTACACGCATCTGGCCAAGTTCCAGGGACGCTCCGAGTTCGAGACCTGGCTGACGCGCATCGCCATCAACAAGTCGCGCGACTCGCTCAGGCGCCGCCGGTTCGTCAGCCTGTTCTCAGGAACCGACAGCGACGACGAGCAGTTCGTGATCGAGCCGGTCGACGACCGACCCGATCCGGAACGGCTCCTCCTCGCATCGCAACTGCGCGCGGCGATCGAGCGTGCGGAGCGGTCCCTGTCGGCGCAACAGAAGGTGATCTTCCGCCTTCGCCACTATGAAAACCTGCCGCTCGAAGAGATCGCCCGCAACCTCGGCCTCCGCGCCGGGACGGCTCGCGCGCATCTCTTCCGGGCCATTCGCAAGATCCGGAAAGAGCTCGAAGAATGGCGGGCTCGCCAGACCGAAGGGAACGACGATGAAACCCCATTACAGTGAAGCCGATCTGCTCGAGACGTACTACATGCAGCCCGGCGAATCGATGCCGGTGATGATGCACCTGGCCTCCTGCGGCGACTGCGCTGCGCGCTACGAGCGGCTCGAGCGCAAGCTCCGCGAAGCGTCAGCGTGCCCGCAGAAGCCGGAAACCTTCTGGAGCCGTCAGCGGCTGTCGATCATGCGGCGGATCGCGGCCGAGCCCGCGCGTGTCGCCCGCGTCGCTTCCGGTGCCCGCATCGCTGCCGCCGCCGTCCTCGCCTTCGTCCTCGGCGGCGCGGTGGTGTACCGCGAGGTGAGGCCCGCGCCGGCGGCGCCCGTTCGGCCGGCAGCGACCAGACTCGCGAAGGCGCCGACCGTCGCCGACATGCACGCGCCGATCAACCCGTGGCAGTCGGAAGAGCTCGAGCAGTTCCACGAAGTCGTGCAGTGGGAGTCGTGGGTCGATTCCTCGAACAACGGAGACGGATCACTTTGATGCGCCGGCTCCTTCTCGCCACAGCGCTGGTGCTGATGGTCGCGCCCGTGCCAGCGTCCGCGCAGCTCCCGCCGGGCAAGTGGTGGCGTCGTCCGGAGACTGTGCATCAGCTCGGGCTGTCTGACGACCAGCAGAGCCGGCTCGACAACATCTTCCGCACTTCCGCGACCGAACTGATCGACCTTCGCGCCGACACCGAAAAGCTCTCGATCGCCATCCGCGGCGAGCTCGATCAGGAGCAGATCAACCGCGAGAACCTGCGCAGACTGGCCGGACGCCTGAGCGACGCGCAGGGCCGCCTCTTCGAGCGCGAGCTGATGATGCTCGTCGACATGCGCGGCGTGCTCAACGACGAGCAGTGGCGGCAGTTGCGCGCCGACCTCGATCATCCGAGGCCGCATCACGGAAGGCCGCCCCAGTAGTTGTCAGTTGTCAGTTCTCAGTTGTCGTTCCGCGATGCATCGCCCCGACAACCGACAACCGACAACCGACAACCGATAACCGATAACATCAATCCGTGCTCGACGTCTCGCTCGCCCACGTCTCCTTCGCGCGCGGCGACTTCGCCCTTCACGACATCAACCTGACCTTCCCGGCGAGCACACACACGGCCATAGCCGGTCCACCGGCGAGCGGCACGACCACGCTGCTCGATCTGATCGCTGGAAAGATCCGCCCTTCGTCGGGCGAGATCCGCTTCGGCACGCGCGTCGTGAACGACGTCGGCGAGTCGCGCCGTCCGCTGCTGCATGTCACCTCGTCGCTCGATGTGCCGGAGCGATGGTCGGTGCGGCACGCGCTCGTCGCGGCGGTGCGCCGTCGCACCCTCGACCGCATCGACCGCCAGCGCGAATACGATCTCGCGATCGAGAAGTGGAAGCTCGGCGCGCTCGCGGTTCGCACGATCCGGACGCTGTCCTCTTCCGAGCGCACGCTCGTACATCTGGCGCGGATCGAGCTGCTCCGCCCCGGCATTCTCGTCGCCGATCGCCTGCTCGAGCATCTGAACGCGGCCGCGCTCGACGAAGTCGCCGACGCGTTCTTCCGCACGTTGCGCGTCGCGGGAACCACGGTCATCAGCGCGCCATCTGCGCGCGCTGAGCTCGGCGCGACCGACCGCGTCGTCGTGCTCGCGGCAGGCCGCGTCGTGCAGCAGGGAACGGCCGCGCAGATCTACGCCGAGCCGCTCGACGAAGCGTCGGCGCTCGCGACCGGATCGGTCAACGCAATTCCGGTGACTGTCAACGGAACGACCGTCGACTCGATCATCGGGACGTGGGATGTCGACCATCCGCCGTTTCAGGGGAGCGGCGTCGCGCTCGTCCGTCCGGAAGCGTTCTCGATCGCGCGGCCGGGCGAGGAATCCGACCTGATCGTCGCGGTCGAGGAGGCGACGTTCGAGAGCGGCCGCTGGCTCGTTCACGCGCTCCTCAGCGGCGGGATCACACTGCGAGTTTCTCTGCCGGCCGAGGTTCGAATGCACAAAGGGAAGCTGCTCGCGTTAAGCTGTGCGGCGGCAAATTTTCCGTTGATCGAGCGCTCGGTGGAAGCGCCGCCAACCTCGGTTCCGACCGACGCCATCCCGCCGATGAGCAGCTCGAGATGACGGACGCCGCGGTATGCGCTTTGCAGCGTTGTAACAGGTTTTCAGGCGTAAGAATCGTCGTCGTCAGCCGTACAGAGCAGGAGTGAAACCGGAGTGAGCATTCGCGCCCGCAGGACACCGTTCAAACTCCGCAAGCTGCTGGTGATCGATGACGACGCCCGGCTGCTCGCTTCGTACCGCGATCTTCTCTCGCCGTACGGCTTCGAGGTGCTCACCGCGCCCGATGGACGCGAAGCGATCACCATCGTCGACAACAATCCCGACATCCTGCTGGTGATCCTCGATCTGGCGATGCCGCGCATGGACGGCCGCGAGTGGCTGCGCTGGTTCCGCGGCAAGCGGAAGGACGCGCCGGTGATCGTGATCTCCGCGTACAAGCTCGACGCGGCCGACCTCGATCTGAATCCGTCGGTGATCCTCGAGAAGCCGTTCCACGTTGCCGAGCTGCTCGACCTGGTCGGGTTGTTCTGCGGACTGGGAACGCCGATGGCGCCGGCGCGGACGACCTAAGCCACCCGTCATTCTGAGCCGCGAAGACGGCGAAGAATCTGGGCGGTGGTGCGACGCCCGGCCCCCAGATCCTTCGCCGTCTACGCGGCTCAGGATGACGCGCTGGCGCGCGTCACTTCTTCGCTTCCATGAACGCGCACGACTCGATCGATTGCAGATCGAGCTGCAACGACGCGAACGACTCTGCGATCTCGATCCGGAACGGAATCCTGCGCTGATCCTCGGACAGCCACACCGTCACGCCGCCGGGCCATTTCTTGCCGGTGCCGCCGGGCAGGGCGGCGATCTCGAATGCGCGCGCGCTCACCGTCTGCTTGTCGACGACGAACGTGCGCCGCTCGCCGGGACGAAACACGACCGGGTACTCCTGGCCATCGGTGTAGATCGTCGTGGTGATCGGCCCGTTGATCGTCGCCGCGTTCTGGCGAAGGAAGTAGATCGCGGTGAGGACGTCGCGGAGGTTCTCGGTTCCCGGCATCGGTTTGACGGTGTTCTCGATGCCTTTCGGCGTCTCCTTGTGGATGCGCGTCAGACGCTTCACGTAATCGAACACCGCGCGCAACTTGCGCGTCTTGTTGCCCCACGAGTAGCCGCTGTAGGTCATCTGCGTCTGGCGGCCCGACTCGTCCATCTGGGACTCGTACGAGAAGAAGCCCGACTCGCCGTTCGCGGGCGTGATCAGCAGCTCGCTGTTGATCGAGTGCTCGCCTTCCTTCGGATAGGTCGTCTTGTAGTCGCCAACGCCGGCCGTGGGGAACATCAGTCCCGCGAGGAAGCGGACCGCGCCGCGGATGCGCCACGAGTAGCGGAACTCCTCGACGTTCGTCGTGCCTTTGCAGTGCGTGTCGGTCGCGAATGCGGCGACCGGGCTCACGAGGAGCGCGATGCTCAGCACGATAGAGCGGGTCCTTGACATTCGCGGTGGATAACGCATGCCCCTGAATGGTTATTCACTGTGGAGGCCAGGAGCCTAAGCCTCGCCGGATCAATTACATCGATACCAGGCGCTGCTCGACCTCGTCGATCACATAGTCGGGCGTCGACGACCCCGCAGTCAAGCCGACGACCTGCGCTCCGCTGAACCATTGCGGGTCGAGATCGTCCGAACCCTGCACCAGATAAGCCTGCTTGGCCTCCCGGCAGATTTCCCAGAGGTGCTTCGTATTCGCGCTTTTCTTGCCGCCGATGACCACGATGACGTCGACTTCCGGGTCGCGCGCAAGCTCGCGCGCCGCGTCCTGGTTTTCCTTCGTCGCGTAGCAGATCGTGTCGGCGCGCTCGATGCGCCGCGCCCGCTGTTCGATCGCCTTCACCACGTCTTCGAACTCCTCGGCATTCAACGTGGTCTGGTAAAAGATCTTGATCCTGCCGTACGCGCTCCAGTCGATCGCGTTCGCGCCGTCGATTGTCGAGACGATGTGATACGTCGACGGATCGAGGTCGTGCGTGTAGCCGATCACCTCGCGATGCTTCGGATCTCCGATGAAGACGAGGTGGTAACCCTGCCCAAGCGCGTCCTTCGACTCGCGGTGGATGTCGTAGACGAACTTGCACGTCGTATCGAGCACCTTGAGGCCCGACGCCTTGGCCGTATCGTGGAACGAAGGGGGAACGCCATGCGCGGAGAAGACGATCGTCGGCTCCTGCACTGCCGTGATCTCCTCGACCGTCCGGACGCCGAGGTTTTCCATTTCGGCGACGACGCGCTCGTTGTGGACGACCTGGCCGAGGATCGCGCCCCGACCGCCGCCGGCAGCGAAGCGCTTGACCTTCAGGTCGGCGATCCGCACCCCGGAACAAAAGCCGTACTTGGCCGCGCGCTTCACTCGCATCGATCCGCCGCAACGTGGCGGGCGCGTGAAACATTCTGGCGTTAACCGGTCGGTTAACGGGGCGTGTGCCCATAGAATGTCGCGCCCATGCCGGAGCCCCTCTTCACGCGCCGTTTTTTCGGCCTCTGGCTCTTCGCGTTCATCACGTTCTTCGCGGCGTTTCAGCTGCTCCCGGCCATTCCGTTCCGCATCATGCAGCTCGGCGGATCGAAAGCGGCGGCGGGGTGGTTCCTCAGCGCGTACGCGTTCGCCAGCGCGCTTTCCGCTCCGCTCATGGGCAACCTCGCCGACCATCTCGGGCGCAAGCGGATGCTCATGACGGCCTCGCTGTTGTTCGTCGTCTTCTCGATCCTGTACGGCGTCATCCGTGTCGTGCCGCTGCTGCTCGCGATCGCGATCGTGCACGGCTCGTTGTGGTCGGGATTGATCGCGTCGGCGTCGGCGATCATGAGCGAGTTCATCCCCGAGTCGCGCCGCAACGAAGGCCTCGCCTACTGGGGTCTGGCCAGCACGGCGGCCATTGCGCTCGCGCCTGCAGCGGGACTGCTCATCTACGAGCACGGCGGCTGGATCGTGCTCTGCTCCGAGCTCGCGGTCTTGTCGCTGATGACGTTCGGCTGGGCGTCGCAGCTTCCCGTTTCTCACGAAGCGATGGCGGCGTCGCACTCGTTCCGCGATGCGTGGGATCTGCAGGTCATCCGGCCGGCGCTGTCGCTGTCGGTGATCTGTTTCGGATATGGCGGCGTGACGAGCTACGTGGCGATCCTGTCGCGCGAGCGCGGCATCCATCCGGAGTCGCTGTATTTCACGGTGTTCGCGCTTTCGATCGTGCTGATCCGCGTCTTCACGTCACGGCTCGGCGACCGGCTCGGACCGAAGATCATGCTGTATCCGTCGTACGCCGCAATTCCGATCGGCTTCGCGGTCCTGTCGATCGCAACGCGGCCGTGGCATCTCGTACTGTCTGCGGCGCTATTCGGAATGGGGATGGGCGGCGCGTATCCGGCGTTCGCGAATTTCCTATTGATGAACACCGATCCCCGGCGCCGGGCGCGGACCTTCGGCAGCATCGTCATGGCCTTCGACACCGGCATCGCCCTCGGCTCCCTCGGCATCGGCGCGCTCGGCCAGCGCTTCGGCCTCGGCACGGCGTTCGCGGTTGCCGCGGCGCTGAGCTGCCTGGCCATCCCGATCTTCATGGCCGCAACGCGCCAGTTCGGTGGCACCCCCGTTGCTGCGCCTGTTCGGCATGGCTGAACCGGAAGAAGATCGCGTCGAGCGCAAGGTCGTGGTCGAGAACGTGACGACGACGTCGACGCGCAACAGCGCGGCCGCGTGGATCATCATCGGAATCGTCGCGGTCGGGCTGATCGTGTACATCCTGGTGCACATGCACTGACGGGTTCGGGATTCGTATACTCGGCTCCGCATGACGAATCCCGAATCTCGAATCCCGAGTCTCGTCTTGCTTCTGATGGTGGCGCTTCCGCTTCACGCATCCGACTT
>DASWBH010000140.1:0-9011 GCA_036390755.1 Thermoanaerobaculia bacterium
ATCGATGAAGCTCATGAAGCGACCATGACCGGCGGCGCAGCTCCAATACTGAAATCGCGTGGAGTGCTGCATGTCGTGCGTGAGCCCCAGCTCGCTATGGCACACCGGGCAGAACGACTGCCGCGGAAACGGACCGCCGGCGCTCCGTTCGGTAATGAGGTGCAGGAGCGACAGCGTCGACGATCGGGTCAGGTGCAGGTCTTCGAACGGCTCGAACCAGAACGCGCGGCATTGCGCGCACGCATGCACGTCCGCCGTTCTGCCGAGGAGGGCGGCGACCGTGAGAGTCTGCATGTCCGACCGGCAGCCGGGGCACTGCATGTGCAGTGCAGTGTAAACGTTCCGATCAGGAGGGCGTCGAAACTCCGATGCGTAAGCTTTGCGTTTCTCTCGCGCTCGTTCTCGCGGCGTGCAGCAGTTCTGATTACGACCGGCCCCAGGACCAGCCACAGCGCGGCGGCGGCGGCGGGTACGGCGGCCGCAGCGCGCGGGTGCGCGACAGCGGGCCGATGCTGCTCGACTTCATCCCCGACGACGCGTGGTGGCGCCAGGTCTCGCTCGTCGAGCCGCTGCATCTGACCGATCAGCAGTTGCAGTCGCTCGACAAGATCGTCACGGACAACCGCGACGAGATCGCACGGCTCGACAACGACCTTCCGGTTGCCCAACGCGATCTGCGGAGCGCGCTCGACGCGACGCAAGCCACCTCCGACGACATCACCGCGGCCGCGAATCGCGTGCGCAACATCCGCGACGCCCTTTTCGACCGGCAGGTGCAGATGCTGTCGGCCGAGCGACTCGTCCTGACGCATGACCAGTGGTCGAAGCTGCTCGACGAGCTGCGCCAGCGCCGCGAGGACCGGACGAACGATCGCGGCAACCAACGCGGCGGGCGCGGCGGCTACCCGCGCGGCGGACGCGGCCGGCCCTGGCCGTATTGAAATCAGAGCGCTCTAACGCCGCTCTAACGCCGTCCCGCGCTGCCGACTTTGCTGCTGACCCACGCCAGCGCGAGGAAGATGACGCCGACGATGATGATGATGCGGATCGCCGCGCCGGCCATGTGCAACGCGGTCTTCAGAATCCAGATGGCCGCGAGCAGCGCGAGGATACCGATAAACAGCGTGCGTTCGCGGATCTTGCCCAAGCGACGCGAGTTTAGCCGATGTTCAGTACACTCCCCCCCATGGCCGAGGATCGCTACGCAAAATTCGACTACCGGAGCCTGATCGCGTGGGAGCCGCGGCTGGAACGTGAGTGGCCGCTGCTCGACGAGATCCTCCGCACTGCCCCCTCCAGGAAAGTCCTCGACCTCGGATCCGGCACCGGCGATCACGCGCGCTTTCTCGCCGCGCAAGGCTACGAAGTCGTCGGCATGGACACCTCGCCGGCGATGCTCGAGAAGAGCCGCGCGGCATCGGAAGGCTTCAACGTCCGATTCATCGCCGGCGACATGCGCGACGTCGCACCTCTTGCCGGCGAACAGTTCGGCGCCGCGATTTGCGTCGGCAACGCGCTTCCCCACCTGACCGGCGAAGACGATCTCGGCCGCCTCGCGAGCAGCGCGCGGCGCGTGCTCCTGCCGGGAGGACCGATCCTGCTGCAGTCGATCAACTACGACCGGATCGAGATCAAGAAAGAGCGCGCGCTGCCGCTCAGTTTTCTGAAGGATCCCGAGGACCCGCTGGCGACGATCATTTTTCTGCGGCCGATGGAGCTGCTGCCGGACGGCCGCGTGATCTTCATGCCGACCTCGCTGAAGATGCGGACCGATCGCGAGACGCCGATCGAAATCGTCTCGACGCGCCGGGTGGAGATCCGCGGCTGGCGTCGTCCGCAGATCGAGAGCGCGTTCCGCGGTGCGGGGTTCACGAACATCGAAGTCTTCGGCTCGTACGACAAGTCGCCGTTCGATCGGGCCGAATCACGCGACATCATTCTCATCGCGCGCTGATGAAATTTTATTTGCGAAACAACTTCCGTCCCTGTATAACTCGTTCACCAAAATGAATGGTCCGTTCATCACCCGGATGATCGGATCGTGGTCCCGACGGCACCCGTACATCGCGAGCCTCATCATCACGGCGGCCGTAACTGCCGTCGCATTTGCGTTGTATCCGGTGCTACAGGCCGCGAATCTCGACACGCTGTACCTCATCGCCATCCTGGTCATCGCGCTCCGCTGGGGCCAGGGTCCGGCCGTCTTCACGGCGCTCCTCAGCGGGTTGTTGTTCGAGTATTGCTTCATCCCGCCGCGGTTCACGTACGTCATCTCCGACATGGCGTACTTCGTGACGGCCGGCGGGTTCCTTGTCGTCGCGATCGTGACCTCGAGGCTGGCCGCGCACAGCCGCGCCCTGATCATCGAACAGACCGCGCGCGAGCGCGCCGAAGCGCTGGCCGAAGCGAAGGACGTCGTACTGCACAGGGTCGCGCACGAACTGCGCGCGCCGCTCACTGCCGTGGTCGGATGGGCGCAACTGCTCCGCAGCTTCGAGCTCGACCGCGAAGCGTTCGATCGCGCGCTCGAAGGCGTCGACAACAGCGCGGCCGTCCTCCGCGAGCTCGTGAACGATCTCTGGGACGCGTCCCGCGCCGCATCCGGGAAGCTGCCCGTGCGGCTCAAACAGATCGCGCTCGAGCGCACGGTGGCGAAGGCGCTCGACGTCGTCATCGGCGCGGCCGAACAGAAGGGCGTGGAGCTCGAGTCCGAGCTGCAATCAACCGCGGAGATTCTCGGCGACGAGCTGCGCGTCAAGCAGATCGTCACGAATCTGGTGTCGAACGCGATCAAGTTCACGCCCGCGGGCGGAACGGTGACGGTCCGTCTGTCGCGAACCGACAAACACGCGGAGCTCGTCGTCAAAGATACGGGCGAAGGGATTCCGGCCGAATTCCTGCCGCACCTCTTCGACGCATTTACCCAGGCCGACCCCAATCACGCCCACACCGGCCTCGGCCTCGGCCTCTCGATCGTGAAGTATCTCGTCGAAGCGCATCACGGCAGCATCTCGGCCGTGAGCGACGGCCCGCAGCGCGGTTCGACATTCACCGTGTGCCTGCCGCTATTCCAAGTCGCGCAGCCGAGCGACTCCAGTCTCGTCGCCGCTCCGGCAGCCTGAGCTCAGGCGTCGCGACGCGCGCCGGTTTCAACAGGTACGGATAGCGAGCTCACCTGCAATGTGGCGTGTGATGCGACACCGCGCTGTGGCGGCGTGTGACGAATGTCCTCGCTCGGCACGGTGCGCGGAGCTACTCCTGTGTGCGTTGACGAGGAGACTTCATGATGATGAGACAAATCGCGCTCGCGATCGTGCTCACGGTCGCGGCCATGCCCGCGTTCGCCCATTGCGATTCGATGAAAGGACCGTTGATCACCGAAGCAAAACAGGCGCTGCAGCAAGGCGACGTCACGCCGGTGCTGAAGTGGGTTCCCTCTGCAGACGAGCAGGCGATTCGCACTGCGTTCGCGAAGACGATCGCCGCGCGTGCCGCGTCACCGGAGGCGCGGGAAGTCGCGGATCAGTGGTTCTTCGAAACATTGGTGCGCGTTCACCGGCAGGCCGAAGGGGCGTCGTTTACGGGACTGAAAGGCGAAGAGTACAAGCCGGAAGAAGGCATCGAGCTCGCCGACACAGCGATTGAAACGGGAACGCTCGCTGATGCCGAGAAGGCTCTCACGTCGGAGGTCGCTGCCGGTCTGCGCGCACGTTTCGCGGCCGTGCAGGAGGCGAAGAAGCGCGCCGGTCAGAGCATCGAGGAAGGGCGCCACTTCGTGCACGCGTACGTCGAATTCATCCACTACGTCGAGCGGCTGCACGAGAACGCAACGAGCGCCGCCGGCCATCACGAGCGCTGAAGTACGCGATCGAACACAAGATGCTGCCATGACGAGACGACGCCACGAACCGTCATGAACGTTGGCGCGGGCGGCCGAGGAGTCGCCGCCCTTCCTCGGCTTGCCGTAAGAGCTGATCGATGGTCCGCCGCAGGAATGGCGTGTCGGTGTACGGCGCCGTCGGAACCTGCGGGTACGCGCGCGCCCGTTCGACCAGCGCGTCGATTTCACCTTCGGCCAGCGCTTCCATCCGGTCATAGAAGCCGCCGGCATCCTCTTCGAGCGGATTGTGCTCGAGCAGAATCGCGCGAATCTGCCGGATCTCCGCGGCCGCGGGCGGCGGAACGAGAAGCGCCGCCAGCACCGCGTGATCGCGGTGCAACTGCTCCTCGACGTCGGTCGAACCGCCGAGCCTGCGCAGCTCCGGAAAGAGCACGCGTTCCTCGATGCCGATGTGCCGCAGCAGGCCGCAACGAAACTCGCTCCAGCTGGCGTCGTCGATCGTGCCGTCGCCGCGGAGAGAATTCGCCAGCAGCCGGTCGAGCCGATCGTGATCGCTTCCGAGAAGTGCGTGGAGCAAGCCGGACACGATGCGAATGATACGAGGTAGTCAGCTGTCAGCTCTCAGCTCTCAGCTCTCAGGAGAACCGTGGGCGGGCGGCAGGCCCCCTGAGAGCTGACAGCTGAGAGCCGAGAGCTTTCTTCCCCTCTCAGGTGACTTTCGTCATACGCCACGGCCGCCCCTCCACGGAAAATCACACACATGAATAACCGCGGCAACACTCTCCAATTGACCCTCGCGACCGGCGCGTTTGCGGTCTGCTTCGCCGTTTTCGGCTCGGTCTCGGCGATGATGCCGATCCTCAAGAAGCAGCTGCACCTCGATCCCGTTCAGGTGTCGATCGCGCTCGCGATTCCGGTTCTTCTGGGCAGTCTCGGGCGCATTCCTCTCGGAATGTTCACCGACCGGTTCGGCGGCCGGAAGGTGTTCTCGGCCGTCATGGCGGTTTCGATCATTCCGGCGCTGCTCATGGGTTGGCTGCACAGCTATACGCAGCTCCTCGTGTACGGATTCTTCATCGGGATCGCGCTGGCCAGCTTTTCGGTCGGCGTCGCGTTCGTGAGCCGCTGGTATCCGCCGGAGGCGCAGGGCAAGGCGCTCGGAATTTACGGCGCCGGCAATATCGGACAGTCCCTCGCCGCCTTCGGCGCTCCGCTGATCGCGAAAGCCCTCGGCTTCTCGTGGGGATTCTGGATCTTCGCCGCGCTCACGCTGGTGTGGCTCATCGCGTTCCTCGCGAAAGCGGAGAACGCGCCGGTGCAGGTACGGCCGAAGACGTTTGGCGAAGCGATCGAGCCTCTGCGCGACTCGAAGAGCTGGATCCTGTCGCTCTACTACTTCCTCACCTTCGGCGGCTTCGTGGCCATGGCGGTGTATCTGCCGACGTTCCTCACCGAACTCTTCAAGCTGACTCCGACTGACGCCGGCCTGCGCACGGCTGGATTCGTCGTGCTGGCGACGGCGATGCGCCCGACCGGCGGCATGATTGCGGACAAGATCGGCGGCCAGCGCGTGCTGACCTTCGTCTTTCCGTTCACCGCCGTCATGGCACTCCTGATGGCGTTTCCCTTCATGCAACCATTCACGATCGGCGCTCTCGGTATGGCGGCGGCCATCGGTCTTGGCAACGGCGCGGTGTTCAAGCTCGTCCCCGAGTATTTTCCGAAGACCGTCGGCAGCGTGACGGGACTCGTCGGTGCAGCTGGCGGGCTGGGCGGGTTCTTCCCGCCGCTCGTTCTCGGTGTGGTCCGGAGAGAGACCGGCAGCTTCACGATCGGGTTCGCTCTGCTTGCGGCGTTCTCGATCCTCTGTTTGCTGACGCTCTGGTCGACACGAGGACGAAAGCATTCGATCACCGTCGCGGTTGCGTGAGGGCAGCAGCGACGGCGACCGATGTATCGCATCATTCTTCTCATCCACGTTCTCGGCGCAACGATCTGGACCGGCGGGCACCTCGTGCTCGCCCTTCGGATTCTTCCGGTCGTCCTGCGCGAGCGCTCCGCGGCGATGCTCCTCGGATTCGAGCAGCGCTTCGAAGCGCTGGGGATGACTGCACTCGTCATGCAGGTCGTGACCGGGCTGTGGCTGGCTCAGCATCTGGTGCCGGTCTCGATGTGGTTCACGCTGGGCAATCCGATCTCGCGCATGCTGGCGATCAAGTGGACTTGCCTGATCCTGACGATCGCGTTTGCGCTGGACGCCCGCTTCCGCGTGCTTCCGCGCCTTCGCGATGACAACGTGCAGACGATGGTCCCGCACATCACCGCGGTGACGACGTTCAGCGTGCTGTTCGTTTTCGCCGGTGTCGGGATCCGGACCGGCGGCTGGTCGTAGTGGATCGCGATCGCGATAGGATTGCGGCGCTGTAGCGCAGTAGCCCATGACCGATCAACCTCTCGCCACCTTCGGCCGCTTCGGCCGCGAACGAATCGCTTCCCTCCTCTGGGGCCTCCTGTTCACGGCCATCCTCGCCGCGCTCATCATCTTCGGCTCGCGGAACCTGCAGCACTTCGACGCCGCGCTCGTCGGCTACACGTTCGCCACGCTGTTCGCCACGTTCGCGATCGTCTACCGGTACGCGATGTGGCTGCAGCGGCCGCCGACGCGCAAATACTGGATCCGCGGCTGGCAGGTGTTCTTCCGGCCAAAGTATCTAGGCCGCAACATCGCGAACTGGTTCGTGCGCGTGACCAAGGACTTCGCGCTGAACCGGTTCATCATGCAGCGCGATCCGCTGCGCTGGGGCGCGCACTTCCTGATCATGTGGGGCTGTCTGATCGCATTCGCCATCACGTTTCCGCTCGTCTTCGGGTGGATCCACTTCGAGACCGTGCCGTCCCACATCGAGTCGTACCGGACGTACGTCTTCGGATTTCCGATGATGGCGTTTCCGATCCGCTCGCTCGTCGCGTTTTTCATCTTTCACGGACTGGTCTGGTCGGCGTTCGCCGTGATCGCGGGTGTGATGCTGGCGATGCGCCGCCGCATGCGCGATCACGACGCCGCGGCGCTGCAGCAATTCGGCGAAGACTTCCTGCCGCTGATCATGCTGTTCGCGATCAGCGTCACCGGTCTGATGCTCACGGCGAGCTACACCTGGATGATGGGATACGGGTACGACTTCCTGTCGCTGCTGCACGCGATCACGGTCATCGCGATGCTGCTGTGGCTCCCGTTCGGCAAGTTCTTCCACATCTTTCAACGGCCGGCGCAGCTCGGCGTGGAGTTCTACAAGGACGTCGGGGCGCGCGAGGGCATGGCGCGCTGTAAACGCTGCAATGCCGAGTACGCGCCGCAGATGCAGATCGACGACTTGATCGATGTCGAGAGGCAGCTCGGGTATCGCTACGACATTCCCCTTCTCCCCGCGCCGCGGGGAGAAGGTGCGCGAAGCGCGGATGAGGGGCACGACCCGCGTGGCACAAACCCCTCACCCGCCTTCGGCACCATCTCCCCGCCTCGCGGGGCGAGGGCGAACGCAACTCACTACCAGCAAATCTGCCCGCCCTGCCGGCGCTCCATGCTGGCGATCGCTCAAGGAACGCTCTGGAAGTAACCGATGGCCATACTCCCAACCTCACAAGAAGCACTCATCGAACATTACGGACCGCATCTGAACCGCTCGGTCGGTTCGCGCCTGGACACCGGCGTCGAGCCTGACAAAGTCGTCAAGACGCACTGCTGCTTCTGCGGCCAGCAATGCGGCATTCAACTGAAGGTCAAGGACAACATCGTCATCGGCTTCGAGCCATGGATGGAGTTCCCCTTCAATCAAGGGATGCTCTGCCCGAAGGGCGTGAAGCGCTACCTGCAGGGCGCGCATCCCGATCGGCTCCTCACGGCGGTGCAGCGCGACAGCGCATCGCCGTCCGGATTCAGTCCGATGCCGTACGAGCAGGCGATCGCGCGCGTCGCCTCGGAGATCGGCCGGATCCAGTCGACATACGGGCCCGACGCATTCGGCGTGCTCTCCGGCGCGAGTCTCACGACCGAAAAAGCGTACCTGATGGGCAAGTTCGCGCGCGTCTGCCTGAAGACTCGCTACATCGACTACAACGGCCGGCTCTGCATGGTCAGCGCGGGCGCCGCGAACAAGAAGGCCTTCGGCATCGACCGCAGCGCGAACCCGTGGAACGACATCCTCAAAGCGGAGGCGATCATCATCGCCGGCTCGAACACGGCGGAGTGCTCGCCGATCACCACGAACTACGTGTGGCAGGCGCGCGAGAACGGCGGGAAGGTCATCGTCATCGATCCGCGCATCACGCCGATCGCGCGCACTGCCGACATCTACCTGCCGGTGAAACCCGGCCGGGACGTCGCGCTGTTCAACGGCATCCTTCATCTGATGATCGAGAACGACTGGATCGATGACGACTTCATCGACACCCACACCGTCGGTTTCGAGGCTGTCGCCGAACATGTGAAGCAGTGGACGCCGCGCCGCACGGCCGATGTGACTGGCATCGCGGAGAAGAGCATTCGCGAGGCGGCGGAAGTGTGGGGCACGGCGAAGACCTCGTTCCTCATGCACGCGCGCGGCATCGAGCATCACTCGCACGGTGTCGAGAACACGCTCAGCGCGATCAACATCGTGCTGGCCACGGGGCGCATCGGCCGCCCGTACTGCGGATACGGCACGGTCGTCGGCCAGGCCAACGGTCAGGGCGGCCGCGAGCACGGACAGAAATGCGATCAGCTCCCGGGCTTACGCGACATCTCCAACCCCGAGCATCGCGCCTATGTCGCGAGCGTGTGGGGCGTCAGTCCTGACGAGATCCCGCAGGCCGGAGTCGACTGCGTAGAGATGATGCGCAAGATCGACTCCGGCGAGATCAAGGGACTGCTGTCGATCTGCTTCAATCCGAAGGTCTCGCTGCCGGACAACAACTTCGTCACGCGCGCGCTGGAGAAGCTCGAGTTCTTCGCCGTGATCGATTTCTTCCTCAGCGAGACCGCGCAGCACGCCGACATCGTCCTTCCAGGCACGCTGCAGGAGGAGGACGAAGGCGTCGTCGCTCAAGTCGAGGCTCTCGTCATCAAGATCAACAAGGCGGTCGATCCGCCAGGTGAAGCGCGCCAGGACTGGCGCATCATCCAGGACATCGCCCG
>DASWBH010000141.1:0-1811 GCA_036390755.1 Thermoanaerobaculia bacterium
GACGGCGTTCGCGGACGTGCTGACGATCGAGCGGAAGATGCGCGCCATCGAACACGATCTCGCCGATCCCTCCCGCGCCGATCACGACCGGTTGCTCGAGAAGTACTCCGAGCTGCAACACGACTACGAGCACGCGGACGGCTACACGCTCCACGCGGAAGTCGAGCGCGTCCTCGGCGGCGTCGGATTCAACGAGAAAGCGGAGTGGGAGCGGCCGATCGCGGAGTTCAGCGGCGGTCAGCAGAACCGGGCCATGCTCGCGCGCGTCCTCCTGACGAAGGTCGATCTCTTGCTGCTCGACGAGCCGACGAATCACCTCGATCTGAACGGCATCGAGTTCCTCGAGGAATTCCTGCAGTCATTCACCGGCAGTTACCTGCTCATCTCGCACGACCGCACGTTTCTGAATCGCACGGTCTCGAAGATCGTCGAGCTCGCGCACGGCAAGCTCGTCGAGTATCCCGGCAATTACGAGCGCTTCGTGGAGCTCCGCGCCGAACGCCATGAAAAGATGGCCGTCGACTACGAACGGCAGCAGGAGCTGATCGAGAAGACGCAGGAATTCATCCGCCGCAACATCGCCGGACAGAAGACGAAGCAGGCGAAGTCGCGTCGCAAGATGCTCGACAAACTCGACGAGGTCGAGCGTCCCGAGGCGGACGAGACGTTCGCGAATTTTCGCCTCGACGCCGGCCCGCGCTCCGGCGCGACTGCGCTCTCCGCCGATCACGTTGCGGCCGGTTACGGCGAGAAGCGCGTGGTCGGGAACTTCAGTCTGACCGTCCGTCGCGGCGAGCGGTACGCGATCATGGGCCCGAACGGCTCGGGCAAGTCGACGTTGCTGAAGACGTTCGCCGGCCGCCTGCCGCCGCTCGACGGCACGATCACCTACGGTCACAACGTCCAGGTCGGATACTACGACCAGACCCTCGGCGACCTCGATCCGAACGGCAGGGTCATCGACGAGGTGTGGAACCTCGATCACTCCCGGACCGAGCTGCAGGTCCGTTCGTATCTCGCCCAGTTCTCGTTCTTCGAAGATGACGTGTTCAAGAAGACGCGCGATCTCTCCGGCGGCGAGCGCGGACGGCTGGCGCTCGCGAAGATCATGTACGTCGGCGGAAATCTGATGCTGCTCGACGAGCCGACGAACCACCTCGACGTCTATACGCGCGAAGCGCTGGAGGAAGCGCTCGAGGATTTCACCGGTGCGCTGATCGTCGTTTCGCACGACCGCTACTTCATCGATCGCGTCGCCGAGAACATCATCGTCGTGGAGGATGGACAGGGAGAAGTGTACGCGGGCAACTACAGCGATCTGGTCGAGCGGATGAAGGCCGGGATCGCAATGCCGAAACCTGCAACACCGAAACCGGCATCGAAAACTGCCGCCGAAGCCGTCGGCGCCGCCCAGAAGGCTGATCGCGCCGATCAGAAGAAGCGAGACAAGCGCCTCAAGAAGATCGACGAAGAGATCGCGCAACTCGAGGCCCGCATCGCTGCCGCCGAGAGCGAGCGCGAACGCAACGATCTCCTGCTCTGCGCTGAAGAGGTGTATCGCGACGGCGAGCGGATGAAGAAGATTCAAGCGCGCAACGCCGATCTGAAGTCCATGATCGAGCTGCTGTATCGCAAGTGGGAAGAGATGTCGAAAGAGAAAGAAGCTACAGAAGCTCAGGTCCCCTGACCGGCTTTCCTTCGGCGAAGCGCGACGGCCGCAGCGGCGTGATGTCGATCGACGTTTTTCCGTCCACGATCAGTTCCGCGATGAGCTGGCCGATCGCGGGCGAATGCATTACGCCATGGCCCGA
>DASWBH010000142.1:0-11140 GCA_036390755.1 Thermoanaerobaculia bacterium
CTCAACTCCATCCAGCTCATAAGGAGCCCGCACTCCCAGCAAACCAAGCACCGTCGGATAAATATCGGCGATGTACGGAGGCCTCGCGGTCTGCAGTTTCCGGTTGTAGAAGAAGATGCCTTTGACGAGCTCGGGATCGACCGAGCAGTGGTCGCCGCTCCACACGTGTTTGTTCGGTTCGATCAGGTTCTTCGGGATGCCGCCGAGCGACGTCTGCCACGACACGCGATAGCCGTCGTTATTCGTGATGAAGAGGTCCGGAATCATGTTCGGGTCGAAGCGGCGGTAGATCTCCTCGCGCGCCAGCACGCGCCGCACGGGGCGCTCGCCGGTCTCGGGATCGACCATCTGCACGAGTTTCTGTTTGAGCTCGTTCTTGAGCGCGTCGTACTCAGCTCCGGGATTGACGATGCCGCTCCCCTCGCGGCCTTTGAGGTTGATGTACAGCTCACCGAGGCCCATGGCGTACGCGCGTGTCTTCGACCAGTCGACGTTCTCCCAGAACTGTCCCTGATCGAACAGCATCTCCACGTTGCGCTGCTTCACCTGCACGCCGCTCTTCAGCGAGATGTAGCCGTTCATCACGAGCCACGTGTTGTAGTTGACCGATTTCCGGAAGCTCGCGAAGCCGTGATCGGAGACGACGATCAGCGCCGCGTTGTTCTTCTGCGCTGCCGCCATCGCGTCGCCGACGATCTCGTCCATCAGCTGATACGCGCGCTGAATCGCGCCGCCCCACTGCTTGGCGAGGGCCGCGTCGTAAGCCGGATGCTTCGGATCGAACAACCGCCAGAACACGTGCGCCACGCGATCGGGAAACTCGAACTGCTGCACGATCAGATCGTTGTCGCTGGCCAGATTGCGGGCGAAGATCTTCCGCGTCTGCACCACCGTCCAGTTCATGTCATCCCAGAAAATCTGCTCGTTCGCGAATCCTTCGGAGATCGCCCAGGTGTCGATCTGCCAGCCGATCGTCTTGAACGGACCGATTTCCTTCGCCAGCTCCGGCGCCCAGTTGGGCGGCGTGGAGATCCTGAATCCCGGCGGCAGCGAGCGCGGATCGAAGTTGATCGGCGAGAGATACAACTTCACTTCCGGCTGCGACGAGATCAGGTGAAAGCGGCTGATGCCGCGCACCTTGATCAGCGGATTGAACGGAAAGACGAACTCGACCCAGTTGCTCCACTGGCCCGGCGCGAGCGTCAGCTTCCGGCCGCTGACATCGATCTGCACGGAATTGCGATCGTTCGCGACCGTGAGCGTCATCGGGATCGTGATGTAGTCGGGCTCCTTGAACAGCTTGTTCGGCGGACCCTGGATCTTCGTCGCGATGACGCCCTTGTTGTCCTCGAGCTGCACGACTTCGATCGAGAACTCGTTCGTTCCCGAGCGCGTGATGTTCAACTCCGACGTGAAGTAGAACGGCTTTCCGACGCGGCCGGAGATATCGGGAACGCCGAGTCCCGACAGCATGTGGCCATCGTGGAAGTCCGTCGCCGGAAACGTGACCGGCACGTGCACGATCACCGCTTTCTTTCCTGCTTTCGCCGCCGCGTCCCAGAATGGAATGCCCTGGCGGCGATTGACGACGCCGGGGCGGGTCTCCGGTATGTATTTCTTTGTCGCCACGAAGACGCCGATCGCAGCAACCAGCGCGATACCGATGAACACAGCACCGGCCGTGCGCGCTCGCAGCAAAGCCAGAATCGCGCCGATCACACCGAAGATCAGCCCGGCAATCGCCGCGAAGACGATCGGATTCCGCGACCCGTACAGGAACGGCTCTTTCGTCTCGTCGAACGCCGCAAACACCGGCAGGTAGGTCTTCGCGTCGCGGCGGAGAAAATCGAAGATGCCGGTCCGGCCGGGATCGATGCCCGTGCTGAATGTCGACCACGACACCGGTGTCTGAGCGGGAATCGTCGGCCGGAGCGGCCGGAAAGTGCCCGACGCGCGCAGCCGCGCCATGTTGGGCAGCTTCCCCTCGTTCATCCATTGCTCGACGAGATGGGCGTCGACGCCGTCGAAGCCGACGACGATGACGCGCTGGGCCGCAGAGACGGGAAAGGCGAGAAGAAACAGCGTGATGGCAAGGAGCGTCGGGCGGCGCATTCTCGCTGCGATCATAGCAGGCACTTCTCTTGTAAACGCCTGCGCCATGAAGGAGTAACACTCATGAAAACGCGTCCCCTCCTCGGCATCCTGGCCGCGGTCATCCTCGTCGCGTGCGGCGGCGGCGAAAAGAAGGGCGGTGCGGCGGGCGGCGGTGCGGCGAACGGACTCGTCATCGCATTCGACGGCAGTCCGACCAACCTCGACCCGCGCATCGGCACGGACACCTACTCCGGCCGCATCTGGGACATGACGGCGAGCGGTCTGATCAAGCTCACGCCATCCGGCGACTTCGCGCCCGATCTCGCCCAGAAGTGGGAAACGCCTGACGACAGGACGATCGTCTTCCACATCAATCCGAATGCGAAGTTCCAGGACGGAAAACCGGTCACGTCGAAAGACATCCGCTACACGTTCGAGTCGACGATGTCCGAGGCGCTGAAGAGTCCGAAAAAATCGGGCTACAGCAGCATCGCTTCATTCGACACGCCCGATGATCACACGTTCATCATCCACATGAAGGAGCCGAACGCCGGAATTTTCGACAACCTGACGTACATGTGCGTGCCGCAGAACGCGGACCCGAACAAGTTCGCGACGCAGCCGGTCCTCGCCGGCGCGTACAAGGTGACGGAGTTCAAAACGGACGAGCGCGTCGCGCTGGAGGCGTTCGACGGCTGGGTCGGCGGCAAGCCGAAGATCCCGAACGTCACGGTGCGCATCATCCCGGACGCGACCACGCGCGTGCTCGAGCTGCGCCGCGGTACGGTGAACTTCGAGATCAACAGCGTTCCCTACGACCAGGTCGATCAGTTCAAGAAGAACGCGGACTTCAACGTGCAGACGTCGCACGGCGGCGCATACCAGTACCTCGCGTTCAACCTCCACGATCCGGTTTTCAAGAACAAGCAGGTGCGGCAGGCGCTCGCCTACGCGATCGATCGCAACCGCATCGTCCGCGATCTGCTGCACGGCTACGGCACCGTGACCGAGACGATGTTCCCGCCGGGGCACTGGGCGCGCGCGGAGAATCTGCCGTCGTATCCGTACGACAAGGCGAAGGCGATGCAGATGCTCGACGCGGCCGGCTACAAAGACCCGGACGGTCCCGGTCCGAAGTCCCGGTTCAAATTCGTCTTCCGCACTTCGACGGACGCCGAGGCGAATCAGCAGGCCGAGATCATTCAGCAGATGCTGCGCGAAGTCGGTGTGGAGATGCAGATCCAGACGAGCGAGTTCGGCACGTTCATGGACGACATCAAGAACGGCCGTTTCCAGGTGTTCTCGCTGCGCCGCGCCGGAATCTCCGATCCCGACTTCTACTACACGATCTTCCACTCGGCGAGTCTTGCGCCCAACGGTCAGAACCGCGGCTACTACGTGAACCCGCGCGTCGATCAGCTGATCACGGAGGGGCGCTCGACGTTCGATCGTGCGAAACGGAAAGCGGCGTATGACGAGATCCAGAAGATCCTGGCCGACGAGCTGCCCTACATCTCGCTCTACCATCGCGACAACGTGGCGATCATGCGCAAGAACGTGCAGGGGTTTCAGATGTATCCATCGGGGTTCCTGCTCTCTGTTCCGTACATGACGATCGGCGGAGGCCATTAGCACGGAATGATCGACATCGGAACGGCCTCCCTCCGCCTCCTGATCGCCCTCTTCTACGGCTCGATCATCGGCGTCGAGCGCGAGTGGCGTCACAAGAACGCCGGCATCAAGACCAACACGTTAGTCGCGATCGGCGCGGCGGCGTTCTCGATGGTGTCGGACACGTTCGGCCCGAACAATCACAACCCCGCACAGATCGCCGCGGCGGTGGTGACCGGCATCGGCTTCATCGGCGCCGGCGTGATCATCCACCGCGGCGCCACGGTCCAGGGCGTGACCACCGCGGCGACGCTCTGGGCCAACGCGAGCATGGGCCTGGCCGTCGGCCTCGGCCAGATTTACGTCGGGTCCGCGATTGCGGCCGCAATCGTCATCGTCCAGTTCACGATGCGGCGGATCGGAATCTGGATCAACGAAGCGCGTGTCGACGAGCGCGTCAGCAGGATCGAGCTGCACGTCGAATGCAGCCGCGAGGCGCTGGGAGGACTGAACGCGACGTGGTCGCGGTGGGCGAAAGAAACTCAGGCCCGCACGATCCGGCGCGGGATCACACGCAACGAACACGTCTGGACGTGGCGCGTCGTTTTTCTGACGACGACGCACGAACCGCTCGAGATCAGCGCTCTCGAAGACCAGCTCGCCGAAGTCGAAGGCGTCCGCACCGTCGACGCGCGCTTCGCCGGATATCAGGAGGAGCCGGACGCCGTGATGTAGCGCGCGGCGTCAGAAGTGATATTTCAATCCCGTCGATACGTAGAGCTGGTGAAAGTCGATCTTCTCGACGCCGCCTGCGCGGTTCACTTCCGCGGTTGACCGCGCCGGACCGTATTTCATGTCGAAGTTCAGCTTCCAGCGGGTACTGAGCACGTAATCGGTCCCCGCGCCGACCACGATGGCGGGGTGATCGGGCTGCGCGGGCTGCCCGGCCGTGATGGTCGTGACGCCGCGATAGAGCAGGTAGGAGATGCCCGCGCCGGCGTACGGCATCAGCGAGCGGCTGCTCTCGTGCACCTGCAGCATGAGTGACATGGGAAGGCTTCGGAACCGCTCGACGCGATTGCCCACAACGAGCGCCCTCTGCTGCTCGACCCCCGACTCGAGATCGAATGACACATGCTTCGTGGCAAACCAGTGCGCACCCACGCTCACGCCCACTCCGGCCTGCAGACGCCATTCGCTCGGCGTCAGCGTCGCGAAGTGATGGTTCGTTCCGGTCAGCGCGGACGCGGAGATTTCGACGTCGGCCGCGAACAACGATGAGGTCGCGAACAGCAGCAGAAGCGCAGCGATCGTTTTCATGAAGAGCCTCCTTCAGAACGCTTGAGAAGTTCCGAGTGAAATCAGCCAGCCGCGATGCATCGCGCCCACCGGGTTGAACGCGTACGCGGCGTCGAGGCGGATCACCGTCGACTCCGCGCGCGGTATGGCGATGCGCAGGCCGATGCCGGCATCGGTCTTCAGATCGCCGAAGTGAAGCCGCGCCGCCGACGCCGTTCCGCTGTCGACGAACATCGCCAGGCCCGGCGCGAAGATCTGCATCAGCTCCCTCCCGAGGAACACACGCTCCTCGGCGTTGAAGACGAGGGCGCGATCGCCGGAGATCGCGTAGGCCGGATACGCGCGCAGTCCGTGCACGGTGTCGGCGAAGAACTGCACGTCGCGATCGAGGCGGCGGCCTTCGTCGAAGTGCAGACGCGACACGAACGCGTTCGGCTTCGCCAGATCGAATTTCCAGATCAGCCGGACGTCGGCGCTGGCAATCGCGTTCTGCGTCCGTCCGGCGATGACGCGCGTCCGGTACGAAAGCGACGGCAGGAACAGCCCGCGACCGCTGCCGAGGCGCACGCCGTCCGACGCTTCGGCGCGCATCTCTTTCGCTGCGTTGCCCGCGCCGAGGAACACGGCCACGCGGCGGCCGAGGTCGAAGTCGTCGAAGCGCTGGTCGTGATCGACGTAGTCGAGCTTCAGCGGCGTCGTGCTCGTGTACTCGTATCCGGCGACGAGGTAGCGGAAGTCCCGTGAGGCGGGGAGCAGCGTCGTGCCGATGACGCGATGGAAGTCTGCGATGTCTGTTTCGTATCCGGCGTAGAGACGTTGCGAGTGCTGCGGCGTCGCATCGAATGCCCAGCCGCCGATCGCGTGCTCCGCGTGCGCGAGCACGTGGAAGCGCGACTCGATTTCGCCGGCGCGGAAGATGCGCTCGTCGAGCGAGTGATCGTCGTACGCGATCGAGAACGAAAGCGGCGTGAAGATCGAGTAGAACGGCTGCTCGATCGCGATGCGCCGCTCGCTTCCGTCCGAGCTCTTCGCGAGAAGCGTGGCGAGATTCCAGTACGGACGAACGAATGCGGAGTCGAGAACTTCGAGCGCTTGCGTCGTTCGATCGACCGTGCGCTCGCCCGTCACGGAGACCTCCGCGGCACTGCCGAAGAGATCCTTCTGCGTGACGTTCATCGACCACGTCCCGGCGCGGCCGTTGTGACCGAAGTCGACGTTCGGGTCGGTCGTCCATTCGTCCTGCGTGTCGACGCTGATGTCGACGACGCCGTCGTGCTCCGGGCCGACAGTGATGTCCGCGCTCTTGATGAAGTCGAGCTTGCGAAGGTTCTTCTCGCTTTCCTTGATGCGCAGCGGGTCGTAGACGTCGCCTTCGCGGAACAGCAGAAATTTGCGGACGAGCTCCTTGCCAGTCGGCGTGTGGAGACGGTTCAGGATCCGGTAGAACCGGCCGTGAGTCTGCTCGTCGTCCGAGAACAGACTGACGGTGTGGACCGTGATCGTGCCGATGCGCGGTGCGTCCGCGCGCGCAACGGCGGCGATGAGGGCGAGAAGGACGAACATTGTCATTCTGAGCCGCGAAGACGGCGAAGAATCTGGGCGGGGGAATGGCGCCCCCACCCAGATTCTTCGCGCTCTGCGGCGCTCAGAATGACAGGCGTTCATTTCATTTCCAGCCGCGCGTCGTTCCCGGCGAAGCGCGCCAGACCTCCGTCGCGAAGCCAGTCCTTCGCCGCGTTGTCATGGCGGAGATAAGCGTCGAGAAATGCCGTTGTCGACGCGCGGATGAGGTCGTGCGCGCGGGCATCGGCAGGCGATTCATCATTCGACGGAGTGGAGTGATTCGCGCCGCGGATCGTCAGCAGGAACTCCTCCGGCGCGGAGATGTTCTCAAACGGCACGCGGCGCGCGCGCGGCAGCGTGCAGTAGAAGATGCTCGAGTCATGCGTGCCGGTGATGTGCAGCAGCGGGATGTCGATCGATCGATAAGCCGACCGCGGGAAATTCTCGGACATCGAGATCGGGATGCCTGCGACCACACGCGGATCGCGGAACGAGCGGCCGCCGACGTCCAGCCCCGCTTCGGCGAGAGCGGCGTATGCACCGAGCGAGTGACCGGCCACGACGACCCGCATTGTGTCGACACGGTTATGAAGCGGTGATGAAGCAAGGTGATCGATGATGAAGCGCAGATCGTCGGGATACATCTCCCAGTAGCGGTGATCGTTTCCTGCGCGATAGAGCGCGATCAGACCTTTGCGCTCGACCTCGTGCGAGGCGCCGACGTGCTCCGGATGAACGGAAACGAATCCGTGGCTCGCCCACTGACGTCCCAGGTAGGTGTAGCCGTCGCGGCCGTTGGCGAGACCGTGGGAGAAGATGACCACCGGCAGCGGGCGCGGCGCACCGACCGGCTCATAAATCGTCAGCGGAATGCGGCGGTTGCGTGCGCAGTCGAACCACTCGTCGTGCCAGACCTTCACGTCGTATGCGCCGGCCGCCGCGTACGGCGACTGCGGCCGCTCACGCGCGGTTGCGCAAGCGCCGAGCAGCACGACGGCTGCCGCGAGCGCGGCGACGGAGTGGAGCTGTGTCATCAACTGCGACAAACGCGCCGGACGGCCGTGGTCCGCACAATCGCTGCCCCGCTCGCATCCGAAACCTCGGACCCCCCGATGGTCGTATACAGCAGCGCAGCCTGGACTGCGAACGCGATCGTGCCGATCTGCCGCGGGCGCGTCCGCGACAGAACGAACGTCATGGCCGTTGGGACCACGACCGTCCAGGTGAAATTCAATGAATTCGTTGACAGCTCGAGCATCGTCGAGAACTCGCAGCCCCGCCGGTCCCGGGAAGAGATGATCGGCGTAGCATCCGGCGATGAGACAGTCGCCTGAGGGACCGGCGGGGGTGCCGGTACTCGCCTGCGCGAGCTGATGGGATCAGCCGAGAGGCGGCGAGCGCGGATCGGAGAGGTCGACGGTTGCCGGCGCGATGCGCGGCAGCGGAGCGGGAATGAGGCGCGCGACGGCGCCGAGGGTCACGACGAGAGAGGCGACCGTGAGCAGGATCGCGAGGACTTCCTGCGCGTTGGTGTCCGCGTTGAAGTCATCGGAAATCGAGATGATCGGGAACAGGAGCGCGAGCGTGCCGATCAGCGCCACGAGAACTTGCGTGCGCCGCCGCTGGAGCGACGGCAACACGACTGCGAACGCGAACACCGCGATGGACAGCCACGCGAAGTTCAGAACCTGTTCAGCCACGGGCGGAAAGAGTAGCAGGTTTCGCGCCGACGAAGGTAAAGAAAGGATGAAGGATGAACCCTTCCTCCTTCGCCCCGCGAAGCGGGGAGAAGGTGCCGCGAAGCGGCGGATGAAGGGCCCTCACCCGGCGCTTCGCGCCACCCTCTCCCGAGCGCGGGAGAGGGTGGATTAGAACCTTCATCATTTCCTCTCCACTCTCGCGTCGCCATCGGCAAACTTCTTCAGCCCTCCGCCCGAGAGCCACTTTGCCGCGCGCGCGTCGTGGCGCAGGTACGCGTCCAGAAACGCTGTCGACGCGGCGCGGATCACGTCGTGCGCACGGTGATTGTCCGGCGACTCGTCTTCGGAAGGCGTCGAGTGCGTGCCGCCGACGATCGTGACGAGGTACTCGTCGCCTCCTCCGCCGATGCTCTCGAACGGGACGCGGCGGTCGTGCGGCAGCGTGCCGTACACGAGGCTCATGTCGGCGGTGCCGGTGATGTGCAGAAGCGGAATCGTGACGCCAGCGTACGCGGCGGGATCGAGGTCCTCGGACATCGAGATCGGGATGCCGGCGACGACGCGGTTGTCACGGTAGGAATCGTCGCCGACCTGCAGTCCCGCGAGCGCGAGCACCGCGTACGCGCCCATCGAATGGCCGGCGACGGCGACGTGCGTCGCGTCGATGCGCGGTCCGATCTGAATCTTCGCGAGCTGATCGATGACGAAGTGCAGATCCTGCGGATAGATCTGCCGAAGCGTCAGGTCGTCGTCGACCATCAGGCCCGGCAGCGGCCCTTTCCGCTCGAGATCGCGGCCGGCGCCGACGTGCTCCGGGTGCACGGACAGATAGCCGTGGCTCGCCCACTGGCTTCCGAGGTAGCTGTAGCCGTCGCGGCCGTTGGCGGTGCCGTGGGAGAAGACGACGACGCGCAGCGGCTCGGGTGCGCCGACCGGCACGTACATCCGCACCGGCACCGTTCGGGAGCGGCTGACGTCGAGCCACTCCTGCTCCACGATCTTGAAGCGATACCGGCCAGCCGACGCATACGGGCTGTGAAGCGAGCTCGGTCGCCTGCAGCCCGCGATCAGCAGCGGCACCGAAAGGACGACGATCAGGATCCGCAGACGGTCTCGATGAGAATCGCGCAAACCTCGTACGGGTCCATGTTCGCGGCGGGACGGCGGTCTTCGAAATAGCCCTTGCCGGCGTTGACCGTGACCATCGGGATGCGCACCGATGCGCCGCGGTCGAACTCCCCGTGCCGGAAGGCGTGAATCGGCGACGTCTCGTGCAGTCCGGTGAGGCGCTCCTCGTTGTGAGCGCCGTAGAGCTTGATGTGCTCGTCGTGACGGCGCTCGAGTTTGCGCATGGCCTGCTCGATCACCTTGATCCCGCCGTCGGCGCGCGTCTCTTTGGTCGAGAAGTTCGTGTGCGCTCCGGCGCCGTTCCAGTCGCCGCGCACGGGCTTCGGATACAGCGTCGCGCTCACGCCGAAGTCTTCGCCGATGCGGTAGAGCAGCCAGCGTGCGAGCCATAGCTCGTCGGCGACGTCCGGGGCGCCGATCGCACCGATCTGGAACTCCCACTGTCCCGGCATGACCTCCGCGTTGGTGCCGACGATGTGCAGCCCGGCGCGCATGCAGCCTTCGGTGTGCGCTTCGACCACTTCGCGGCCGAACACTTCATCGGCGCCGACGCCGCAGTAGTAGCCGCCCTGCGGCGCGGGGAAGCCGCTGTCCGGCCAGCCGAGCGGGCGCGCTCCCTGGAAGAACGTGTACTCCTGCTCGATGCCGAACCATGGATCGTGCTCCTTGTACTTCTCGGCAACGACGCGCAGCCGCGCCCGCGTGTTGCTCGGATGCACGCTGCCGTCGGCGTTGAGCACTTCGCAGAGGACGAGGATGTCATGCTCGCGATGGAGTGGATCGGGGACGTACTTCACAGGCTTGAGCTGCAGGTCGCTCATGTGACCGGTGGCCTGGTACGTGCTCGATCCGTCGAATCCCCAGTCCGGGATGTCGCCCAGGGATTTCACTGTGTCGATGATCTTCGTTTTCGAGCGCAGCTTCGCGGTCGGCTTCTGTCCATCGATCCAGATGTATTCGGCCGTGATTTTCGCCAATGTCACTTCCTCCTTCGCGATTTGAGCGCGAACGATACCTTATCTGCTGACTCCCGCAATCTGATCGACGACGACCTGGTTGCGTCCGCCCGATTTGGCGCGATACATCGCTGCATCGGCTCGCTTGAGCAGCTCGTTTTTTTCGAGGTCGAGCGAGAGCGTCGATGTCGTGTCGGGCAAGTGCTGCGCGACTCCGATCGACGCCGAGATGATCCCGGAGAGGCGCAACGCCGGCATGCGATAGCCCCACTCGCGGTCGAGGAACGTCGTCTCGGCGATGGTGCGGCGGATCTCTTCGCAGATCTTCACGCCCTCTTCGAGCGCCGTCTCGGGAAGGATGATCACGAACTCGTCTCCGCCGTAGCGCGCGACGGTGGCGTTCCCGTCGAGGACGATCCGCTTGAGGATGAATCCCACTTCGCGCAGGACCTGGCTGCCGGCGAGATGTCCGTGCGTGTCGTTGATCTCCTTGAACTGGTCGAGGTCCATGAAGATCACGATGAGCTCGCGCCCGGTGATGCGCGCCGCGGCGAGCGTCTCGGTCAGCCGCACGTTGAACCAGCGGTCGTTGTACAGGCCGGTGAGGTCGTCGCGTTTTGCGAGAAGCTGCGCGCGTTTCGCGTCGAGCGCGTTCTGCAGCGTGAACGACGTGTAGCCGGCGAAGATCTCCAGCAGCGTCATGTCCTTCGAGTTGAACGCTTTTCCGTCGAGGCGGTTCACGAGCTCGAGGACGCCGCAGACGTTCTTGCCGATGTAGATCGGCACCGC
>DASWBH010000143.1:0-1927 GCA_036390755.1 Thermoanaerobaculia bacterium
CGCGCCGCGGCTCGTGATGGATTTGATGCGCGCGATACCCGGGATGCCCGCCATCGCTTCCTCGACCGGCTTCGTCACCGTGACGAGCATCTGCTGCGCCGGCACTTCGCCGTTCTCGACGACGATGATGATCCGCGGGAAGTCGGTCTTCGGGAACAGCGACAACGGCACGCGCGTCGTGGCGACGAGACCGCCGATCGCGAGCAGGATGATGACGACCACGACCGCCCGCCACTGCGTGTCGACGAAACGGCCGAAATTCACTCTGCTCGCGCCCCGGCGCCGGCCACCACCACCTTCGTGCCGTCCGGCAGGCCGTAGTTCCCCTCGGTCACCACGGTCTCACCACCGCTCAGGCCGGAGGTGATCTGCGTGTGGCCGCCGCTGCGCACGCCGGTCGTGACGTGCACCTCGTGCGCGATCGATTTGTTGTCGACGACCATCACCGTTCCGCTGTTGCCGTTGGTCGCATCGAGAGTGACCGCGGACGACGGGACGATGACCGCGTTGTCGACCGATTGCGCGGCGATGACCACGCGCGCCACTCCGTTCGGCCGGAGCACTCCGCTCGGGTTCGGCACGGCGACCCACACCTCGACGCTGCGGCTTTGCGGATCGGCGGCGCGGCCGACGAGATTGATCGTCCCGGGGAAAGGCCGGCCAGGCTGATCGTCAGGAAGGACCGTGACAGCGTCGCCGGGCTTGAGACGCGTCGCCGTTTCTTCGCCGACCTGCATCTTGGCGATGAGCGCGCTCGTGTCGGCGATCGTGGCGAGCTTGCTGCCGGGGCTCGCCATCTCGCCCTGATACTGGAACTGCTGCGTGACCACTCCGCTGAACGGCGCGCGCACGACGGTGTATCCGACTTGCGCGGTCAGATTCGCGAGGTGATCGCGCGCCTGCGCCGCGCGGGCCTGCGCGACGCGGACGTCGCCTGGATTCGTGATCCCGCCGTGAAGGTTCATCGATGCTTCGGCGACGCGCAGATCGTCCTCCGCCTGCGTGACCGCAAGCTGCGAGGCCTCGAGCTCCTTTTTGGAGATGCCGCCCTGCTTGAACAACTCCTCGCGGCGCTGAAGCGTGTTCCGCGCGTTGTCGAGTGCGGCGCGCGCCTCGTGAACGGCTTTCCTGTCCTGCGCGTTCGTCAGCGGCACGTTCCCGCTCTGCGTCGTCTGCAGTGCCGCCTCCGCCTCAGCGACCGCCGCCTGCGCCTCGGCGCGTTGCGCGGCGAGGTCGCTCGACTCCAGCACCGCGAGAACATCGCCGGCGTGGACCGGCCGGTTCGTCAGCAGCGGCATCTGCGCGATCACCCCGGCGATCTTCGGGCTGACCGTTGCCTCGCGACGGGCGGCCAGCGTTGCCACGGCAGTGATCTCGTTCGCGATCGTGCCGCGGACCGCTTTGGCCACCTGCACGCTCACGACGACGTTCGGCTCGTCTTCGTTTGCGTGGCAGGCCAGGAACGCGAGCGCGATCGCAAGCGTCATTCCGAGCGCCGTAGAGCGCGAGGAATCTGGGCGGCGGCGCGATTCCACCGCCCGGATTCCTCGCCGTCTTCGCGGCTCGGAATGACATGTGCGCTTCATCGGCCCACGCTCTCCAGCAGGCGTGCACGCGCGATCGCAAGCGTCATTCCGACCGCCGTAGAGCGCGAGGAATCCGGGCGGCGGCGCGATTCCACCACCCAGATTCCTCGCCGTCTTCGCGGCTCGGAATGACATGCGCGCTTCATCGGCCCACGCTCTCCAGCAGGCGCGCACGCGCGATCGCAAGCGTCATTCCGAGCGCCGTAGAGCGCGAGGAATCTGGGCGGCGGCGCGATTCCACCACCCGGATTCCTCGCCGTCTTCGCGGCTCGGAATGACGTGCGAGCTTCATCGGCCCACGCTCTCCAGCAGGCGCGCACGCGCGATCTGGTAATCGAACA
>DASWBH010000144.1:0-6943 GCA_036390755.1 Thermoanaerobaculia bacterium
ACGTCGACGCGCGCGAGCACCGACTCGATGGCGCGAGGCTGCCATTTCTCCCACTTGTCGATGTCGGGGAGCCACAGAATCGATCGTGAAGGCCCGCGAACGATGAACGCGACGGTCTCCGAATATTCGTCGCGGTGCGGAACGAGGATCGGCGTGACGGTGATGCGATCGTTGAGACGAAACTCGCGATCGGCTTCGATCGGCTCGATCGTGATGTTGCCGAGGCGCACGAGCTGGTCCCAGGGTCCATTGTGCTGAAGGAAGTCGCGCATGCGCGGCATCGCGTACACCGGCACGCCGTGCGCGCCCATCACTTCGCGCCCGAGTTGCGCGAGTCCGAGGTAGTGGCCGATGTGGGCGTGGGTGAGGAGGATGCCGTCGAGCCTCGGCGACTCGAGCATCGCCAGCTCCTCGGCGAAATCGGGAGTGGCGTCGATGAGCCACTGCTGATGCGTCGACGGATCGACGATCGCCAGCGAGGCGACGTGACGGCGGAGGCGCGGATCGCGAAATGCGGCGATGCAATCGGGGCGCGTGCAGCCTGCCTGCGGATAGCCGCCGTCCTGCGCGATGCCGAGGACCATGACGTAGGGTGTCATTCTGAGCTGCGCAGACAGCGAAGAATCTGGGCGGCGGAAGACGCGCCACCACCCGGATCCTTCGCCGTCTCCGCGGCTCAGGATGACGGCCGCGATGCACGTCGCGACGACGAACGCTGCGCGCCTGGTCACACAGCGAAGTTTACAGATCACCGTGCGGAGCGTATGGTGGGTCTGCTGGGGAATCCTCTCCGGCGTTCAGGCCCTCTGAGCTAAGTCAGTCTCCCTGGATCGCTTCTCTTAGCAGGCACACAGGGAGTTTCTATGAAGGTCTACGTCGGCAATCTGTCCGCGGACACCACACAACCTCAGTTGACCGATCTCGTCACGCCGTTCGGCCACCCCGACTCGGTCACCATCGCAACCGACAAGCACAGCGGCGCATCGCGCGGCTTCGCGTTCGTCGAATTCGCCAATGACGACGCGGCGCGCGCGGCGATCGCCGGACTCGACGGCAAAGAGGTCAACGGCAAGGCGCTTCGCGTGAACGAGTCGCACCCGAAACCGGCGCAGCATCGTCTCCCGTAACGGATCAACGATCCAGAGGAGGTCTGGCGCGCTGACCCCACGAGGCCGCAGGGCTGCGCCGGTGCAGAGCGTGCAACGGAGCGGAGGCGATGACCCGTCCCGGCTCCGTCACGATCGAACGCGGCGAGATCCTCGTCTACCGCCTGCTCGACGTCGCCGATCAGGTTGACCTCGCGCTCGTCGAGTCGTTGCTGCGCGAGCGCCCGGGCTCGTCGCGTCTGCAGTTGCGCCCGCGCGGCGAGGCGTTCGTCGTGAAGAACGCGCCGTTGCTCGTGCCGCTGGGCCGCGATGACGTCGAGATCGCCGGCCGGCGATTCGCGGCCGAGACATTCGCGCGCGTGTGGGACTACGGCGTCGTGTCGATCAACTTCCGCATCGCGCTCGATCCGAGCTCGGAGTGGCAGCAGCTCGTCGCGCTCGCCGCCGCGGTCGAAGCCACGCACGTCTTCCACGACATCGCGCGCCGCCGTTCAGGCGAGCTCGTCGATCGCCTGGCCCCCGCATTTCGAGGAGTCCACGAGTGGGACCAGATCGAGGACTACACGATCTTCTTCCTCGAGCGGATCGCCGGCATCGAGCGCGCCTTCGACCTGATCGACCGCGTGGACGTGCCGGCGCTGATCCTCGCCGAGGCGGATGATCCGCTCGCGGAGGCGCAGCGCAAGCCGGTGCTCGAGTCGACCAGGCAGTACTCGACCGCAGACCTCGCCGTGATCGACTGGAACAGCGCGCTTGTGGTCGAGCCGAGCGGCATCCGCGATGTGCCGGACGTCATCGAGATCGCGCTCACGCAGCTGATGGAGTTTCGTTATTACGACGAGTTGCTCGACGACAAGCTCGGGGTCCTCTACCGCGCTGTCGGGCAGCGCCGCACCAGTCTCCTGCGCACCGACTACCGCCGGCTGTCGCGCGAGGCGAGCGCGCTGTACATGGAGATCTCCGAGTTCGTCGAGCGCATCGAGAACTCGCTGAAGTTCGTCGGCGACTTCTATCTGGCCACGATTTTCCGCACGGCTGTCAGCCGCTTCCGGCTGACGGAGTGGGAGGAGAACGTGACCCGAAAGATGGAAGTGGTCGCCCGCGTCGCTGAGATGCTCAATGCCGAGGTGAATGCGCGGCGCAGCGAGGTGCTGGAGATCGTCGTGGTACTGCTGATCGTGTTCGAGATCGTCTGGGCCGTGGTCGGATATCGTTGAGGGGTGATCGTCGCACTGACACGCGACGTCAGTCCGCGCATCGCTGAGTGTGAGCTGACGTTTCTCGAACGGCAGCCGATCGACTACGCGCGCGCCGCGGCGCAGCACGCCGCCTACGAACGCTGCCTCGCGGCGCACGGTTGCAGGGTCGTCCACATCGAGCCCGCGCCGGAGCTGCCGGACGGCGTGTTCGTCGAGGACGCGGCCGTCGTGCTCGACGAGGTCGCGATCATCACCCGGCCCGGCGCGGAGTCGAGGCGAGCGGAGACCGCGAGCGTCGCGCGAGCACTCGAGCGCTATCGTCCGCTGCGCCGCATCGCCGCGCCCGCGACGATCGACGGCGGAGACGTTCTCCGCGCCGGCCGCACGCTGTACACCGGCCGCTCGGCGCGAACGAATGACGACGGGATCGAACAACTGCGCGCGCTCATCGCTCCGGACGGCTACGAAGTCATCGCCGTCGACTTCCGCGGCTGCCTGCATCTGAAGAGCGCGGTCACGCAGATCGACGTGCACACGCTCTTGTGCAATCCGAAATGGATCGATCCACTGCCTGGATTCGAGATGATCGCCGTCGATCCCGCCGAGCCTTTTGCCGCGAACGCTCTCCGCCTCGACGACTCGATCGTCCTCGCGGCGGAGCACGTCCGCACGCGCGCGATCCTGGAGCGGCGCGGCTACGCCATCGAGCCGGTTGCCACGAGCGAGTTGCTCAAGGCCGAGGCGGGGGTGACGTGTTGCAGTTTGATGGTCGAGGTGCTGTGATCGCGCGCCGCGTCATCGCTGACGCGAGGTTCGCTCCGTGCCGACGAGCGCCGCTGCGAAGATCAAGGCGATTCCGGTGAGACATCCGATCATGAACATGGGGTCCGGGTATCCTCAGTCACCGTCACTTGCAGCGGCTATGCCCACTTTCGGAAAGCGCCTCTGCAACTCTTTTGGTTCTACGGCGTAACTTATCGACGAGCAGGAGAGTCGCGATGAGGAATCGAACACTCGTTCTTTCTTTCGTTTTGTTGATCGCCACGGCCGGTGCGGCCTTCGCGCAGGAGAAGAAGATCCACAAGAGCGTGCCGCTCGATCCGGGCGGACAGCTTTCGATCGACTCGCACAACGGCAGCATCACCGTGACGACGTGGAACCGGCCGACTGTCGAAATCGACGCGCGGATAGTCGCCACGGGTGACGCGACCGCGGACGACCTCGCAGCGACGGACGTGAAGATTTCGGGATCCGGAAATCGCGTCAGCGTGGAGACCGACTACGCGTCGCTCGCGGCGCACTTCTTCGGGATGAATTACTCACAGCCGCCGGTGCACTTCACGATCTCGATGCCGGCGACGGCGTCGCTGCGCATCTCCACTCACGATGCGCGCGTCGACGTGCGCGGGCTGCACGCCGATCTTCACGTCGACGATCACAACGGGCCGGTGCACGTCGATGCTCACGAAGGGGCCGTCGACATCGAGACGCACAACGGCTCGGTCGACGTCGTCTTCGCGCGCTTCAACAAGCAGAGCAGCGTCGAGACGCACAACGGGTCGATCGAGATCCGGATGCCCGCCGCTGCCGGCTTCCGCATCGACGCCGACGGCCATCGCCTCGGATTCGATTCCGACTTCCCGGTGGTGATGAAAGGCGTCGATCGCGATCACGTCGCCGGCAACATCAACGGCGGAGGCCCGGCGCTGCGCCTGTCGACGCACAACGGTTCAGTGCGTCTCCACAAGTCGTAGCGGCGAGGTTCCCTAGGGCCGGCGAACTGCGCGCCGCTTCGGGTTCTGCTCGATGACGAACAGGCTGCCGTTGTTCTGCGTGTAGATGCGGCCGTCGGGGCCGATCGAGGTCGGCGTGTACGCCGCACCGACAGCGAGGTTCAGGAAGATGCTGCTGTCGAGCGTTCCGCCTTGCGCAATCGCGTAGACGTTGCCGTCCTCGCTGTCGGCGTAAGCAACGCCGCGCGCGTCGACGGCGACCGCGTTCACGCACCACTCGAAGCCGCGCGGATGGCGCCCGTCGTCGGAGCACTGCTCGACGCCGTTCGAATCACGAGAACAACTGAGCGTGTTCGCGCTCTGAAACCTCCACTCCGGCGTCAGCGACGCGTCGAGCTGCGTGATGTAGTACGCCTCCGGGTCGTTCGGCGTGTTCTTGTTGCGGTCAGCGGGACACTGTGAGCCGTCGCAGTAGGAGCCGACCGGATAGTGATTCTCCTTGAGCAGGATCGAATACGTGCCGTCGTGACGGTAGATCGCGGGCGTGAGGTCCCAGCCGAACGGATACGCGGCGATGAAGTTGCCGTTCGGGCCGAACATCATCAAATGTCCCTGCGAGTAGTTGTAGCGCGTGTACGAGCCGTAGAGGATCGAGCCGTCGGGCGTGACGACGGGCGACGCGCTCGAGTCGTCGAGGACGCGACCGGAGCCGGCCAGGTTGTCCGACGGATCGAAGCCCGTGGTCGTGCCCTCTCTGCAGCCGCCCGGTGTTCCATTCGGCGGAAGCAGGACATTGCATCCGTCGTGGAGGCGATTGCGCATTGAGGCCGACCACTTGGGCGTGAGGTCGGGATTCACCGCGATCAAATACGCGTAGCGGCTGTTCTGATGCGCGCGGCTGACTGTGTAGATCGTTCCGTCGGCCGCGACCGCGGGAGCGACGTTGATGCCGGGCCGCTGTGCTCCGCACGCCGACGGCAGCGCGACGGCATCCGGCGTTGGCGGCCACGGTGGAGCCACCAGGAATGAGGTCGTGCACGGATCGCTTGAACGTGGCGCGTCCGTCGTCAGCGATGCGAACGTTGCTTTGGTGATCGTGCCGTCCGCGGCGATCTTCACGATCCACGAGCTGACCGGATCGCGGGTCCACGGCGCGGTCGTGTCCAGCTGAATGGCGTTGTAGTAGATGTTGCCGGCGCTGTCGACGACTGGCGGTCCGCTCATGAAGATCGACGGATCGATCGTTGCGAACGGGTTGAAGCGTTTCACGAGCGAGCCGTCGCTGCGGCGGAGTTGATCGATTGTGCCGCCGGCCGCCGGTGCCAGGATGAAATCGCCGTTGAGCGCCGGGTGATAGACCGGCTCCCACGCGGCGCTGCCGAACGGGACGGGCTTCCAGTCCGTCGCGAACGTCCACACTTTCGCGAGCTGTCCACCGTTCCAGCGAAGCCGGACCACGTTCCACGTTTGCGTCTCGCGCGTCGTCGCGCCGCTGAACGCCCCGCTCTTCTCGACGACGAAGACGTCATCGCCGTCGACCAGCGGAACGGCGTAGTGCGCCAGGAGGTCGCCTCCTGCCGACTGTTCCATCGCCGCGGTGAACGGATCGAGAACGACGCGGGCCTGGATGCGTTCGAGATGCAGGCCGACTGTCGATGATGCGTTGTCGTGCTGCGCGTTCGCGCCCCACTGGGGCCAGCTTTGCGCGTAGAGAGATGTCGTGATCAGGACTGACAGGATCGCTGTCCGCAAACTTACCTCGGGACTCGATAAACGGCTGCATTGATGTTCATTCCGGCGCCGACCGATGCAAAAACAATGACGTCGCCGGGGTGCAGAACGTGGCCGTTCATCTCGCCCTTGCGGATGAGGTCGAGCATAGTCGGGATCGTCGCAACGGAGCTGTTGCCGAGCCAGGAGATCGTCATGGGCATGATGCCGGCGGGCGGTTCGTCCATGCCGTAAAGCTTAAAGAGTGCCTGCAGGATCGCTTCGTCCATCTTGCCGTTGGCCTGATGGATTAACACCTTCGTGACGTCGCGAAGGTGCAGGCCGGCGCGATCGAGCGCGTCCTTGACCGCGCCCGCAACGGTGGCGAGCGCGTACTTGTACAGCTTGCGCCCTTCCATCTTCAGAAAGAGCGCTTCGAGAAACGTCTCGCGCTTGAAGGAGTGGCCCATGAAGAGCATTTTGGAGTGATCGATCGTGTCGGAGCGAACGCTGTGCGAGAGGATGCCGCCGTCGGCGCCGTCCGCGTCGCGGCCCTCGAGGATCACTGCGCCGGCGCCGTCTGCGTAAATGAGGCTGTCGCGATCGTGCGGATCGGAGATGCGCGAGAGCGTGTCGGCGCCGATCACCATCGCGCGCTTCACGTCGCCCGAGCGGATCATGTAGTCGGCCTGAATGACGCCTTGCAGCCAGCCTGGGCAGCCGAAGACGAGATCGAACGCGACCGCTTTCGGGTTCTCGATCTTCAGGCGTGCTTTGACGCGTGCGGCGATCGCGGGAACGAGATCGGAGCGCGTCGTGCCGGCGCGGACGTCGCCGAAGTTGTGCGCAACGATGATGTAGTCGAGCGTCTCGCGGTCGATGTGCGACGAGTCGAGCGCCATGCGAGCCGCGTCGCAGGCGATATCCGACGTCACGACGTCGTCAGGAACATAGCGGCGCTCGCGGATGCCGGTGATCGCCTCGAACTGCTGGAGGATCTCTTCGTTCGACTTCGGGATCTTCTTCTGGCCGGCGTCGCGGAACTCGTGCTCCAGGAATGCGTCGTTGGGCACGACGACCGAAGGGATGTGGCTCCCTGTCCCGACGATGACCGACCGGATCATGGAGGGAAAGTTTACTGGGGGTCAGGTCTGCAGTTTCCAGTTTTTTCTACAGGGTGGAGTTTCCTCTACGT
>DASWBH010000145.1:0-6329 GCA_036390755.1 Thermoanaerobaculia bacterium
ATCGCCGACGCGCTTCGCGCCGCGATGCACAGCGACATGGCGTTCATGAACTCCGGCGGGATCCGCTCGAACCTGCGCGCGGGCGATCTCGCGTACTCCGATATCTTCGAGGTCAGTCCGTTCGACAACTATCCGGCCGTCATCGAGATGACCGGCGCGCAAATCACGCAGGCGCTGCAACTCCTCACGAGCAGTGACCGCGGGCTGATGCAGGTCAGCGGATTGCGCTACACGGTCGACGCGCAGAAGCCGGCCGCTGACCGGCTCGTGTCCGTAACGCTCGACGACGGAACGCCGATCGATCCCGCGAAGCTCTATCGTGTCGCGATGCCCGACTTCCTCGCGAGTGGCGGCGACGGCCTGCTGCCGGTCATGCGCGCCATCCCCGCCGAGCACTTCACGGTTCTGCAGGACCGCACGATCCGCGATGTTCTGCCCGACGTGTTGCGCACGTTCCCGCAGCCGCTTGTCCCGAAGACCGAAGGCCGGATTATCGTGCTGAACCCGCCGCCGTCCGCGCACCAGTGACGCGGGCGCGACGGTGTCCGAGCTCGATCTGCAAGTCGAGAAAATCGCGGAAGCCGATGCCGGCGACGCGAAGCTCCTGCGGAACGAGCGAGCTGGTCGTCAGTCCCGGCAATGTGTTCAGCTCGAGGAAGTACGCCCCGTCGTCGGTGTAAATGATGTCGGTGCGCGAATAGCCTTCGCAGCCGAGGGTCGTGTGCGCGGTGACCGCCGTCTGCTGCGCGGCGCGCGCCCACTCATCGGGAATCTTCGCCGGGCAGATCTCCCGCGTTCCCTTGCCGAGGTACTTGCCGAGGTAGTCGAAGTTGCGGCCGGGATCGACTTCGATCTCGAGGACGGGCAGCGCCGTCGTCTGGCCGTCGCGGTCGACGACTCCGACGGTCAGCTCGCGGCCTTTGAGGAACTGCTCGATGATGTACGGGATCTTCAGCTTCGCGATCTGGCGGACGACACCATCGATGTCGCCGTCGCGCTCGAGGAAGAAGAGTCCGCGGCTCGACCCTGCGGCGAGAGGCTTGAGCACGATCTTCGCGTAGCGCTCGAGCATCGTGTTGACCGTCGAACGGATGGTCTCCGGATCGCTGACGCCGACGATCCGCGACTCCGCGGTTTTCACGCGGCCCTTCACCATGTTTTTCGCGCGGCCCTTGTCGAACGCGGCCGCGCTCGCGCGCGATCCCGAGCCGGTGAACGCGATGCCGCGCTGCTCCATCATCCGCTGCACCGTGCCGTCTTCGCCGGCGCCGCCGTGCAGCGCCAGGAAGAAGACCGGATCTTCGACGGGCAACGTGTCGAGGGCCTGCTCGAGGTCGGGCCAGATCGCTGGACGTTTCGGATCGAAGTCGATCTCGAACGGCCGTTCGTGTGCGAGCAGCTGCTCAAGCGAGACGTCGTAGATCGCGCCGTACGACGCCTGGAACCAGCACAGCGGTCTTTCCAAAGTGTGGGCGACGTTCTGCGCCGTCGCAACGGAAACCTGGCGCTCGTCGCTCGAGCCGCCGAACAGGACGATGGCGTTCATGCTCCCGGAGAGTAGTGCAAGATCGATGACCGGCTATGATCGCTGGTGAATGCTGAAGCGGCACGCGTCAGCGGCTGCCCTCTTCATCGCCCTCTCGATCGCAATGACGTGGCCGCTGGCGCCGCGGCTGACGCACGCCGTCGCCGATCCGATCGACCCGTTCATCAATGCGTGGATCCTCGATTGGGACCACTACGCGACGTTCCACGAGCCGCTGTCGCTGTTCGACGCGAATGTTTTCTATCCGATGCACGACTCGCTCGCGCTGTCGGAGAACCTCTACGGCATCGCGCTGCTGCTGGTCCCGTTCCGGCTGTTCGGCGCGAGTCCGGTGGTCGCGTACAACCTGGCGATGCTCGGCGGCTTCGCCTTCTCCGGCTTCGCCGCCTACCTCCTCGGATTCCGCCTGACGGGATCGTGGATCGCGGGCGTTGCCGCCGGCGTGTTCCACGCGTTCGTGCCGTTCCGGTTCACGCACGTCACGCACGTGCAGCACGTGTTCGCCGGATGGGTGCCGCTGCTTGTGGTCGCGCTGCTCGAATACATCGACCGGCCGTCGTGGCGAACGGGTCTGCTGTTCGGCGGCGTGTTTCTGATGAACGGCCTGACGAACATCCACTGGCTGCTCTTCGGCTCGTTCGCGGTCGCCGCGACGGCCCTGCTATTCGTTGCGGCCGGCGTGCGGCGATGGCGCGAGCTCGTGTGGTCGACGTGTCTCGCCGGCGTTCTGCTGCTGCCGTTTCTGATTCCGTACTGGCGCGTCGCGAATGTGCTGGGGCTGAGCCGTTCGGCCGCCGAGACGAAGATGTTTTCGGCGAAGTGGAGTGACTGGCTCGTGGCCGGTTACCGCAGTCGCGTGTACGTCGCGCTGCGCGACGGTCGCGTGAATCCGGAGTGCTGGCTGTTTCCCGGCGTCCTGTCGATCGTTGCGGCCGTCGTTGCACTGATGCTCGTTCGCCGGTCCGCCCGCGGCGTCACTCTCGGCATCCTCTGGACGATCCTCGGCGTCTTCGGCTCTCTCGGACTCAACTTTTACTTCCACGACTTTCTGTTCGACGCGGTGCCGGGTTTCCGCGCGATCCGCGTTCCGGCGCGATGGGCGGAGATCGCGTATGTCGGACTGGCGATGCTCATCGCGGTCACGACCGCGTACGTCGCGCGACGACAGCGGTGGATCGCGGCGGTCATTCCGCTGCTGTTCGTCGTCGAATTGCGCGCCGCGCCGGTCATCTGGTTCCGCGCGCCGATCGAAACGCCGGATGTGTATCGATGGCTCGGGCACGAGAACGTGCGCGCGGTGGTCGAACTGCCGATCGACATCGCCGGCAGCGACTACACGTATGCGTTCCGCTCGATCGTGCATCACAGGAATCTCGTGAACGGCGCGTCAGGCGCTGCGCCGCCGCAATACATCCGCTTCAGCGCGATGTCGAAGTCGTCGCCGGTTCCCGACGAGTTCGTCGACGAGTTGCGGCGCATCGGCTGCGATCTCGTCATCGTGCACGCCGACCTTTTTCCGCCGCACGAGAGCATTCGCGACTGGCTGCGCCGCGAGACCGCGCGCGGACGTCTGTCGTTCGTGCGTCGCTTCGCCACAACGGGTGCCGGCGGCGACTGGGTGTTCTCGACTCGCCGGCAACCGACAACCGACAACCGGCAACTCCAGGATTTTCTTAATGGCCGTCCGACGCCGACACCGTGGACGTTCGGCTGGCTCGATCCGCCGAATGTCGGCAAGCAAGGCAATGCGTTCTTCACCGGCTACGCGTTATCGCCATATGGCGTGCGCGGCGTCGATCTTCTCTTCGACGACGGCCGCGTGCGCATTCCGGCCATCCTGATCGCCGACGTGAGAGTGGCCCGCGCGTTTCCGTTCTACGGCGCGAGCACGCCGAAGCCGCGCTTCGTGTCGTCGCTGCAGCATCGCCCCGAAGGAGTCCCGCCGGAGAGCGACGTGCAGGCCGAGATCATCGACGGCCGCGGCGCGCGCACGAGGCTGCAGTTCTACTGGATCGCGGGGTGGTGATGCTCTTCACAAAATTTCTGCGCGACGGAATCCGCAGCGGCGACATCACATGCAGTGTTCGCGTGTGGATGCGGCCGCACGTCACGGAAGGCAAGCGATACGCGTTCGAAGATGGCGAGATCGAAATTGACTCCATCGTCCCGATCACGTTCGACGACGTCACGCCCGCTCTTGCGCGCGCGTGCGGGTTTCGCGGTGTGATCGACCTGCTCAAAGTTGCGAAACACGGGCGGGGCGACAACGTGTATCTCGTGCGTTTCCATTACGTTCCACCCGGCTCCTAGACGCCGCTGCTCCGCTCTTCGTAGCATGCTTCCGATGAGACAGACACTGGTTGTAACTCTGCTGATCCTGACCATCACTTCGGCCTACGCAGCCGATCGCACGCGCGCCGTCAACCGCCCGGTCGTCGAGACGTCGCATGTCACGCCGATCGATGGCCCGTGGAAGATCGAGTTGACGACGAGCGGGGGATTCGGCGGCGGCGGGACGGGCGACATCCGCGTCGATTCGGACGGCAACTTGACTGTCGGTCAATTCGTGACGAACGGCAAGTCGTGCCGCTTCGTCCTCCTGCCCGGCGAGCTCGCGCAGCTGAACACGATCGTGCGCTCGATTCAGCCGGACCTCTGGTTCGGGTCGTACGTGCCGGCCGATTCGCGGCAGTTGTGCTGCGATCTCGTGTTCACGAAGGTCGTGCTCGAGCGAACGGAGCTCGTCGAAGGCAACTCGCGGCCGCAGACCGGTCACTACGAGACGCAGTTCCTCGAGACGAGGAGAGCGCCGCACGACTTAATGCTTCTGGCGAACGTGCTTGCCGGCGGACCGGACAGCCTGAGGTCGCGCTACCAGCCGCTCTGCAAGTGACAAATACGCCGCGCTAGCCGCGCTTTTTCGTCATCGGCCCGACGGGGGTCTGGCGCAATAGAACAAGACCGCCAGTAGCGCTGCGACAACCAGAAACACTCCCAGGTAACCGACGATGCCGATGTTCCGTATGGTTTGAGTGGTGTTGTCGCCGGTGACATGCAGCGAGCGAGCGCCAGCAGCCCGCTTGCGTGGACGCTGGAGGTCACCGCGGCGAGCAGGCCCATGAAGACCACCGCGGACAGACTGAGCGCTTTCGCGTGCGACGGCGCCCAAGCGTGCACGGCCACCATGAGCATGACCATCACCGGCATCATCACGATGATCAGCACCTCGAGAATGGAGAACATCGGATCGCCGATCGGTTGCTGCGGAGACTGAAGAGACAAGAAACCGACGACAAGCGTGACCGCATAGGCCACTTCCACGACCACGACGCTCACCGCCGAGAGGATTCCGAGCCGGCGAGCGGTCGCGCTGAATTCAACGGCCACGGCATCCCCCTAGAATGCTTCTTTTGGACGTGTTGTCCGGCGCGAGCGACGGTCTGGGCGTGCGCTACTTCCCGCGCTGTTGCGTAGGCAGAGCAGCGCCGCCGTCGCCGCTGCTTTTTCCTCGCCGCGCCACGGCGGTCCGGCCTCGACGCCGAGCCTCTTCAGCTGCGAAAGGAGTCTGGCGCGCGACACGTGCAACTCGGCCATCGCGCACTGCGCCACGTCCTTCTCGGTGAACGCGCGCGACGCGATCCCGTTCGTCTCCGCCGCCTTCTCCAGCACCCGCCGGAACAGCACTCCCTCGGCGCCGTGCGCGCGAATGTGCGGATTGCCGATCTTCTCGAGCTTGCGATCCGGGGACCCGACGACACCGATGCCGCGCACCGCGAATCCGTTCGAGCGGAGCTCGCGAACGAGCGTGCCGAGAAGATCCGCGGCGACGACTTCGATCGCGCTTACGAAGCGTTCCGCGGCCGCGAGCGCCTGCGGCCACGGCAGATCCATCACGGCGTGATACGGCTGCGAAGTTTCCGGAACAGCAGGATCGACCAGGCTCACGTCGCGCCGCCAGACCAGCGCCGGCTCGTCGACCGCGCCGCACAGCGCGACAGCGATCGCGTGCCCCGTCTTCGCACGGAAGCCGATCGCCGCAGCTTGCATGAGGCTCGATTCTAACGGTATACGTTGCCCCTCGGAGGAAACACATGCGCAAGACGTTACTCACGACATTCGCGCTGCTCGTCGCCATCGGCGCGGTCGCGCAACAACAGCAGCAGGCGCCGCAGGTCAAGTATCCGCGGCCCAGCCAGAAGTCCTCGCTCACGCAGACGATCGGCACCACCGATATGACGATCACCTACAGCCGGCCCGGCGTGAAGGGACGTCCGATCTGGGGTGCGCTCGTTCCGTACGACAAGGTCTGGCGCACCGGCGCGAACGAGGCTACGCAGATCTCGTTCAGCGACGACGTCATCATCAACGGTCAGCCGCTGCCGAAGGGCACGTACAGCCTGCATACGATTCCCGGCAAGGACATGTGGACGCTGATCTTCAACAAGGTCGCCGAACAGTGGGGGAGCTTCACCTACGACCAGGCGAAGGATCAGTTGCGCGTGAACACAAAGCCGGAGCGCGCGCCGTTCACGGAGTGGCTCACATTCGATGTTCCGCAGCTGACCGCCGACAGAGGAACCGTCGTGCTGCGCTGGGAGAACCTCGCGGTTCCGTTCACGGTCGAGACGGGAACGACGCAGAAGACGCTCGCCGCCGCGCACAGCGCCGTCGCGGCCGCTGCTCCGAACGACTGGCGGACGCCCTATCGCGCGGCGTCGTACGCGTTCGACAACGGAATGATCAACGACGCGCAGACGTGGCTCGACCAGGCCTCAAAGGCGGA
>DASWBH010000146.1:0-2468 GCA_036390755.1 Thermoanaerobaculia bacterium
TTTCGAGAGCGAAGAGAGCGCGCTGAAAGAGCTGAACCTGGCGGCGAGCTCAACAACGTAGTTCTGGAAAAACTGCGGTACGTCCTTCCCGAGTGCCTATAATTCGCCGATCCGGCAATGCAACTCTCACCCGGCGCGCACGTGCGCTCTTTCGAAGTGTTGTCGCCGCTTGGAGCCGGCGGGATGGGGGATGTGTATCGCGCGCGCGACCCGAAGCTGGGGCGCGACGTTGCGATCAAGTTCCTGCAGGAGAGGCTGAGCGGGAGCCGTGAGTACCTCGCCCGTTTCGAACGCGAAGCTCGCGCCGCCTCCGCGCTCAATCATCCGAACATCGTGACAATCTTCGAGATTGACCAGTTCCGAGGCTCACCGTTCATCGCCATGGAGCTCGTCGAAGGTTCCAGCCTCCGCGATGTGGCCGCATAGCGGGCCACGACGCGCGCGACGATCGACGGCACATCGACTTCGCCCATCATCAGCCGGAACTTCCCCGCCCTCAGACACGACGCGTCCAGCAGATCCTCGGCGAGCCGCAGAATCCGCCGGGCCTCGCTCCCCACGATCTCGAGATGTTCGAGCGCGCCGTCGTGATCATTGTTCCGCACTGCATCCTCCGCGAAATCTGCGAACCCCGTGATCGACGTCAGCGGATTCTTGATCTCGTGACTCACGAGTGACAGGAACTCTTCGCCGATCAGAACGCCACTGCTGTTTTCAGTCGTCATAGGAACCCTCCGGTGTGATTTCTCGTATGTGAGCAAGATCGCTCTGCAGCGGCGGGAAGTCCGGAAGGGGGAAGGAAACTTGAGGGAAGAAACCGGGAAATCGGATGCCGCCTATAATCCGGCGGCGCTGACGATGATGCCGACCCGGACGCTCACCGATTTGCTTCACGATCTGCAGCAGCTCGAGCGCATTTCGGTTACTGCTGACGCCGGCAAGATCCTGGAAGCGTTCACGCGGAATACGCCCTTCGAGACGGGCGCGCTTTATTTGCGCGACCGCGAGGACTCGATGCGGCTGGTCGCGAAGTCGCAGCACTGCGCCGCTCCCGACATCCTCGATCCGAAATCGAAGCACGACCTCCCGATCGATCCCAAGCCGGTCGTCGTCGTCGCTCTGCGGAGCTATCGCGAAGACATCGGTCTGCTCGCGCTTTCGGGGACGGGGTCGGATGACGACATCGCGCTCGTGCGCGCCGCCGGTTCGCTCGTCAGCATCATCATCACGAACCAGCGGCTGATGCAGGAGACGCGCGAAGGCGACTTCCAGCTCAAGTACCGTCTGTGGGAGCTCGAGTCGCTGTACGACATCGGCCTGTCGATCGCGTCGACGCTGAACATCGACGACCTCGCCGACGAGATCCTCTTCCGCATGATCTCGCTGACCAACGCCCGCCGCGCCGCGCTCTACCTCCGCGACGGCGAAGGATTCAAACTCTTCCGCTCGTTCGGCGACGTCCGGGAGGATTTTCTCGACGCCGACCTCGTCAATCAGCTCGTCACCGAAGGCACGCCGTTGTCGTTCCAGGAGAACACCGACTGCATCTTCCCCGGATGCTCCGCGTACGTCGCGGTGCCGATCAAAGGGAACAACTCGATCATCGGGGTCCTCGCCGCAGCCGACCGCGAAACGCGCGAAGGCGCCGTCGGCGCATTCGAAGCGAACGAGCTTCGCCTCCTGTCGCTCTTCGCGACGCAGGCCTCCGTCGCCCTGGAGAACGCGCGGCTGCACAAGGAAGCGCTCGAGAAGCAGCGCATCGAGCGCGAGCTCGAGCTCGCCGCCACGATCCAGCGCGACATTCTCCCGAAGTCGATCCCGCGTTCCGAAGCGATCGACATCGCCACGCTCTCGCGTCCGGCCCGGCAGGTCGGCGGCGATTACCACACCTTCGTCGAGCGCGACGGAGTCCTGAGCACGCTCGTTGCCGACGTTTCAGGGAAGTCGATGCCGGCGGCGCTGCTCGTCTCCGCGTTACATGCCGCAGTGCAGCTGCTCTTCGACGAAGGACGCGAGCTCGGGGACATCGCCACGGAGCTCAACAAGCACATTCATCGCTGGTCGGCCGAGAACAAGTTCGTGACCATGATCATGATCTCGATCGATCGTGAGAACGACGTCCTCGAGTTCGTCAACGCCGGACACAACCCCTGCTACGTGATCATCGACGGCCGCCTGGAGATGCTGAAGTCGCACGGGCTTCCGATCGGCATCATGGGCCAGACGCGGTACATGACGCAGAAGCGGCCGTTTCCGGCGGGATCGACCGTGGTGCTCTACAGCGACGGGATCACCGAGGCGGAGAATGTCGCCGGCGAAGAGTTCGAGAACGACCGGCTCGAGGCGATCCTCCGCCAGCACGGCGCACATTCATCTGCAGACCTGCGCGACGCGATCGCGAGAGAAGTCGACGCGTTCGTCGGCGACGCTCCGCAGAAAGACGATCAGACGCTCGTCATCGCGCGGCG
>DASWBH010000147.1:0-5037 GCA_036390755.1 Thermoanaerobaculia bacterium
CGCGTGGCCTGGTACGTTCGAAAATCGAGCTTGACGTCGCCGAATGAGACTTCGTCGGCGGCTTTCTTCCGCTGCGCGCGGCGCATCACGGCTTCGACGCGCGCGATCAGCTCGACGAAACTGAAGGGCTTGGTCACGTAATCGTCCGCGCCGAGCTGCAGGCCGACGATCTTGTCGATCTCCTGCCCGCGCGCGGTGAGCATGATGATCGGCGTGTTGTTGCCGCGCTCCCGAAGCTCGCGGCAGACATCGAGGCCGCTCTTCTTCGGCAGCATGACGTCGAGAATGATGATGTCGTAGCGGCCGCGCGACGCCATGCGCATGCCCTGCTCGCCGTCGTTGGCCATCTCGACCGCGTAGCGCTCGAATTCGAATCCGTCGCGCAGCGCCACCGTCATGGCGGCATCGTCTTCGATGATCAGAATCGAGCTCATGCCGTTGCCGGAGATCCTTCGGCGCCCTCGTGCGCATCGAGCATTGCCTGTTTCGCCTCGAGAATCGGCAGGACCATCGTGAACGTGCTCCCCTCCCCGGGGCGGCTGCTGACTTCGACGCGTCCGCCGTGCGCCTCCACGACGTGCCGGACGATGGAGAGTCCGAGGCCGCTGCCGCGGACGTCGTGAACGAGGACGTCGCCGGCCCGGTAGAACTTCTCGAAGATCTTCTTCTGCTCCGCCGCCGCGATGCCGATCCCATGATCGCGGACGGCAATGGCCACGCTGAACGGCGACGCGGTGATCTCGACGTCGATCTCCTTTCGGTCGCGCGAGTACTTGACGGCGTTGTCGAGAAGATTCAGCAGCGCCTGCGCGATCGCGTCGCGGTCGACGGAGATGAGCGGCACCGCCGTCGCCGTGGCGATGAAATTGACGGTGATGCCGCTGTCGCGCAGCGGAACGAGGAAGCCGGAGGTCGTCTGCGCGACGAGATCGACGATGTCGGTCGGACAGAACTGGTACGTCTTGTCCGACGATTCGATCCGCGAGAAGTCGAGGATGTTGTTGATCAGCTGCGTCAGGCGGCGGCTCTCCGCCTCGATGTACTCGCCGTACTCGACGATCTTGTCCTGCCTCGTGACTCGGCCCAGGCGCATGTATTCACCGAATACGCGGATCGAGGCCAGCGGGGTGCGCAGCTCGTGCGAGACGTTCGAGACGAAGTCGCTCTTCATCTGCGACAGCTTGAGCTGACGCGCCGCGGCCTGGACGGCCAGCGCGATGGCGCCGAGGAGCATGAGAAAGACGGCGCCGGTCCAGAGGACATTGGCGCGGAAGTTCGTGGCCGCGATCTGCTCGGGCGTCGCGAAGTTGTCGCGCACGCCGGCGCGCCAGCTCGTGAAGACGAAGCCCAGCGGCTGCGTGATGAAGCCTTTGTCGGCCGGGAACTGCCGGCCGATGCGGAAAAGCATGTCGTTGCCGTGATAGCGGCGGCGCAGCGCGGCGGCTCCGACGTCCACCATCGATGCGCGGGCGAGGTCCTCGTCGAGAACGACGCCGACCACGCCGATCACGCGCAGGCCCTCATCGAGCACCGGCCGCATGACGATGCGGTTCGCCGGATCGCGCTCGTCGACGTGCAGCGCCGGCTGGGCCATGATCCGTTGCATCGTGTGGGCGACGTGCCACGACACTGTCGCAAGCTTGACCGCCTCGACTTCTTCCTCCGACGACGGAGTCTTCTCGCTGCCATCAGGATCGAAGAACGCCCACTCCGCGCGGCTGTCGTCGTAGTGAATGGCGAAGAACGTCCGCGCGCCTGGCACGTGCGCCGCCCGGATCCGGCTCGCCAGCGCCTCCACATCCGTCAACGCCTCGGACGGAATCGTGAGCGCCTGCTCGCTCGCCATGCGGTAGTTGCTCTCGATGTCGTGCGTGACCTCTTCGAGCGAGTTGCGCAGCCAGTTCTGCTCCGCGAGCGCGGTGGTGCGCTGGAGCGATCGCAGAAAGCGGTACTGCATCACCGTCAGGGCGCCGAGGGGGACGATGACCAGGACGACCAGCCAGAGGATGGATCGACGGAGGCGGTTCATACCGAAGGATGAAGGATGAAGGATGAAGGATGAAGGGCGACCGGTGGATTCATCCTTCATCCTTCATCCTTCATCCTTTGAAGATCGCGTGACGATCTTGGCACAACGGCGCAACACGGGCCGCCTCCGTAACTTCAGATCATGGCTTCGTGACCGTTTGTAACAACGGCTAGAATGCGCCGACCGGTCTGCAATGGCCATCGACAAGGCGAGTCTCGACAGTCTGCGCATCGATCGCGGTGCGGCGGAAACGCGCGAGCGGAAACCATGGCTGCTCGCCGCCGTTGCCGCGGCGCTCGTCGTTGTCGCGATCATCACCTGGCTCATCGCACGTCCGGCGCGGGCCAGCGTCCACGTCGCGCCCGCGCGCGCGGAGCGCAGCGGGTCGCAGTCGACCGTACTCAACGCGACCGGATACGTCACGGCCCGGCGCGAGGCAACGGTCTCGTCGAAGTTCACTGGTCGCGTCGTGGATGTGTACGTCGAAGAGGGCATGCAGGTTTGGACCGGACAGGTTCTGGCGCGGCTCGACTCCGCCTCTCCCGACCGCGCCCTGAGGCTGTCACAGGCCGAAGCGGCCGCCGCCGCGAGCGCGCTCGAGGAAACAAAAGTCAGGATTCATCAGGCTCAGCTCGACATGGATCGCGCGACCAGCCTGCAGTCGCAGCAGATCCAGAGCACAGCGGACCTCGACCACGCACGCGCCGAGCTCAACGCCTTGCAGGCGCGGCTCGCGGCACAACGGGACCAGCTCGCGGTGTCGCAACGCCAGGTTCAACTGCGCCAGCAGGACGTCGACGACAACGTGATCCGCGCGCCGTTCGCCGGCATCGTCGTGTCGAAGAACGCGCAGCCGGGAGAAATGATCTCGCCGAACTCCGCCGGCGGCGGGTTCACGCGCACGGGAATCTGCACGATCGTCGACATGGAGTCGCTCGAGATCGAGGTCGACGTCAACGAGGCCTACATCAATCGTGTGCGGCCGAACCAGAAGGTCGAGGCGACCCTCGACGCGTATCCCGACTGGCACATCCCCGCGCACGTGATCACCGTGATTCCGACAGCCGACAGGCAGAAGGCGACGGTGAAGGTGCGCATCGGATTCGACGTGAAGGACCCGCGGATTCTGCCCGACATGGGAGTGAAGGTCGCCTTCATCGACAGCCCGGCCGCGCAACAGCAGCAGACGATCGTCGTACCGAAGACGGCCGTGCGCCGCAACGGCGAGCAGGACGTCGTCTTCGTCGTGACCGGCGACGACCGCGTCGAGCGGCGCGCCGTCAAGGTCGCCGGGAGCGAAGGCGACAGCGCGCGGCTGCTCTCGGGCGTGAACGACGGCGAGCGGGTGGTGGTGGAGGGGGCGGCGGAGTTGAAGGATGGGGACAAGGTGAAGGTAACCGGTAACCGGTAACCGATGCGAGGAGAAGCAATGACGGAACCACTAGTCCAGATGCGCGGCGTCGAGAAGATCTTCAAGCGCGGTGGCGAAGACGTCCACGTGCTGCACGCGCTCGATCTCGAGATTCCGCGGGGCGACTTCCTCGCGCTCATGGGACCTTCCGGATCGGGCAAGAGCACGCTGCTGAACCTCCTCGCGGGGCTCGATCGGCCGACCGGAGGATCGATCGTCGTCGATGGTCAACGGATTGACCAGATGTCGAGCCGGGCGCTCGCCCGCTGGCGCGCGCGCCACGTCGGTTTCGTGTTCCAGTTCTACAACCTGCTGCCGGTGCTGTCGGCGGAGCGGAACATCGAATTGCCGCTGCTGCTGACTTCCCTCTCGCGCGCCGAGCGAAAGCGCCACGTCGCGACGACGCTGGAGATCGTCGGTCTCGAACATCGCGCCAGCCATACGCCGCGCACGCTCTCCGGCGGCGAGCAGCAGCGCGTCGGCATCGCCCGCGCGATCGTCAACGACCCCACGCTCGTTCTCGCCGACGAGCCGACCGGCGACCTCGATCGCAAGACGGGCGACGGCATCCTTGATCTTCTGCAGGCGCTCAACCGCGAGCACGGCAAGACGGTCGTGATGGTCACGCACGATCCGCACGCGGCGTCACGCGCGTCCCGCACGCTTTATCTGCTCGACGGACAGGTCTCGGGGGAGATGGCCGCGTGAAGTTCGCCGGGCTCCTGCTGTCGAACTTCAAGCGCCACAAGCTGCGCACGACGCTGACGATCCTCTCGATCATCGTCGCGTTCATCCTGTTCGGCTATCTGGCCGCGATCCGCAAGGCCTTCCAGATGGGCATCAGCGTCGCCGGAGCCGACCGTCTCATCACGCGGCACAAAGTCTCGATCATTCAACTGCTGCCGATCAGCTACAAGACGCAGATCGAGCAGATCCCCGGTGTCGCACTGGCGACGCACGCCACGTGGTTCGGTGGCATCTACAAGGATCCGAAGTCGTCGTTCTTTCCGCAACTGCCCGTAATCCCCGAAGAGTACATGTCGATGTATCCCGAGTTTCTGCTGCCGAAGGCGCAGTACGACACGTGGCTGGGCACGCGAACGGGCGCAATCGTCGGACGCACCACCGCGAAGCAATTCGGCTGGAAAGTCGGCGACAAGATTCCAATCAACGCCACGATCTGGCGGCCGAAGAGCGGCGGCACGACGTGGACGTTCGACATCGTCGGCATCTACGACGGCAAGTTCAAAGAGACCGATACGACGCAGCTCCTCTTCCGGTACGACTACTTCGACGAGAACCGCGTCTTCGGGCAGGGCCTCGTCGGCTGGTATCTGGTGAAGATCAAAGATCCGGCGCACGCTGCGGACGTCGCGCGCGCGATCGATGAGCACTTCGCCAACTCGCCGTACGAAACAAAGACCGAAACGGAGAAGGCGTTCATCAAAGGATTCGCCGACCAGATGGGCAACATCGGCAAGATCGTTACGACGATTCTGACCGCGGTGTTCTTCACGATTCTCCTCGTGGCCGGCAACACCATGGCCCAGGCGGTCCGCGAGCGCGTGGCCGAGCTCGGGGTGATGAAGGCGGTCGG
>DASWBH010000148.1:0-2588 GCA_036390755.1 Thermoanaerobaculia bacterium
GCTGGCGCGCCAGTAGTACTCGTGATTCCCGGTCACGTAGAAGACGCCGTCGCGCGCGCGCAGAGCGGCGAGCGGCTGCACCTGATCGCGCAGGTCGTCGAGGTAACCGTCGACCAGGTCGCCCGTGATCGCGATCGCGTCAGCGTCGATCGCGTTGGTCCGGTCGACCAGGGCCTGCACGAAACGGCGCTGGATCGTGGGCCCGACGTGCACGTCGCTCCACTGCACGATGCGGTAGCCGTCGAGTGCGTCGGGCAGACCGTCGACCGGGACCGACACCTTCTTCACGCGCGGGCAGCGCGCCTGGAACAAGCCGATGAGGGAGAGCGCCGCGGCGGTCGTCAGCACGCCGAAGCTCATCGTGCGGACGCCGATGGTGACGAGCAACCGCAAGACATCCGATAACGCGACGAGAACGAGAAGCAGCGAGAACACGCCGAGCGTCGCGTAGCCGGTCCAGTGCAGGAGCGATCGTTTGAGCAGCGGATCAGTCCGCCGCGCCAGCGCCGGCAGCATCGGCAGGAGCGAGCAGCAGAACAACGCCGACCAGGCGATCGCCGGAGCGATTCCTTCGACGTGCGCGGCGACGAGCAGCGGACGTCCGGCGTACGCGAAAAGCGAGAGCCAGACAGCGATCAATGCCAGCCTCGACGGCAGCGCGCCATCGAGCACGAGTGCGCGGATTTTCCTCATGAACAACGACGAAACAGGTGAGGCGAAGTCGATCTTCCGCGGACCACTTCATGCAACTGTAACCAAAGCCGCAGAACCAGCATCAAAGGGGGGAAACGAAAGTGGAGACCCTGTGACCACGAACGATTCATCGGTGGATATGACCCTGAACACGGCAGCGACGGCGGCCGTTGGGCCAGCGACTATGATCGCGCCCGTGAATTCGGCAGCCGCGGTTACGAACGCGACTGGCGTGATCGCCAGCGGTTCGGCCGCTTCGACTACGACGACGATGATCGCTGGCGCAACCGCCGGTGATCCTTCTGTAAACAACGAAACATTGCAGTCCCCGGAGCGGTTCCAATGAGCATGCGGAACCGCTTCTTGTTTTTCATCGCCTTCGCCGCGTTCGCGCTGTTCGTCATCAATGCGTCGACGCAATCGTCCACTAAAGGAGCAAGCATGAACCACGACCCCGCCAAGCCGTCGGATGCCGAGCTCAAGAAGAAGCTCACGCCGCTGCAGTACGAAGTCACGCAGCACGAAGGCACCGAGCCGCCGTTCCGGAACGAGTACTGGGACAACCACAAGGCGGGCATCTACGTCGATGTCGTCTCGGGCGAGCCGCTCTTCAGCTCAGTCGACAAGTTCGAATCGGGCACAGGCTGGCCGAGCTTCACGAAGCCGCTCGAGCCCGCGAACGTCGTCACGAAGACCGACCGGAAGTTCTTCATGGCCCGCACCGAGGTTCGATCGAAGCACGCCGACTCGCACCTCGGCCATGTGTTCGATGACGGTCCGGCGCCCACAGGGCAGCGCTACTGCATGAATTCCGCGTCCATGCGATTCGTCCCGGTCGAGCGTCTCGAGGCGGAAGGCTACGGACAGTACCTGCCACTGTTCGGCAAGGCTGCGACGGCCGCTTCGGGCTCGAGCGTCAAGACCGTACAGGCGAAGACGGAGATCGCGACGCTGGCCGGCGGATGCTTCTGGGGAATGCAGGATCTCATCCGCAAACAGCCCGGCGTCATCAGCACGCGCGTCGGCTACACGGGCGGCAGCGTGAAGAACGCGACGTACCAGAACCACGAAGGCCACGCTGAAGCGGTCGAGATCAAGTTCGATCCGGCGAAGACCTCCTACGCGCACCTTCTCGAGTTCTTCTTCAAGATGCACGATCCGACGACGAAGAACCGTCAGGGCAACGACGTCGGCACGTCGTATCGCTCGGCGATCTTCTACCACGACGAGCAGCAGAAGAAGATCGCTGAAGAGGTCAAGGCGAAGGTGGACCGCTCGGGCGCGTGGGGCGCGCCTGTCGTGACCGAGATCGTCCCGGCGAAGGAGTTCTGGCAGGCCGAGGATTACCACCAGGATTACCTCGTGAAGAATCCGGGCGGCTATACGTGCCACTACATTCGCAACATCAGTTTCGATAAGCCTGCTGCGGCTACGGCGTCGGCGAAGCACTGAGTCCTCCTTCGCCCCGCTAAGCGGGGAGAAGGTGCGGCGAAGCCGCGGATGAGGGGCTCCTCACCCGGCGGATCGCCCCCGCCCAGACCCCTCGCTCACGCTCGGGATGACATGAGCAGCAGGTCCCTGCTCAACGTGACATCCAGATCCGCGAGCGCCGCGAGGCGCTCGCGTTGTTTTATGCGCAGACCGCGATACGACGACGCCATGACATCGTGAACTGCGTCGCGGTCGAGATGCGCGACGTGGCGAACGCGCTCGTGGCGCTGGAGCGTGAACGCGTGCGCGAACGTCGCCACTGTCCGTTCGACGCGGTCGATCAGCTTCGCTTCGCCGAGCACCGCTTCGCGCAGCTCGATGAGATCGTCCGGCGCGGGAATCGCAACGAGCAGGCGGCCGTCGTCGCGCAGCACGCGTCGAAACTCGTCCGGATTCATTCGCGA
>DASWBH010000149.1:0-3147 GCA_036390755.1 Thermoanaerobaculia bacterium
ACGTCGACGGGCGGGATCGACAGCTTCGCGCAATCGGCGACGTGCGACGGGTTCGCGCGGTCGTGCAGGATCGCGCCGAAGACTTTCGGCGTCAGCGTCTTCACGCGTCCGCCGAGGATCTCGGGAGCGCCGGACCAGGAGGCGATCGGTGTGACGGGAACGCCCGCATCGCTCAGGTGCTTTGCCGTGCCGCCGGTCGACAGGATCTCGACGCCGTGGTGGACGAGAGCCTTCGCGAGATCGACGATCCCCGTCTTGTCGGAGACGGAGAGGATCGCGCGCTCAATTCGCATTATTCAGAAGCAGGTTCCCGCCGCGGAGCATCGGCGCCGCGCGCACATCGCCGCCGGCGCGGCCCCAGATGTAGAAGTAGAGATTGACCGTGTCGGTGACCGCGCGCGAGTAGCAGACCGACGCGACGCCGAATGCCGTCGAGAGGTCATCGAACTCGGACGAATCGTGCTGCTCGCCGAAACGGAAGTACTCCTCGTCGATGAGTGGATAGAAACCGGCCGTGCGCGCGAACGTCCGGTCGAGATACGCGGAGAGCTGAAAGTTGTCGTCGAGCCCGTAGAACACCGTGGGAAACATCGGCAGCCGCTGCTCGAAGTAGCTTTCGTAGTCGCCGATCTGGTCGGTGAGTCGTGGATCGTCGTTCGCGACGTGGAAGGGATTGTTCGCGTCGGAGACGTAATGCGCGAGTGCGCCGAGGTGGAAGACGACCTGGCTCATGGGCTTGCCGGTGCGGATCATCGACACGACCGAGCCGGTCTCGCGCTCGATCCGCTCGCGCAGACGGCCGTTGCGCGAGAGGACGAAGTAGTGATGAACGTCGGACCCTTCGTCCGCGGCCGCGCGGGTGATCCCTTCGTCGAACTCTTTGTCGTACTTCTCGATGATCCTGCGGAGATCGTTCGGCGCGAGCTGCGCCGCCTTGCTGGCGATGCGGTGATCGGCGGCGGCCGTCCAGGCGTGCGCCGTCGCGGCCGCGAATGCCACGACGAGCGATGCTGAAACCACTTTTCTCATGCGGAAACGATGGTAGCAGCTTCCGTGAATCGTTAACCGTTAACGGTTAACCGTTAACCGTGAGCAGGGCATGCCGGTTAACGGTTACCGGTTACCGGTTAACTGTTAACGAATGGATTTCCGTCAGCACATTGCAGCGCTCACGACCTGCCGCCTGTGCCCGAACGTGCTCGGCTCTCCCGTCACGGGCGCGGTGGCGGGTGCGCGCGTCATGCTCGTCGGGCAGGCGCCGGGGCCGCACGAAGTCGAGGACAGGCGTCCGTTCGCGTACACGGCCGGGCGGCGGCTCTTCGGCTGGTTCGCCGATCGCTTCGGGGTCAGCGAGGATGAGTTTCGCGCGCGCGTGCACATCTGCGCGGTCATCCGCTGTTTCCCCGGCAAGGATGCGAAGAACGGTGGCGATCGCGTGCCGGACGCGATCGAGATCGCAAACTGCGGAGCGCATCTCGATCGCGAGATCGCGTTGCTTGCGCCGGCGCTGATCATCGCCGTCGGCACGCTCGCGTCGGCGCAGCTCGTAGGCATTGGGCAATTGAAGGACGCAGTCGGCAAACGTCATCGCGCACGACGAGCGGGCCGATCGTTCGACGTTGTCGTCCTGCCGCATCCGTCCGGCCGCTCGACGTGGCTCAACAAGCCGGAGAACGCGGCCATGCTCGACGAGTCGCTCCGTCTGATCGGCGAGCACAAAGCGTTTCGGGCGACATTCAGCGCAGCGCGAGCACGATCGTCCGCACGGACAGGCCGATCACGAGCAGCCCGACGGCGATCGTGAGCGGCCGCGCAGGGATGCGCTTCGCGAAGATCGCCGCAATCGGCGCCGCGATCGCACCGCCGATGGCGAGCCCGATCGCCGCGGTCCACGTCGACATCTTCACGGTGAACGCGAACGCGATCGTCGCCGCGATGGAGACGAAGAAGCGCGTGAAGTTCACGGAGCCAACCGTCGTCCGCGGAGGATAACCGACCGCGAGCAGCGTACCGGTCACGATCGTTCCGAAGCCTCCGCCGCCGACCGCATCCAGCACTCCGCCGATGAAGCCGATCGGTCCGGCATGATGCGCCTTTGCCGACGTGATGTCGCCGATTCCGCGGATCACGATGAGAACGCCCATGAGCAGCAGGTAGCCGGCGACCCACGGCCGCATCTTCCCGGCAGGGACAGACGCGAGAACGAACACTCCCGCGACGGCGCCGATGAGTCCCGGGACGAGCAGGCGGCGCACGATCTCGCGGCTGACGTTGCCGACTTTGTAATGCGCCAGCGCGGACATTCCCATCGTCACCACTTCCGACGCGTGCACGATCGCGCTGGCGATGACGGGTGCAACGCCGGTCGCCAGCAACAACGTCGTCGCGCTGACGCCGTAGCCCATGCCGAGCGTGCCGCAGACCATCTCGGCGATGAATCCGGCGAGGATGAACCAGAGGAGCTGCGACGTCATCAGCGGATCATGCGCGACGGGTCACGATCGAGAAGCTTCGGCGCATGATCGCGGCTGATGCTGCGGATGTAATCGGTCTCGGCGTACGTCGCGGCGAGCGCGATGCGCGACTCCAGGATCAGTACCACGCTCGCGGTGAGCAGCAGCGCCGCTCCGATGAGGCCGAGGATGAGCGGAACCCACGCGGCGAGGTTGGAGAGCGCGCTGAGGGCGAGCCCGACGCTCGTGCCGACGAAAAATCCGAGAGCGCTGTAGAGCTGCATCAGCGCGCGCTGCAGCATGCGCGCGCGCGACGTCGCGCGATCGAGCTGATTCAGAAGCATGTCCCGCTTGCGCTCGGCCCGTTCGTCGCCGGCCGCGCTGAGGCTCTCGAGCTCCGGGTCGAGCTCGCGAATGCGATCGACGGCGCGGATCAGACGAGTCGACGTCGTGAGAATGAGCGAGCCGCAGGCCATGATCAGCACGGCCGGCGTGATCATCGTCGACAGAACGTTGACGGTGGACTCGAGCGTCGGCGGCGCGAGCTTCATTGCGAAACGCGCGCGAACGCTTCGCGCGTCAGGTTCTCGTGGCCGTTGTCGGTGACGAGGATGTCGTCCTCGATCCGGATGCCGCCGTATTTGCGGAAGTCGTCGACCTTTGGCCAGTTCACATACTTCGCGTTCTCGCTCTT
>DASWBH010000150.1:0-21662 GCA_036390755.1 Thermoanaerobaculia bacterium
CCGAGTCGCGACCGACCGGCGAGCTGCTCGCCGAAGTGCGGCGCGCGCCGTCGATGAGCGGGCTCGATCTCGTGCACCGGGTGACGACTGGCGACAGATATCGATTCGCCGCCGAGGTCAGCGGCCCGGCGCAGAAGCACCGCGTCGCCGTCTACGACTATGGCGTGAAACGCGACATCCTTCGGCAGCTCGCCGGTCAAGGCTGCGAAGTGACGGTGTTCCCGGCGAAGACGCCAGCGAGCGAAGTCCTCGCGCAGAAATTCGACGGCGTGCTGCTATCGAACGGGCCCGGCGATCCGGAGCCGGTCACGTACGCACAGGACAACATCCGCCAGCTCATCGGCAAAATCCCGATCTTCGGCATCTGCCTCGGACATCAGCTGCTGGGCCTCGCGCTGGGCGGCCGGACATACAAGCTGAAGTTCGGGCATCGCGGCGGCAACCATCCGGTGAAGGATCTGCGCAACGGCCGGGTCGAGATCACGGCGCAGAATCACGGCTTTTCCGTCGATCCGGACTCGTTGCGCGAATCGGACGTCGAGTTCACGCACATCAACCTCAACGATCAGACGCTCGAGGGCTTCCGCCATCGCAGCGAGCCGGCGATCGCCGTGCAGTACCACCCCGAATCTGCGCCCGGGCCGCACGACTCGTTCTATCTCTTCACTGATTTCGTGAAGCTGATGGACGACTGGCGCCACTAGGCGTCCCGCGGCAGCACGCGGAAGCTCTTCCTCGGCGCCGGGCGCATCGCACGGAAGTGCCGCTCGTCGAGCGTGAGTACGTCGTAGAAGTCGTACTTCGCGGCGAGCACCGCGATTGAGGCGTCGGCCAGACCGATTCGGAGCGATCGATACTTCGCCATCAGCTCTCGCGCGGAGCCGATTTCATCCGCAGTGAAGACGACGAGCTCGTACGAATGTCGCGCGACGTCCTCGAGGAGGTTCAGCGCGTCTTCGACTGTGGCGTACTTGTGGATGAGGTAATCGGCTTCGGCAAGGACGAACGGACTCAGAATCAGTGGCGGTTCGGCATTGGCGAGAACCTCGGCGCAACGGTGGTGATGCTGCTCGCTCTCGATAATCGCAGCGATAAGCCCGCTCGTCTCCAGCAGGATCACTCGCCGAAGCCATCCAGCAGCTCGTCCACGTGCTCAGCGATGTTCGTAACACGGCCTGTACGTTTGACGAGCGGGATTCTGGGCCGCGGCGCGGTCGATTTCACTGCCGCTACGATCGCTTCGCGGATCACGTCGGCCTCGGAGCGACCCTGCTGTCGTGCAACTCGCTCCACTTTCCGCTTCAAGTCGTCAGGAAGGTAGAGCGTCGTCTTCTTCATACCATACGTATACCATACGTGCACCGCGGAGTCACTCCCCGATGTCCTCGTTCCAGAGCGTCGGATGCCCGGCGATGAACTCGCGCATCAGGCGAATGCACGTGTCGTCGTTCACCACTTCGACGGTCACACCGCGCGAGCGCAGCAGCTCTTCTTCGCCGAGGAACGTCTGGTTTTCGCCGATGATGACGCGAGGGATTCCGTAGAGCAGGATCGCGCCGCTGCACATCGAGCACGGCGAGAGCGTCGTGTAAAGAATCGATTCGCGATAGACCGACGAAGTGCGGCGGCCGGCATTCTCGAGCGCGTCCATCTCGCCGTGCAGGATCGCGCTGCCGCGCTGCACGCGGCGATTGTGGCCGCGGCCGATGATCTCGCCACGATGGACGATCACGGAGCCGATGGGGATGCCGCCTTCAGCGACGCCTTGCATGGCCTCATCGATTGCCGCTTCCAGGAACGGGTCCGCGGGTTTCATACGCGTTGCACAGGGTGTCTATCATGGCGGCGTGAGGAGCGACGCGATCTCGCGGATCGCAGGGGCGAGTATCGTGGCGATCTCGGCGCTTTTGCTGTTGATCGCTGCCCGGGGTGATTTGTGGCTCGACGAGATCTGGTCGATCGATTTCGCGCGAGCCGCGCGCGTTCCGTCCGAGATCCTGTCGTTTCACCACGACAACAATCACGTGCTGAACACGCTCTATCTCTTCGCCGTCCGGTCGGCGCATACGGCGCTCGTGTTCCGAATGTTCGCGATCGCGAGCGGAGTCGGAATCGTGATGCTTGCCGGCTCGGTCGCACTCGAGTGGGGTGCAATCGAGCGCGTCGCCTCGATGGCTCTCCTGGCCTTCTCGTACCCGCTGGTGATTTATGGCTCGGAGGCGCGCGGATACGCGCCTGCGATGTTTTTTGCCCTTCTCGCGTATCGGATTCTGCGGCGCTATCGCTTCGACGACCGGCTGCTCCCGGCGGCCGCGTTCTGGATTGTCTGCGTGCTCGGCTTGTTGTCCCATCTCACGTTCGCAATGGCAATCATCGCGTTTGCCGCCGGCAGCCTCGCGTACGGGGGGAGGAGACCCATGCGAATACAAGCGATGCGTCAAGCGGTCTATCACGCACCGCCGCTGTTGTTCCTGGCCTGGTGGTCCACGTTCTTCGGTACGGGAATGGTGTTTGGACGAGGACCTGTGTACCGGTGGAGCGATGTGATCGGTCGGGCGACAATCCTGCTTCTCGGCTTTCCGGACGCCCCTGCGCTTCGCATCGCCGGAATCGCTGCTGTTGTTGTGATCGTCCTCGCCGGCTCGGTTGTGCTGCGAAGGCGTGGCGACGATTCGTGGCTCTTCTATCCCGTGATGTGCCTGGCCTGTCCAGCGCTCTTTCTGGTCGTCATGCAGCCGCGGTATCTCTATTTCCGCTACTTCGTCGTGTGCTTTCCATTCGTCTACCTGCTGCTCGGGTACCTGATCGCGCGAGCTGCCACGGCAGAGACGTACCGATGGCTTGTCGCCGTTGTCGCTGTCGTCGTCCTCTCGACGCACATCGCACGAATCGCGCGATTGGTGCGGATCGGCAGGGGACAGTATCGAGCGGCGCTGCGCATGATGGTGACCGAGACTCGTGGGAACGTCCTGCGCGTGGGCAGTGATGACGATATCGCGAACGGCGTCGTACTGCGCTTCTATTCGTCCGAATTGCCGCCTTCGATGACGATTCATTACGTGTCGCTGGCTTTGTGGCCGCGCGAACCGCCGGAGTGGTTCATCTACCACACGCAGCGGACCGACGAAGAGCCTGCGCCCGGACTCATCCTGCGCGGCGCCGGCGCTTACCGCTTCGTGCAACGCTATCCTTTCGAAGGAACGTCCGGATGGCAGTGGTTCGTCTTTCGACGCGCGAGCGCGCCGGGCGGCGTGATTGACTGACCGGCGGACATTGGCGGTGCTCCACTGGGTGGCCGCGTTCGTTCTCTTCGGCGCGTTCTTCCTCGCTCTTCCCGTTCTGTGGGACACCGATTCGTACTATCACCTGGCCGTCGCGCGTCTGTACGCCTTCGGTGGACCCGCGGCAAGCGTTCCGTGGGCGCGGTTCAGCCTGATCGGCAGTGGCGCCGATAAGGAGTGGTTGTTTCACCTGCTGCTGTTGCCGTTCGCAGCGATCGGCGATCCCGCGGTCGGCGGTCGCATCGCGCTTGCGGTGCTGAACGCGACGCTGGCCACCATCGTCGCGCTCATCGCTGCCCGCGCTCTCGGCAATGCCGGCTTCGCCGTGCCGTTGTGGCTCTGGATTTCGGCGCCGCTGTTTTTCGCGCGCGTGGTCCGGCTGCGCCCGGAGCTGCTTGCCCTCACGATTCTTCTGCTCGCGGCGATCGTTGCGGCCGAGCGCCGCTACATCGGTTTCGGACTCCTCGCCTTTGCATTCACGATCGGCTATACCGCCTTTCACGTGTTTGCCGCCATGGCCGTGCTCTGGTTTGCATGGTCGTTCTATCGAACCAGGCAGGCGGAGACGGGATTGCTCATCGCACCGCTCGCCGGCGTTGCGGCCGGCCTTGTGCTGCGGCCGCATCCGGTTGCGAATCTGAAGTTGTGGTACGTGCAGAACGTCGTTTTCTTCGCGAACATGCAATGGCTCGATGTCGGCAACGAGATTGCGCCGCCGAATCTCATTCGCGCCGTGTCGGTATCCGCTCTGTGGATCATCGCCCTCGTCGCGTTCATCGCGATCGCGAGGCGATCGCGTTCCAGCGAAGTCAGCGATGCGCGCGCCAAGTCGAACCTGGCCTATCTGACCATCGCCGCTGCAGTATTCGTCGTGCTGTTCTTCCGTTTCGGAAGAATGGCGCTCTACGCGTTCCCTCTCACATCGCTCGCAGTCGTGATTGCGTTCGGCAGGCGTATTCGGCCGCGTGTCGCCGCGACCATCTTCGGTGCAGCGACGATTCTCGCGTTGCCGATCGCGTTCGGCACCGACAAGCTGCAGTTCATCCGCTCCGGGACGCGTGATGTGTCCGAGCTCGACTGGAACGCATTCGGCCGGGCAGTGCCACGCGACGCGAAGATTGCCGCGCGCTGGAGCGATGCCGACGCCTACGTGTTCTTCGCGCCTCAGGGCCGGTACCTGAACGTACTCGACCCGACGTTCATGGCCGTGCCTTATCCGCGCCGGTACACAGCGCAACGAAGACTGTTTGAGGGCACCGATCCCGATCTGCCGCGCACGGCGGCCCGGGTTCTCGACAGCGATTACATCGCCCTCGACTGGACGCTCGCCTCGGGCGAGCTCGTTCATCGTCTGCGCAGCGATCCTCGCCTCGAAGTCGTCTATGGCGGCTACAACGCGTTGTTCCGGGTTCGTCCGCCGAAGGGTGTTCGCTTCGTCACCGACTGGCAGCCGCTCGCGCAGGGCGCGGATCCGCTGGCTGGCTACGTCGATGCGACGGTAATCGCGCAGCGCGACTGTGCGACATTGACGCACGTCGAGGTCATCGATCACCCGGAGCGGAGAGTGTACGAGTTCACGCCGTGGGGTCGGTCGGCCCTCGCTATCGACGGAACGGTTCGCGCGTCGATCCCGGACTCCCGACGGGCGCTGCTCGGTTTCGGCTCGCGCGTCGAAGTCGCGTTCTCAGCGGGAAGTCATCACTTCGACGTGCGCACATGCCACGACCATGGTTCAGCCGGATTTTTTCTCGTCGATCGCACGCCCGGGCACTGACGCGATCAGAAGCCCTGCTCCTTGTGCTCACCAAACGTCTTCTTCAGCGTCCCGACGATCTCGCCGACCGTGCAGTCGTTGCGCACGGCGTCGACGATCAGCGGCATGAGGTTCTGCTTCGATCGCGCGGCGGCGTCAAGCGCAGTGAGAGCGTTCCGCCAATCGCGCGTTCGCTTTGTGCGGAACTCTCGCAGCCGTGCCACCTGATCGCGCTCAACGTTCTCGTCGAGCACCGTGATCGGCAGCATCGACTGCTTGTCTTCCGTGAACTCGTTCACCCCGACGACGATCGCCTGCTTTTCCTCGATCGCGCGCTGCGCGACGTACGCGGACTCGCCGATCTCGTTCTGCATGAAGCCGGACTCGATCGCCGCCATCGCGCCGCCCAGCTTGTCGATGCGTTCGATGAGCTCGCGCGCACCGCGCTCGATGTCGAGCGTCAGCGCTTCGACCGCGTACGAGCCCGCCAGCGGATCCGCGGTCGAGGGAACGCCCGTCTCGAACGCGAGAATCTGTTGCGTCCGCAGCGCGATGTTCACCGACTCCTCGGTCGGCAACGCCAGCGCCTCGTCGCGGCTGTTCGTGTGCAGCGACTGGCAGCCGCCGAGGACCGCGGCCATGGCCTGATAGGCGACGCGGACGACGTTGTTCTCGGGCTGCTGGGCAGTGAGCGTCGAGCCGGCGGTCTGCGCGTGAAAGCGCAGCGCGAGCGATCGCACGTCCTTCGGATCGTGACGCTCGCGCATGAGCGTCGCCCACAGCTTCCGCGCCGCGCGGAACTTCGCCACTTCCTCGAGAAAATCGTTGTGGGCGTTGAAGAAGAACGAGATGCGCGGCGCGAACGAGTCCACGTCGAGGCCGCGCGCAACCGCCGAGCGTACGTACTCGAGGCCGTTCGCGAGCGTGAAGGCGACCTCCTGCACTGCCGTCGAACCGGCTTCCCGGATGTGATAGCCGGAGACCGAGATCGTGTTCCAGCGCGGCACCTGCTTCGCGCAGAACTCGAAGATGTCGGTCACGATCCGCATCGACGGCGCGGGCGGGAAGATGTACGTGCCGCGCGCGGCGTACTCCTTCAGGATGTCGTTCTGGATCGTGCCGTTGAGCTTCGTCCACGGGATGCCGCGGCGCTCCGCGACGACGAGCAGCAGCGACAGCAGGATCGACGCCGGCGCGTTGATCGTCATCGAGATCGACACGCGATCGAGCGGGATGTCGGCGAGCAGCGTCTCCATGTCGTCGATCGAGTTGATCGCCACGCCGACTTTGCCCACCTCGCCGCGCGCCCGCACATCGTCCGAGTCCATTCCGATCTGGGTCGGCAGGTCGAACGCGACTGACAGCCCTGTCGTGCCGCGCTCGAGGAGGTAGCGGTAACGTCGATTCGACTCCGCGGCCGTCGAGAAGCCCGCATACTGCCGCATGGTCCAGAGCTTCCCGCGATACATCGACGCCTGCGGGCCGCGTGTGAACGGGAACTCTCCGGGTGCGCCGAGGTCGCGAGCGGGGTCGAAGCGGCGCTCGGCGAGGGCGGCCTCGTCGAAATAGGGCGGCAGCTCGATGCCCGAGGTGGTCTTCGACATCCCGGTAAGCGTACCCCAGAGCGGCGGCACTACGGACTGGACGGTATAATTCACCACCCTTCGCCAACATGGGAGTCAGCGGAAATCTCAAGACGATGCTCCCGGGCGACCTGCTGCAGTGGCTCAGCCTTGGGCAGAAGTCGGGGACGCTGGTCATCGCCAACAGCAACGTCGAAAAGAAGATCTTCTTCAAGAGCGGCCGCGTCATCTCCTCCGCTTCCAACAACCCTCGCGAATACCTGGGGCAATTTCTGATGAGCCACGGGTATCTCAGCGAGGAGGAGCTCCGCAAGGCGATGGAGGTGCAGCAGCAGTCCGGCATCCTGCTGGGCAAGATCCTCGTCGTCATCGGCCTGATCACCGAGGGCGACTTGATGCGGCTCATGCGGCTGAAGGCAGAGGAAGAGATCTACGACGTCTTCCTCTGGCACGAAGGGGAGTTTCACTTCATCGACAACGAGCTGCCGCAGATGGAGATGATACCGCTGAAGGTCGACGTCACCGGGATCATCATGGAGGGCACGCGGCGCGTCGACGAGTGGCCGCGGATCCGCGAGGTCATCCCGAACGACGCGTTCATTCCCGTCGTGCAGAAGCCGATCGAGACGGAGGAAGAGTTCGACGAGGCGGAGACGACGGTCATCGATGCCATCGACGGCAAACGGACGATCGCACAGATCGTGCTCGAGAGCCGGTCATCGTCCTTTCTCGTCTGCTCGACGCTCGCGCCGCTCATGCGCGGAGGGTTTCTTCGCCTCGCGGAGAGCAGCGCGCCGGCCGAGGACGAAGAGCCGATCGAAGTCCCGTTCCCGGCGAGCGGCGATTTCAGCGAGTCGGACGAGATCGTGTCGATGCTGAACGCCGCGCAGACAGCGCTGAAGGCAAAGGACTTCGAGAAAACGCAGCGGCTGCTGAAGGCCGCGCAGAACCTCGATCCGAATCACCCGAAGGTGCGCAGCGCGACCAAAGGCGCGGAGGCGGTGATCATGGCCGAGCTGCGCAATCAGGGTCTGCACGACTCGAAGGTGCCGCGCGTGACGAAGTCGTTCGAGGAGATCACGACGATGAACTTCTCGCCGAACGAGGGCTTTCTCCTGTCCCGCATCAACGGCACGTGGGACATCGGGTCGATCATCAAGATCAGCCCGATCCGTGAAGCCGACGCGCTGATGATTTTCTACAAGCTGCTGAGGGACGAGATCATCGAGTTGGGCTAGTCCAAACCCACTTCGGCGCGAAGCTCGATCTCGAGTTGATTCATCTCCCCGTGATCCGTCTCGTGGTCGTACCCGAGCGCGTGCAGCACTCCGTGCACGAGCAGATACCGCACCTCGATTGCCGTCGAATGCTTCTCCCGCACCGCCTGGCGCAGCGCCCGATCGATCGAGATCACGATGTCGCCGAGCGGCCGGCCCGACTTCTTCGGATCGGCGTACGAGTCGTCGGCAGGGAAGGTGAGCACGTCCGTCGTTCGATACTTGCGCCGGAACTTGCGGTTCAGGCGTCGCATCGTCGCGTCATCGACGAACGCGACGGAGACGTCGGTGATCTCGTCGTCGAGCCGGTTGAGTTTCTCGAGCGCGATGAGAACCTTGCGGACGAATGCAGCGACATCGCGCCGCGACAGACGCGGCACGACGCTCCCGGTCACCTCGACGTTCGTCATTCTGAGCCGCGAAGACGGCGAAGAATCTGGGCGGGGGCGCGATTCCGCCGCCCAGATTCTTCGCGCTCTGCGGCGCTCAGAATGACAACGTTCATGATCGCGCCTGGTGACCGGCCGCTGCTTCGGCAGCGTCGAGCTGGGCCTTCTTCTCGCGATCCGATCGGTCGTACGCGGAGACGATCTTCGACACCAGCGGGTGCCGCACGACGTCCTTGTCCGTGAAGTCGAAGAAGCTGATGCCTTCGACGTTCTCGAGAATCGCCCGCGCTGCGCGCAGTCCGGACTTCTTGCCCTCGGGCAGGTCGACCTGCGTCACGTCGCCGGTCACCACGGCCTTCGAGCCGAAGCCGAGCCGCGTCAGGAACATCTTCATCTGCTCGGGGGTCGTGTTCTGGGCCTCGTCGAGGATGATGAAGGCATCGTTCAGCGTTCGCCCGCGCATGAACGCGAGCGGCGCGATCTCGATGATGCTGCGCTCGATCAGCTTCTCGACTTTCTCGATGCCGATGATGTCGTACAACGAGTCGTAGAGCGGACGCAGGTAGGGGTTGATCTTCTCGGCGATGTCGCCGGGCAGAAAGCCGAGGCGTTCGCCGGCTTCGACGGCGGGACGGCAGAGGATGATGCGCTTGATCTGCTTATCGTTGAGTTGCGCGGCGGCGGCGGCGACGGCGAGAAACGTCTTCCCGGTCCCGGCCGGCCCGATGCCGAACGTGATGTCGAAGTCCTGGATCGACTGCAGGTACTTCTTCTGCGCCATGTTGCGCGGCGTGACCACGCGCCGGAGGGATGCGCCGACCGCGTCATCGGTGAAGAACTCGACGAGGCTGGTCTCGGGCCGGTCGCGCAGGATGCGCACGCTCGTCGACACGTCCGACTTCTTGATCGGGTAGCCCTGACCGATCAATTCCTGCATTTCCATCAGCAGCTTTTCGACCGGCGCAACACTGTTGGCGGAGCCTTTGACGAAGATCTCGTTTCCGCGCGAAGAGATCTTCACGCCGAACGCCTCCTCGATCATTCTCAGGTTCTCATCGTGATTGCCGAATAGTGTGTGTGCGCCCTGTTCGTCTAAGGTCAGTTCCATCAATGCTCCGCGTCACTCCCCGATTGCAATTCCTGTGGCAGCCTCGGCGATGCCGAAAAAGCTGATCCAGACCTCTCCGTACTCGGCCGTTCGGATCAACCGCAACCTGCCTGTCTCCTGCTGAAACGGTCTCATGCCGCGCCGGTGTTCCACGGCCACGAGCGCGCGCGGCGGCAGCGGCAGCTTCCCGATCACTTCGACCAGCTCACCGTAGTCCTCGTAAGCGTACGGCGGATCGGCGTAGACCAGGTCGAACGGCTCGGCGGCCCGCCGGACGAACTGCAGCGTGTCGGCGGTCACCGTCTTCACCTGCACTCCGAACGCTGCGGCCTCTTTTGCGATCAGCGCAACATTGCGTGTGTCGCGCTCGACCGCCGTCGCCGACGCCGCGCCGCGCGAGAGCGCCTCGAACGAGAAGATGCCGCTGCCCGCGAAAAGGTCGAGGAACCGCGCGCCCTCGATGCGCCCTCCGACGATATTGAAGTAGGCCTGCCGCGCGCGTTCCGAAGTCGGGCGGACGGCGGCGGGAGGGACGGTCACGCGGCGTCCGCGCAACGTGCCCGCGGTGATTCGGAGCGAGCTAATTGCCGGCTCTTCCGACGAAGTAGTTGTAGAGGTCTTTCTTCGCCACGTACATGACCGTCGGCTGCGATGTGCAGCGGAGCTGGATGATCTCGCCGTCCTTGATGATCCGCTCGACCTTCCACGTCTTGCGGTCGTCCGCGACGAGCTCGTCGCCGACCTGCGGCTCGTAATTGGGCAGCGTGCTCGTCACCGCCCGATCCTCGGAGATCGCCCGGAGGAGGTCCTCCAGCGGCGTGACTGCGTCGTGCAACTGCTTCGAGCGGCCGCCCACCGGATCGAACGTGCGCTCGACGTACGTCAGTTGTTTCGTGTAGACGCGGAGCAGTGCGCCGCGATCGTCGCGCGCGCTGGTGAGCTCGGCCTTGTCGATGCGCGCCACTTTCTCCGGCGATGCCGCTTCGAGGTACTTCTTCATCGCGCCGGCCGGGATGATGACGCGCTTCTGGATCGTGCCACCGGCGCCGCTCATCCGGACGACTACGAGTCCGCCCTCGAAGAACGACAGCCGCTGATTCAGCTTGCCGGTGTGGATGAAGTAGTCGAGCAGCGGCAGCGGCAGGCGCCCGTCGATCAACTGTGACCCGATCGCCTGACGGCTGCCGGCGAGCTCCTCGATGTTGTACTTGCGGAGCTTGCGCTTCTCGCTCTCCGGCAGCGGAGTGGCGATCGCGCCGCCGAGGGGCGCGGGATCAACTTTCGAGATGTCGTGAGGTTTGGGCTCTTCAGGAGGCGGCGGGGGTTGCTGCGCGAAGAGCGGCAAGGCCAGGAGCAGGAGCGCGGAGCGCAGAGCGCGGAGCGCAGCAACTTCTGCCTTCTGCCTTCTGCTTTCTGCCGTCATTCCTCCGGATCAAGATACTTGATGGCCAGATCGCGCGCAAAAGCGCGGGCCTGATCGGCGGTGATCTCGCCGTGGAAGACCGCTTCGCGCGTCCGCTCGAGCGCTCGCGCAACGTGCGGGCCGCCGGGCACTTCGAGGTCATTGCCTCGCAGCGGGAGCTTGAATCGCTGGAACTCCTGGAAGCGCGACACGTGCGGGCTTTCGTCAGGGCGTTCGGAGACGACGAGCGTCAGCAGTTCCGGCGAGACGGTCTTGAACAGCCGGAACCGTTGCCGATCCGACGCGGCTTCGCTGAGCGCCCGCTCGAACCGGCCGAGGTCGCGCGCGATCTGGAGAGCGCTGCGGATGCGCTTTTGCGAGAAGCCGGAGCCTTCGAAGTGCGCCGCCGTCGAGTCGGCACCGCGGAGGAGCACGCCGGTGTACAGGACGTAGCGATCGAGTGCGGCTTGCGATTCGACCTGCTTGCGCACGCGCTCGAGCGACTCGATATCCGGCGCCGGAATCTCTGTCCCGAAGATGGCAGTGAGCGCGTTTTCATCGTGCAACGCGGCGAGGATTTTCGGGGCTTCGCGCTCATCCATCGCCAGGAACAGCTCGCGCCAGAGGCGCTCCCTGGAGACGGTGCCGAGCGCGCCGGAGGCAATCGCGTTCTGCATCAACTCGACCGTGTGCGCCTCGATCGTGAAGCCGAGGCGTTTGGCGAGGCGGACGCCGCGGAAGATGCGGGTCGGGTCGTCGACGAAGCTCAGGTCGTGAAGCACGCGGATCACGCGCGCGGCGAGGTCGTGCTGGCCTTCGGCCGGATCGTGGAGCGCGCCGTCGAGCAAATCCATGGCGATCGCGTTCACCGAGAAGTCGCGCCGCAGCAGGTCGTCTCTGAGCTTGCCGGGCGACACGGTCGGCAACGATCCCGGCGACCGGTATTTCTCCGAGCGCGCCGTTGCGATGTCGATCTCGGGGTAGCCGTCAGCGACGACTTTGTACGTCAGGAACTGCGGGAACGAACGAACGCGGCCTTCGATGCGCTTCGCCAGCGCGCGGGCGAGCGTGGAGCTTCCGTCTTCGAGCGTCAGGTCGACGTCGAGCACGTGCCGGTTGAGGAGGAGATCGCGAACCGGGCCGCCGACCAGGTACGGGCGGCATTCCTTCTCCACCGCGACCTCTCGGACGACATCGATCGCGCGGCGCTGCGGGTTCGGAATCTCCAGGCTGCGACTCATGGGATCAGACTTTCATACAGACGTTCGAGGATCCGAATGCGTTGCCGCGGACGGAGTTTTCCCGCCGTCTGTTTTGCTGCCTCAATTTTTGATCGCGCCACCTCTGGCTTGAACAGGGCCGTTAGTATCGCATGAGTGAGCTCGTTCGGATCGCTGCATGGGACGAGGAATCCGATGCGCCCTTTTTCCAGCCGGAGCGAGTTGATCGCCGTGCGAGATGCAACAACCAGTTTCGCGGCCGCAATGGCCTCGGCGACGAAACCGTCGAAGTCTGTTTCGTCGCGCGCGGGGTCGACCCAGACATCGATGTCGAGGAAATCAGCCGGAGCGGGAGGCATGTCGAAGTGCTTCCATTGGACGTCGTCGCGAAATCGCGCGATTCGCGCGAGCGTCTGTTCGATGAGGTCGTCGAGATCCGGGCGGCGGAACGAACCGATCGTACGGTCGCGGTCCTCGGTCCTCAGTCCTCGGTCCTCGGTTGCATTGAAGTACTGCTCCTCGACTGCCTCGGGCAGATGGCCTTCGCCAGTTGCGAGCGGCGAGACGACGATGCGCGGTGTTGCCGGTTTTCGCAGCGCGAACCGCGGTTTCTGTGGTTCTGACGACGCGACGTACGGCACCGGAAAGCCGATCAGCGGCTGGCGCGGAAGAGGCGCAGGTCCATAGATGTGTGCTACTTCGGCGGCACGCGCGTCGTGCGGAGATTGCGTCACGATCACGTCGTGCACCGGCGAGAGCGACGCGAAGTCGACGCGCTGGCACTTCCTTTCGAACTCCGGCGCGCCCGGCAGGACGATCTGAACGATGCGCATGATCGGCGGGAAACCATTGTAGAATTAGGCGTTTCTCTCGCGATGCACCAACCGATCGGCATCTATAGTGGCCGCGACGGCTTTGTCCGGCGTCTCCGCAAGGCGTCCCCGTCGTGGACATTTGTCGACGGTGGCGAGCAGCGCGACGGGTGCCGCATCGTCGTCATCGACGCCGATTCGCACGCGTTGCTCGACGCGCCGCCGCGCAAGAGTCTCGTGCGCGTCGTCCTGTGCGACGGATCGGTACCGAAGAATCGCCGGCGCGGCGAGATGCGCGTCGAACGCAACGTGTTCCTCGACGCGCCGGACGAATATCTCGAAGTCGCCGTCGATCTCGTCGAGACGGCAATGCACGCTTCTGCTCTCGAGCAGGAAGTCTCCTACCTCGCCCAGATCCACGACATGATGTCGATGGTCGACGCCGACGCGGTCTCAGAGCGGATCACGCGCACGGTCCTCGAGCTTCTGAACCTGCCGATGGCGACGCTGCTGCTGCACGACCCGCGGCTCGAACGCTACGTCATCAGCTTCAGCAACGACGACACGTATCGCGAGACCGGCGAGTTCCTGCCGGGCATCCCCTCGAGCGTGCTGCAGAGCGCGCTGTCGTCCGGGAAATTCTTCGCTGCAGAGCGCGACAACGAGGGCGGCGGGATGATCGTCATGCCGTTGCAGGTGGGCGAGGACTTGATCGGCGTGATCAAGGTGCCGCTCAAAGCCGGAGACAAGGTGACCGACGAAGCCGCGGACAACGTCACGCGGTATCTGGCGGCCGTCGGCCAGGTGCTCAGCAACATCTACCAGCTAACGCGCAGCCGCGATCTGGCGATGCGCGACGATCTAACCAAAGCGTTCAACCGCCGATTCTTCGAGTCGTATCTCGACGAAGAGATCGAGCGTTCGCGACGCTACGGCACGCTTTTCAGCATCATCTTCCTCGACCTCGACGACCTGAAGATGGTCAACAACTTCTACGGCCATCTCACCGGATCGCGCACGCTCCAGGAAGTCGCAAAAAGAATCCTCGGCGCCGTTCGTGCGATCGACAAGGTCGTGCGCTTCGGCGGGGACGAGTTCTGCATCATCCTTCCGCAGACCGATTCCGACCAGGCCATGGCGGTCGCCAACCGCGTGCGCAAAGCGATGTCAGCGACCGTCTTCAACGTCGACGCGAACGTGGACATCTCGATCACGGCGAGCTTCGGCATCGCCACCTATCCGACGCACGCGATGACCAAAGAAGGGCTCATCCGCCAGGCCGATACGGCGATGTATCGCGTCAAATCGACTACGAAAAACGCTGTCGGCGTGGCCACGGTTGAGGACGCGACTCGGCCGGCGGCCACGTGACCGACGATCTCTCCATTCAGGGAACGCTGGCGGAGACCACCGTTCCCGATCTTTTCCGATCGATCATCCGCAGCGGCGAGACGGCCATCCTGTCGCTCGACGCGATCGGGCGGAACGATCTCATCTACTTCAACGAAGGCCGGATCATCTACGCGTCGAGCACCGATCCCGATGTCGGCCTCGCGGAGACGCTGCTGCGCACGGGCGAGCTGAATCTGCAGCAGTACGACAGCATCATGGAGCGGCTCGTCGTGAACCGCCGGATCGGCGGGCTGCTCATCGAGCTCGGATACCTGAAGCCCGAGGAGTTGAGCCGCGCCATCGAGCGGCAGTCGAGCGCCATCGTGGTCAATGCGCTCCGTTACCGCAGCGGCAGCTACACGATCGAGTTCACGTCGAGCTTTCCCGACGAGATCATCACCCTGCAGCTCACGACCGAAAGGCTCGTGCTCGACGGCGTGCGCTCGATCGAGTACTGGTCGCTGATCATGCGCGGCATCGGAAAGCTCGACCGGCTCCTCGAGCAGGTGCCCGGCGCCGACACGCGCGCGTATCAGCTCGAGCTCAATGACGAGGAAAGCCACGTGCTCTCGTTGCTGTCGGAACCGCAGACGGTGGAGCGGCTCTGCGCGCGCAGTTACCTGACGAACTTCTCGACGTGCAGGACATTGTGGGGACTGCTTGCGGTCAATCTCGTGCAGGACGCGATCGGCGCCGATCTCGCCGAAAAGCGAGTGGCGGAGGCGAGCGAGTACGAGCTGGAGGATCTCGTGGAGCGCTACAACACGGCGTTCCAGAAGATCTTCAGCATCGTCTTCCAGAAGATCGGCGACCACGTGTACGACTTCATGGACCGCGTCGTTCTGCAGCTCTCGCCGGACACGCTGCCGTATCTGAGCGGCATGAACTTCGTGAACGAGGGCCGCATCGACGTCGATCAGCTGCTGAACAATCTCGTCGCGTCGGGATCGGCGAATCAGACGCAGGTCATCCAGAACATCCTCGACGAGTTGATGTACGGCTGGATCTTCGAAGTGCGGGCCGAGTTCGGCGCGCCGCTCGAGGCCGAAGTGGCCCGGATCGCCGAATCGCTCAAACGTTGATGCACGACGAGCGGAGCGGTCGCGTTCTCCGGCTGATCGCGTTCTTCCGTTTTGCGAAAGCGTTTCTCCTGATCCTGAGCGCGGTTGGTGCGCTGCGGCTGCTCAAGGCCGGTGCCCTGGCGCACGTGGTCGACTGGCTGAGCCAGGTCGCGTGGGCCTCGCAGCACGAGGTCACGCGCCGCGCGATCGCCATGATCACGCGCATGCCGCCAAAGCGGATCGAGCAACTGGCGATCGCGGCGCTGCTCTACGCGGCGCTCTTCATCACCGAAGGAACCGGGCTGTGGCTGGGGAAGCTCTGGGCGGAGTGGCTGACGGTCGTGGCCACCGCGTCGTTCACCCCGTTCGAGGCCTATGAAGTCATCCGGAGGCCGCGGCCGGTGAGCGCGACTGTGCTCGTCCTCAACATCGTCATCGTTGTGTATCTGGTCTGGCGGATCTGGAGCGGGCGGCGTCGTTTAAAATAATCGCGAAGCATGCGGAAGCTCATCGTCCCCGTTCTCCTCGTCCTCGCCGTTGCCTGCGCCACCCCCGGCCCTCCCAACCGCCCGAACGATCGCGAGTGGAACCTGCTGATGGCCGATTACCAGTGGATCCAGACGTTGCGCGCCGCGCAGAAGACGCCGCCGGCCACTGCCACGCGCAAGGAGCAGATCGAGATCCTGATCGAGAACCACAGGAAGATGGAGCCGTCGTACGTCGCGTTCATGGACAAGCTCCGCGAGTACCACGCCCGCACGCAGGACCCGCGCGCCGTCACGGTGATGGCGAACGAGAAAATCATCATCGGCGACGAGTACATGAACGCCCTGTCGCGCTACGACAAGGCCATCGCGTCCTATCGCGAGGCGCTGGAGATCGATCCCACAAACCAGGACGCCGTGCAGCGGATCGCGGTCGCGGAACAGCGCCGCTTCGTGTCGATGAACGCATTCGCGGGGGTGAAGACGGGAATGAGCGAGCTGGACGTCCGCGCGCTCGTCGGCCTGCCGCGCGAAGACTGGATCAAGCAGGTCGTGCAGAACAACCGCGTCTACTCGGTCTGGATTTATCCGAAGGCCGACGGCGGCGCCTCGGCCATCTACTTTGACAACGGCGTGGTCTATCACACAAACTGGAATGCCGCGGCACCGCCACAGCCGCGGCCACAAGCGCAAAAGTGAGGGAGGGCGGGCATGTCTGAAGAAGCGCTGATCACCGACGATCAATCCCACTACGAAGTCTCTCTGACCGCAGGACAGGCGTTCCTCGCGTTCGTCCTGCTGTTGCTTTCGCTCGCCGCGTCGTTCGCCTTCGGCCTGCTGATCGGCCGAGGTCAGGCCGATGAGCGGCTGACGGCGAGGAAGGAGGCGACGGTCGTCAACGAGGCGGGCGCCGCTCCGGCGAAGCAGTCCGTCAAGCCGGAAGTTCCGGTCCGCGACGACGACTTCAAGCAGTCGCCGGCGTCCGCGAAGATCAACGAAGAGGCGAGTCAGGACGCGCAGCAGGCGCCGGCGGTCCCGACTCCGGTCACGCCCGCCGCGGAACGCGCCGCCGAGCCGGTCAAGCCGGTGACGAAACCTGCTCCGAAACCGGCAACGATCGCCAGGCCCGCGCCGGTAGAGACCGCGCCCGCGAAGCCGGCAGCCGAGTACGGAGTTCCGTACTACGCGCAGATCGTCTCGTCTTCCGATCAGAAGACGGCCGAGGCGTTGGCGGCGAAGGTGATCGACGGAGGGTTCACGTCGGCGTACGTCGAGCGGGTCTTCACGACGAAGGGCAACGCGTTCCGCGTCCGCATCAAATTCGCGTCCGAAGCGGAGGCGCGCGCCGCGGAGCCGAAGCTGAAGACTTTCTCGAAGGACGTCTGGATCACCAGGTAACGTACTCCTGCTAAGATGCCCGACCCGCCTCGTCTGCAGGCGGGTCGATATGCCCAATTCACGCAAGACCACAACGCCGGAGCTCGAGGCGCTCCGGCAGGCGCAAACGCCGGCCAAGAAGCGCTCCTCGCCCGATCCGACGTACATCCTCGACAAAGCGATTTATCAACTCTGGGAGACGATCAACGATCTCGACCAGATCCAGCCCGAGCGCGTCGAGCACTACCGCGTCTCTATCTTCGGCAGCTCGCGCATCCGGCGCGGCGATCCGATCTACGACGAAGTCAAGAAGCTGAGCTACGAGCTCGCGCACATGGGAATCGACATCGTCACGGGCGGCGGCCCGGGACTGATGGAAGCGGCCAACGCCGGCGCTGTCGAAGGTCAGATCGAGAGCCACGCGCGCTCGTTCGGGCTGGCCATTCATCTGCCGAGCGAAGAGCAGTCGAATCCGTTTGTCGACAAGGTCTTCCGCCATCGCACGTTCTTCTCGCGGCTGCACCACTTCGTGCGTCTGTCGTCCGCGTTCATCGTGATGCCGGGCGGGATCGGCACCGCGCTCGAGCTGTTCATGGTCTGGCAGCTTCTTCAGGTCAAGCACATGAAGGAGCACCCGCTGATTCTCGTCGGTACAATGTGGCCCGGTCTCATCGACTGGATCCGTGGAACGATGGTCGAGCGGGGACTCGTCAGCCCGCCCGATCTCGACGTTGTCTCGGTGGTCCCCTCGACGGAAGAGGCGATCCCGATCATCCGCGCCTCTTACGACCGATTCAAAGGGGAGAAGTGATGGCCACACCGGAAGCTGTTCTCGAAGCGCTGAAGAAAGTGAAGTTTCCCGGGCTTTCGCGGGACATCGTGTCGTTCGGATTCGTTCACGACCTGAAAGTGCAGGACGGCGTCGTCACCTTCACGATCCGCTTTCAGACGGAGAACCCGAACGTGGGCCGGCAGCTCGTCGCCGACGCCGAGCGCGCGGTCAAGGCAGTTCCCGGCGTGACGAACGCGATGGCGAGCCTCGATGTCGGACCCCGTCAGGCGCCGGCCGCTGCGCGCGCAGGCGAGATCCTCGCGGACGTGAAGTACAAGATCGCGGTCGCGTCGGGGAAGGGCGGCGTTGGAAAGTCCACGGTGTCGACGAACCTCGCACTCGCACTTCGCCGTCTCGGCTTCACGGTCGGACTGCTCGACGCCGACATCTACGGACCTTCGCAGCAGATGATGCTCGGCATCACAGGGCACCCGCAGATCGACGAGCACGACGAGAAGATCATGCCGATGGAGAACCACGGCATAAAGACCATGTCCCTCGGATTGATCACCGACGTCGACACCCCCGTGATCTGGCGCGGACCCATGGTGATGAAAGCGCTCGATCAGTTCCTCACCGATGTGAAGTGGGGCGAGCTCGACTTCATGATCATCGATCTGCCGCCCGGCACGGGCGACGCGCAGTTGACGCTGACGCAGAAGGTCCCGCTCACCGGCGCGGTGATCGTGACGACACCGCAGGACGTCGCGCTCATCGACGCACGTAAAGGCCTGGCCATGTTCCGCAAAGTCAACGTGCCCGTTCTCGGCATCATCGAGAACATGAGCTACTTCATCTGCAGGCACTGCGGCGAGCGCGAAGAGATTTTCGGCCACGGCGGCGGGCACAAGACTGCTGACATGCTCGGCGTCCCGTTCCTCGGCGAAGTGCCGATCGATCCGAAGGTCGTGGTCGGCGGCGACACGGGCGAGCCGATCGTGGTCCTCGATCCCGGCTCGCCAGCCGCGCAGGCGTTCACCGAATGCGCGCGCCAGATCGTCGAGCAGATCAACAGCGGCACGGCGGGCCAGACGCACGGCGCGCAGCACGATCACGATCACGCCCATACGCACTAACGTGTCGAGCCCTTACGTCATCGGCGATCTGCCCGGTTACACGCCGCAGATCGCGCGGCTCATCGGCATGATGACCTACGTGCGCGAGACGACGATCAGTGCGGTGCAGGGACTCACGACGGCGCAGCTCGATCACGTGCAGGACGAGAACGCGAATTCGATCGGCGCGCTGCTGATGCACATCGCGGCGGTGGAGAGCGCGTATCAGGCGTCGACATTCGGCGTGCCTGACGACATGCAGCGCTGGCAGGCGGCGCTGAACCTCGGCACGCAGGCACGAGACGAGATCCGCGGTCATCCGTTAGAGCACTACCTCGATACGCTGCGCGAAGTGCGCGAGCGCACGCTGCGCGAACTCGCGAAGCGCGACGACAAGTGGCTGATGGCGGAGTCGAGCTTCCGTCGCGGGCAGGCCGCGAACAACTACTTCAAATGGTTCCACGTCTTCGAGGATGAGCTGAACCACCGCGGCCAGATCCGGTGGCTCGTGAAGCGGCTGCCGTAAGCCGCCGCAGGGTCACTCTCTGCGAGCAAGGCGAATGCCGATGAGCTCGCAAACCGGCGCGCTAGAGTTGTTTGAACGAGCCGTCCGCCTGTCGCAGCCAGCGGCGTCCCTGCATGTCGAGCCACTCGCCGTCGGGCTCGTCCTCTTTGCGCTCGGAACCGATGCGAAGGATGTTGCCGTCAGGATCTTCGACCTGCATCTCGCGAGCCCAGCGGTAATTCGTGGGCGGATGCCGGATGCGTGCACCCTTCGACCGGTACTCCTGGCACACGGCGTCGACGTCTTCGACTCCGATCCAGGTCCACGAACCGATGTGCCCCTGATCGCCTTCGCACAGAAAGATGTGGCAGCGGTCGCGGGACAACGATGCGAAGTTTTCGTTTGGGCCGACGGGCCAGTCGATCCTGAATCCGAGGATGCGGGAGTAGTAGTCGAGACTGCGCTGCAGGTCGTCGACGCGCAGGATCGGGGTCATGCTTTCGAAGCCGACATCGCGCATTCGCTCCTCCTGTCATTTGATATCTTCGCGCGCATGATCAACAAAGTCGTCGCTTCAGTCGATGAAGCGGTGAAGGACGTGTTCGACAACGCCACGCTCGTCGTCGGCGGGTTCGGTCTGTGCGGGATTCCCGAGAACCTCATCGGCGCGCTGGTGAAGAAGGGCGTGAAGGGTCTGACGTGCGTGTCCAACAACGCCGGTGTCGACGACTGGGGTCTCGGGCTGCTGCTGCAGACGAAACAGATCCGCAAGATGGTCTCTTCATACGTTGGCGAGAACGCGGAGTTCGAGCGGCAGTATCTCGCGGGCGAGCTCGAAGTCGAATTCGTTCCGCAGGGGACGCTCGCCGAGCGCATGCGCACGGGCGGCGCGGGCATCCCGGCATTTTTTACGCCGGCCGGATACGGCACGATTGTGGCCGAGGGAAAAGAGACGCGCGAGTTCGACGGGAAGATGTACGTCATGGAGCGCGGCATCGTCGGCGACTTCTCGCTCGTCGCCGCGCAGAAGGCGGACCGCTTCGGCAATCTCGTTTACCGGAAGACGGCGCGCAACTTCAACCCGATGGCGGCGACCGCGGGAAAGATCTGCATCGCCGAGGTCGAGGAGCTCGTCGAGCCGGGCGATCTCGATCCCGATCACGTCCACACGCCCGGGATTTTCGTGCATCGCGTCGTCGTGGCAAAACGTGTCAAACGAATCGAGCAGCGCACTGTGCGGAAGTGAGAGCGCAGAGGGCCGAGCGCAGAGCGCAGGAGAACCAGCGATGGCATTGACCAGAGATCAGATCGTCCGCCGCGCGGCCAAAGAGCTCCGCGACGGCTACTACGTCAACCTCGGCATCGGGATGCCGACGCTCGTCGCGAACTGCATTCCGCCCGGGATGGAAGTCATCCTTCAGTCGGAAAACGGGATCCTCGGCCTCGGACCATTTCCGACAGACGACGAAGTCGACGCCGATCTGATCAACGCCGGAAAGCAGACCGTGACGGTGCTTCCAGGCGCGGCGTTTTTCTCGAGCGCCGACTCGTTCGCGATGATCCGCGGCGGCAAAGTCGATCTGTCGATCCTGGGCGCGATGCAGGTCTCCGCGGGCGGCGATATCGCCAATTGGATGGTGCCCGGCGCGATGGTCAAAGGCATGGGCGGCGCGATGGATCTCGTCGCCGGCGCGAAGCGGCTGATCGTGACGATGGAGCACGTCACGAAAAAGGGGGAGAAGAAGATCCTCAACAACTGCAAGCTGCCGCTGACCGGAGTGCAGTGCGTCGACCGGATCATCACCGACTACTGTGTGCTGGACGTAACGCCGAAGGGACTCAAGCTCGTGGAACTCGCGCCGGGCGTGACGCGCGAACAAGTCCAGGAGATGACCGAGCCGAAGCTGGTCGTCGAAGGCAACGTGCCGGCGATCAGCGTGTGATCAAGCGCGCTTGATCAGCCGTAGCAGCAAGATCAGAACGACCGCACCGACGAATGCGGTGATGATCGAACCGATGAGTCCTCCAGCGGAGATGCCCAGCAGGCCAAACAGCCAGCCGCCGAGGAACGCGCCGATCACGCCGACGATCATGTCGCCGATGATGCCGTAGCCGCCGCCGCGCATGACC
>DASWBH010000151.1:0-5220 GCA_036390755.1 Thermoanaerobaculia bacterium
ACAGGTTTCCTCGTCTCACGATCGAGCCACAGGTGCGCGCTGAAGCCCGTCGCGTGCACGACCTCTCCGCTCGCATCGCGTAACTCGTAGGCAAAACGCATCGAGCGGCTCGCGGCGTCGGCGACCGAGGTGCGGATCACCACCTCGTCGTCGTAGCGGAAAGGGATCCGGACACGGCAGCCGACCTCCGTCACGACCAGCAGGAACCCGCGCGATTCGATCTCGGCGTACGGAAATCCGGTCTGGCGACACAGGTCCGTCCGCCCGATCTCGAACCAGACGATGTAGTTCGCATGGTGGGCGATCCCCATCTGATCCGTCTCTTTGTAACGGACGCGTGTCCGGCTGTCGACATACTTCAAGGTCCGGCGAATCTACCACGGCAGATTCCTTGCTCAGCCGCTGTTAATGGGAGCAACATAGAGGCAGCGCGCGTGGCACGGGACAAAGGCCTTCGACAAATCGCTCTTCCGCTGATCGTCGGCGCTTCGACGATCGCCGCCTTCGACATCGCCCGCCGTTTCTATCGCCACACCCAACTCTTCTGTCCTTCTGAGGAGCCGTTGAAGTCGTGGGATCCGACCGATTACGGCGTTCCGCCCGGCGTGGCCGAAGAGCAATGGTTCGAGACGCCGGACGGCGAATTGCTGTACGGCTGGTACTGCCGCGCCGAGAACCCGATCGCCTCGGCCGTCTTCTGCCACGGCAACACCGGGAACCTCACGTTGACCGCGGAGCTCATCCCGCACTTTCTCGCCGCGAAGCTGAGCGTCCTCTACTTCGACTATCGCGGATTCGGTCGGAGCAGCGGAATACCGTCAATCAACGGAATCGTGTCCGACGGCGTCACGGCCGCTCGCTTCCACGACAGAATCCGGCCGAAGTCCCTCCCGTCGATTCTTTACGGGTTCTCGCTCGGCGGTGCCGTCGCGGCGCAGGTCATCAAGCGCTATCCGTTCGACGGACTGATTCTGCAGTCGACGTTCACGAGTCTGCCGCACATCACGCGGGCGCTGTTTCCACGGCTGCCGCTGCACATGTTCGTGGGCAACCTGTTCGACACGGTGAACGTCGTCCGGCGGCTGACCGTCCCGCTCCTCGTCCTGCACGGCAGCTCGGACGAAGTCGTCCCGGCCTGGATGGCTCACGAGCTGTTCGACGCCTGCAACTCGTCGAAGCAGATCAAGATGGTCGATTCGGGGCTCCACAAGGATCTTTTCGTGCGCGACAGTGATGGACTGGTGTGGGCAGTGAACCGCTTCTCGGCGGCCCTGCCACGCGGGACGCGGAGCATTCCGCTCGAGCCGCAGATCGAGCCCGATCCGCTGCTCGACAGCACATTGCGCTACGTCCGCAGGCTGATCCGCAAGCGCGATGTGCCGGCGGCACCGTGGTAGCATCCGCCGCCGCTGATGAGAGCCGTCGTCAAAACCTCACCGGCTGACGGCGCGGCCGGAACCGAAGTTCGCGACTGTCCGACACCGCGTCCCGCACCCGACGAGATCCTGATTCGGGTCGCAGCCGCGGCGATCTGCGGAACGGACAAGCACATCTACCACTGGGACCCGTCCATCCGCGACAAGGTCCGTCCGCCGCGGATCTATGGTCACGAGTTCTGCGGATTCATCGAAGAGTTCGGCGACCGTGCGCACCGGGAAGGATTTGCCGTCGGCGACTACGTCTCTGCGGAAATGCACGTGGTGTGCGGCGAGTGCGCGCAGTGCCGTTCCGGTAACGGCCATATCTGCATCCGCACGAAGATTTACGGGCTGGATGAGGACGGCGCCTTCGCCGAATTCGTGACCGTCCCGGCGAGCAATGTCATCAAGCTCGGCCCGTACGTCCCGCTTCGCGTCGGCGCGTTCCTCGACGCTCTCGGAAACGCTGTCCATACGACGCAGGTCTGCGATCTCGCCGGGAAGTCGGTCGCGATCACCGGGTTCGGACCGATCGGCGCGATGGCGGCGGCGATCGCAGAGCACAGCGGCGCGAGCATCGTCATCGTGACCGACGTCAGCGATCACGCGCTCGAGACGGCTCGGCGCTGGGCGGCGTCCCGCAACTTCGCGAATCTGCACGCGTTCAACGTCCGGACGACACCGGCCGACGAGGTGAAGAAAGCGATCGATGCGATCACCGGCAGCGTCGGCGTCGACTTCGTCGCGGAGATGTCCGGCTCGTCGGCTGCGATCAACTTCGCCCTCTCCGCCGTCCGCATGGGCGGCTTCCTCTCCCTCCTCGGCCTTCCCGCCGGCCACTCCGTGACGATCGAGGACTACACGCGCAACGTCATCTTCAAGGGCGTGACGATGCAGGGCGTCATCGGCCGGCGGATGTACTCGACCTGGCAGCGGATGCTGTCGCTGCTCCGCTCGGGCCTCGACGTGGAGTGGGTGGTACAGGCCACGTTCGATTCGCTCGACGATTTCCACGAAGGCATGGGGCGGTTCGATCGCCACGAGGCGCTCAAGGTGGTGTTCTTTCCGGAGGGCGAGAAGGCAGCGCAGGCGCGCATGCCATGAAGCGCAATCTGGAGTGCGGCGACCATGGCCGCCGCTCTCCAGCCGTTTGCAGCGCGTTACTTCCCGATGTCGATGACGAGCTTGCCCTGAGAGGTCACGCCGTTCTCTTCGATGTTGAGCGTGAGCTCGCGGTGAAGAGTGCCGTCGGCGTTGAGCTTCATCGGACCGGACGTTCCGTTCGCGTGAATGAAGATGCGTTTCTCGCCGGCTTTTTCATCGCCACTGTGGCGGATGAACACGTGCTCCTGCGTCGAATCGTCGGTCGTCTTCACGTCTTTCTCCACGACGATCTTGCGCGCCTCGCCGGGCGCCGGTTCGGGCAGGTTGTCGTCGTGGAGGATCATCATGTGTTCGGAACCGTCGACGATCGTCACGCCGTTCGCGTCCGGATACGGTGCGAGCTTGAACGGCATCAGTGCCTCCATCAGAACGGCGTGCGCCGGGACGTTCTCGGCGTGGATGGTGAAGCGTGCCGTCTGCGCGTCTGACGTCGCGATCGCGGGCGCCTGCGCGATCGTGACGCCGGTCTTGTTGGCGACGGCGACGAGAAGGTCGTTGAGCGACGCGCTCGTGAGGTCGAAGCTGATGCGCTGGTCGAGCTTCTCGAACGTCTGAGCGGCGGCCGGATCGAGCTTCTTCATGAAGTGGCGCTCGCCGCCGCGGGCGTTGGTCAACGCGAGCGCGCTGACGATGAGTACTGCGCCGACAGCGATAATCGGGAATCGCGACCGATCCCGGAAAGTGGCGATCATGGTGAGTCTCCTTTTCATTCTTCGTTTTTCATTGACGATCCCGACGACAGCCGGAACCGGCTCCGCCGCGCGGAAGCATTCCAGGAGCTTGAGAATCGTCCTGCCGTAACCGGATCGCTCCTCCTCCTCGAGACAGGAGAGCGCCAGTTCATCGCAGGCCAGTTCCCGCTCCTCCTGGATCCGCGCCACGGCGAACCAGACGAACGGATTGAACCAGTGCAGCGCCGCCAGCGCGGCGAGCACCCAGTTGATCGCGACATCGAAGCGCCGCAGGTGCCACAGCTCGTGCAGCACGACGTGACGGAGCTCCCGCACCGTCATCGACTCGGCCAGCGACGCGGGCAGAAGCAGCGTAGGCCGTATGAGCCCGTGCAGTGCGGGAGCTTTCACCATGTCCGTCTCGACGACGCGCAGCGGCGCGGTGACGTGCAGAGCGCGCTTCGCCTCGTGCACGATCTCGCGCACTTCACGCGAGGCCGAGCCGGAACGGAGAGCGCGCTGCATCGCGAGGTGAGTGCGCACGGTCGCGATCAGCGCACGCGAGAGGAGCACGATCACGCCCAGGATCCAGATTGCGGCGACTTGTCGCCAGATGGCGAGCCATGGCGTGAACGTGGCCACCCGCGCGGGACCCTGCCCGACGAACGGCACCTGCTGCGCGATGTGAGGAACCGCCGCGGCCTTGGCGGCGCCGATCGGCTCGGCCGCCGATGCCGGCAGCAGGTTGAAGATGCTCCACGGCGTCGATGGCGCGCCCGGCAGCAGGAGGCGCACGACGACGATCATCCACAGCGCATGACGCCACCGGGCGTCGATGCGGCCCGCGGTCATCCGCTGCACGACGACGACGAGCAGGATGACGACGCTGCCCTTCACCGTCGCATCGACGGCCCAGCCGAGAAAGCGCAGGAGAACGTCGCTCATTTCTCCTCCTCTCCCTGTTTGCGTTCGAGAATCGACCGCAGCTCGTCGATGTCATCCTCGGAGAGGTCCATCGTCTCGACGATGTGTACCAGAGCCGGCGTGGCCTTCCCGCCGAAAACCCGGTCGATGAACGAGCGCGACTCCTCGGTCACGAACTTCTCGCGCGAGAACGCCGGCGTGTAGAGGTACTTGTTCCCCTCTTCGCGGTAACGCACCGCACCCTTCTTCACCAGTCTTCCGAGAAGCGTCTTGACCGTCTTGGGGTGCCACTGCATGCGCTCGCAGAGCTCGTCCGCCACGTCGCTGGCCGTCCGCGGGAACGACTCCCACAGGACACTCATAACTTCCCATTCGGCGTCGGAAATCTGCGGCGGCCTGGCCATGCGTCCTCCTGCTGCTTACAACTGTAAGCAATCTTGATTACACATGTAGGCGATGTCAAGGCCGTTGACGGGAATGTTGCAAATGGAGCGCGGTCATCCTTCTCCCCGCGCGCGGGGAGAAGGTGCGCGAAGCGCGGATGAGGGGCTCGTGAATCGTGCGGCGGCCGCAGCCCCTCACCCGGCCTTCGGCCACCCTCTCCCCGCTTCGCGGGGCGAGGGCGGACCCGGCCGTCACTTCCCCATCTTCGCCAGCAACCGCTCCATCTCGTCCATCACACGAGTCATCTTCTTCACGGTGAAGTCGAGCGGCTCGGACGTCGTCATGTCGACGCCGGCGTCCTTCAGCAGCTGGATCGGGTACTTCGATCCGCCGGCCGACAGGAACGTGAGGTACCGCTGCGTGGCGGTCTTGTCGCCGGTCATCACCTTCTCCGAGAGCGCCGCCGATGCGGTGAACGAGGTCGCGTACTGGAACACATAGAAGTTCCGGTAGAAATGCGGAATGAACGCCCACTCGTGCGCGACATAATCGTCGACGATGCACACACCTTTGTCGTGGCCGTAGTATCTGCGCGTGATGTCGAGGTAGAGCTTGTCGAGCGACTCGCCGGTCAGCGGCTCCCCTTTCTCCGCCATCTC
>DASWBH010000152.1:0-7712 GCA_036390755.1 Thermoanaerobaculia bacterium
TTCCGCTGCGAGTTCTGCGACATCATCGTGATGTTCGGCCGCAAACCGCGGACGAAAACCGTCGACCAGGTCCGCGCCGAGCTCGACCTCCTCCGCTCCCTCGGCGCGAAGAACCTCTTCTTCGTCGACGACAACTTCATCGGCAACATCCCGCAGGCCCGCGACCTCCTCCGCTTCATCGCCGGCTACCAGAAAGAGCACGGTCACCCGTTCCGCTTCGGCACCGAGGCGTCGCTGAATCTCGCGCAGCACGAAGATCTGATGACGCTGTTCCGCGAGGCCAACTTCCAGTGGGTGTTCATCGGCATCGAATCACCCGATCCCGACTCCCTCCGTGAAACGCTCAAGCTGCAGAACCTCCGCGAAGACATCCTCACGTCACTGCGCAAGATCTACAGCCACGGCATCGATATCTTTGCCGGCTTCATCATCGGATTCGATCACGACACGGTCGCGACGTTCGACCACCAGAACGACTTCATCATGCAGTCGGGCATTCAGGTGGCGATGGTCGGGCTGCTCACCGCGCTGCCGCGCACTCCGCTGTACGAACGACTCCGCGCAGACGGCCGGCTGCTTCCGGACGAAGCGCTCGACAACACGCGCCTCGCCACCAACGTCGTTCCGAAAGGGATGACGATGGATCAGATGCGCCGCGGCTACCAGCAGCTGTACCGCCGCCTCTCCTCGCATCGCGCCATCGCCGATCGCATTCGCGTGAAGCTCAACTACCTGCCCGAAACCGGACAGCAGGTCGGCTACGCGTTGCGCGACGCTCTCCCCATCCTCACCCGCTTCGTCGCCTCGGGCATGAACCCGGGCGGATGGAGCCGCTGGTGGCACTTCCTCCGGACGCTCGCGGTTGCGACGCCGCGCCAGGTGCCGTTCGTGGTGGGGGAGTGGATCACGGGGCTGTCGATGAAGGCGTACGCCGAGAAGTTCGTCGTTCCGTCGCCTGAGGTGCAGGCGGCAGCGCTCGAAAAGGCCGCGGCGCGCCTGCAGAGGAAGCTGCGCGCGTGGATCGACTCCGGCGCGCTCGAAGTGCAGCTCGACGGCATGCGGACGAACCTCGCGGTGACGCTGCACTCGGCGTGCGATTCGACCGGCCTCGCTCGCGCCGCGCGCAACGTCGCGCGCGTCCTTCGTGAGACCAGGGCAGACGTCACTCTGCGCATCGAAGCGTGCGAGGCGCCGACCCTGCAGCGGATCATCCGCCGCCTGCGCCGCGACGGCGATCGCGTCTCGCTCTCGCTTTCGGAAAAGCTCCGAGGAATGGTCGAGATCGATACGTCGAGGTTCCACCTCGTCTTCGAGCCGTCGAAGAGCGCCGCCCGTCCGGAATAGCGCCTCGCAGCCGCGATATTCTTCCCCGCATGAAAATTCGTGCAACCGCACTTGTGGCCGTCGCGCTCATCGCGCTCACCGCCGCCGCTGACTCGAAGCTTCAGTATCCGCTAACAAAAAAAGTCGACCAGAAGGACACGTACGCCGGCAACGTGGTCGTCGCCGATCCTTACCGCTGGCTCGAGACCGACGTCCGCGAGTCCGACGACGTCCGCCAGTGGGTCGACGCGGAGAACCGCGTCACGTTCGACTACCTCAACTCGCTGCCGTATCGCGACAAGATCAAGAACAAGCTCTCCGCCACGATCAACTACGAGAAGTACACGGTTCCGGTGAAGCGCGGCGGCCACTACTACTTCCGCAAGAACAACGGACTGCAGAACCAGTCCGTGCTCTACGTGATGAAGTCGCTCGACGACACGCCGCGCGTGCTCATCGACCCCAACACGTGGTCGAAGGACGGCACGATCGCGCTCACGAGCATCCACCCGAGCGACGACGGCCGCTATCTGCTGTACGGCGTCGCCGAAGCGGGTTCCGACTGGCTCGTCTGGCACCTGATGGAAGTCGATAGCGGCACGGTGCTGCCGGACGAGATCCACTGGGTCAAATTCGGCGGCGCCTCGTGGACGAAGGACAGCAAGGGCCTCTTCTACTCGCGCTTCCCGGAGGTCAAGAGCGGCGCGGCCTTTCAGAGCCTGAACACGAACTCGACGGTCTACTACCACCGCATCGGCACGCCGCAGTCGGCGGACCCGGTCGTGTGGAAACGCGCCGATCATCCCGACTGGAACTTCCGACCGGACGTGACGGACGACGGACGCTACCTCGTCATCGAGACCAGCGTCGGCACCGACGCGCGCAACCAGGTTCTCATCCGCGACCTCAGCGAGCCGTACGCGATGCCGATCGCGCTCGTCGACAACTTCGAGCACGAGTACAGCTACATCGGCAACGACGGCCCGACGTTCTACTTCAAGACCGATCTGGATGCGCCGCGCAAGCGAGTCGTGGCCATCGACATCAACGCGGCTGACCGCACGTGGCGCGAAGTGCTGCCGCAGTCGGCCGATCTCCTGGACGACGCCAGCTATCTCGGCGGCAACTTCGTCGCGCACTACCTGCACGACGCGCATTCCGAGGTGAAGGTCTTCTCGCGCGACGGCAAGCTCGTGCGCACGCTCGACCTCCCGACCCTGGGCACCGCGGCCGGCTTCAACGGCAAGGCCGACGATCCGGAGACGTTCTATTCATTCGAGAGCTTCACGGTGCCGCCGAGCATCTACCGCTACGACGTCGCCACCGGCGAGAAGAGGCTGATCTTCCAGTCCAAGGTGAACTTCGATCCGTCGCAGTACGAAGTGAAGCAGGTCTTCTACAACTCGAAAGACGGCACGCGCGTGCCGATGTTCATCGCCAGCCGCAAAGGCATTCGCCTCGACGGGAACAACCCCACGCTGCTCTACGGCTATGGCGGATTCGACATTGCCACGCTGCCGCGCTTCTCGGCGTCGCACCTCGTCTGGATGCAGATGGGCGGCATCTACGCGAGCGCGAACATGCGCGGCGGCAGCGAGTACGGCGAGGAGTGGCACAAGGCCGGGACGAAGCTGCACAAGCAGAACGTCTTCGACGACTTCATCGCCGCGGCCGAGTATCTGATCAACAACAAGTACACGCGCCCGCAGAAGCTGGCCATCCAGGGCGCGAGCAACGGCGGACTGCTGATCGGCGCGGCCATGACGCAGCGGCCGGATCTGTTCGGCGCAGCGCTGCCAGCGGTCGGCGTGATGGACATGCTCCGCTTCCAGCGCTTCACCGCCGGCCGCTACTGGACCGACGACTACGGCTCGAGCGACAACGCGGACGAGTTCCGCGCGCTGTACGCGTACTCGCCGTATCACAACCTGAAGAAAGGGACGTCATATCCGGCTACGCTCGTCACGACCGCGGACCACGACGACCGCGTCGTGCCGGGCCACAGCTTCAAGTTCGCCGCGCAGTTGCAGGAGGATCAGGCCGGACCCGCGCCGGTGCTGATCCGCATCGAGACGCGCGCCGGCCACGGCGCCGGCAAGCCGATCACGAAGCAGATCGAGGAGACCGCCGACCAGTACGCGTTCCTCGTCGCGAACCTGGGCATGAAGCCCCCGTCATTCTGAGCCGCGAAGACGGCGAAGAATCTGGGCGGTGGCGCTCAGAATGACTGCAGCAACCAGAGTCCCGTAGCGTCGTCTTTGGCGCGCTGCACGCTCATCTCGCGCGCGGTGAGGAACACTTCGAGCGTGGGAAAGACAATCCCGCGCACGAAGTGTCCGGCAATCGTCGACCCATCGCGCCGGCCCAGGACGATGTGCGCGTGCATCTTCGTACCGTCGACTGACGGCGCGAGGTTGCCGGTCATCGACACGACCTCGACCTGCTCGGCGACCGGAATCTCCTCGTACCTCAGCGTCGTCGGATTCCAGTACGCGATCGTCGCATCGCGAAGCGCGCCGATCGCGTGAAAGCTCGCCGCGCCGATGTCGTCGCGCTTGGCGAAATCGAGCAACGTGGGCCCGACGTCGTCGCCTTTGTCGAAGACGAGAAGGTACTCGCGCGTTACGTTCGCAGCAGTTGCTCGCATGGCGCGCGATTCTAAACACTCTGCGATCTGCGATCTAATGCCCCCGTGACGACCCTGGCCCGCCGCCTCGGCGCGTTCGACGCGACGATGATCGTGATGGGCGGCATCATCGGGTCGGGCATCTTCATCAACCCCTACGTCGTCGCGCAGCACGTTCACTCGCCGGCGCTGATCATCGGAGCGTGGGCGGCGGGCGGCGTCATCGCGCTGCTGGGCGCGTTCGTCTACGCGGAGCTCGCGGCGCTGCGGCCCGAGGCAGGTGGTCAATATGCGTACCTTCGCGATGCGTACCATCCCATGGTCGCGTTCATGTACGGCTGGGCGCTGCTGCTGGTGATCCAGAGCGGCGGCATGGCCGCGGTGGCGGTGACGTTCGCGCGTTACACGATCGAGCTGACCGGCCTGGCGTGGAGCGACGCGCTCCTCGCCTCCATCACCCTCGTCATCCTCACCGCCATCAACATCCTCGGCGTCCGCAGCGGGAGCAACACGCAGTCGGTGCTGATGATCCTCAAGCTCGTGGCGATCGCGATGTTGATCGTCTTCGGGTTCGCGGCGAAACACGCCGCGCGAGCCGCCGGCGCCGCACCGAGCACCGCGTTGGGATTCGCCGCCGCGATGACGCCGGTCATGTTCGCGTACGGAGGATGGCAGACGGCCAGCTTCATGTCGGCGGAGCTGAAGCGCCCGAAACGCGATCTCGCGGTCGGACTGCTGGCCGGTGTCGCCGGCGTCATCACCGTCTATGTGCTCGTGAACGCGGTGATGCTGCACACCCTCGGCGCGGCGGCCCTCGCGAAGACGACCACACCGGCGTCGGACGTCATGCGCGCGGCGCTCGGCGAGCGAGGTGCGCAGCTGATCGCGATCGGCATCGCCGTCTCGACGCTCGGCTTTCTCGCGCAGAGCATGCTCACCGCGCCGCGCGTCTATTACGCCATGGCCACCGACGGCGTGTTCTTCCGCGCCGTCGCGCGCGTGCATCCGGTCACGCGCGTCCCGTACATCGCCATCGTGCTGCAGGGCCTCGTCGCCATCGTGATCACGCTGTCGGGGACGTACGAGCAGATCCTCAGCTACGTCGTGGCGACCGACTTCATCTTCTTCGGCCTGACGGGCGCCGCGCTGTTCGTGTTTCGCGCGCGGGGAATCACCACCGACGCGTTCCGCACGCCCGGCCATCCGGTCACGACCGCGCTGTTCACGCTCGCGTGCTGGGCGGTCGTGACCGCGACGATCGTGCGCTCGCCGGTGCAGAGCGCGATCGGCCTGGGCATCCTCGCCGCAGGCGCGATCGCGTACCTGCTATGGCGACGTTGACTTCTTCGCCGGCCGCACGCCCTCCCACCGCTTGATGATCGCCGCGGCCGACGTGTGCATCGTCTCTGCTGCAGCGGCGAGTTGCGCCGGCGGAGCTGCGTCTGCGCTCTGCAGCGCCTCGAACAATCTGCCCAGAGTCGAGGCGACGCTCGTCAAGGTGTCGGGTGCGTCGGGCGAACGGCGCGGCGGTCCCTCGCCTTCCTCTTCCTCGCCCGCGACCTCTCCGACCTTTGCGTTGCGCGCCTTCTCGTCGAGCGAGCCGAACTCCTCGAGCGCTGCGTTCACGCGCCGCAGATCGTCGTAGACCTGCATCGACAAGCGGAACTGCTCGGCCAGTCCTTCACGCGACGTCTTCACGCGCGGATCCAACTTCACGACGAGCGGCTGCGTGACGGACGCGCCGCCCGCAGTGAGCTTGACCGTGTACGTGCCGGGCATGACCCAGGGCGATGTGTAGTCGGGCGGCGTGTCGTGCGGAGTGGCGTTGATCCCGAACGTCGGCTTCTTCTGCGTCAGCGGCGTGTAATGCAGATCCCAGATGAAGCGGTGCATGCCCGCGCCGCGCGCGAGAATCTGCGGCGGACGGATCCAGTACCACGGCCAGTTCCCCTCGTCGTTCGGCCGCGCGGTCGTGCGATTCGCGACCGGCGAGGTGCCGTACGAAATCGGATCGACAACGATCGTCGCATTTGCCTCCGGCGGCTTCTCGTCCGACGTGTAGCGGCGCACGAGCTTGCCCGCCGCGTCGAGGATCTCCAGCGTCAGCGTCTGCGGCGCCGCCGCGAGCCAGTAATCGATGATCGCTCCGTCCGGAGGATTCTGTCCCGCCGGCTCATCGGGCGGGAGCGGCGTGTCGGTGTTCTTGTTCCAGCGGAATCGCCACGCGTTGGCAAGCTTGAACAGCCCCGCCTCCCCTTTCTCGATCTGCTTCGTCGCGATCTGCCGCAGCGGCATGATGTCGTCGAGGATCCAGAACCCCCGCCCGTGCGTCGCGACGGCGATGTCGTCGTCGTGAACGATCAGGTCGCGAATCGACGTCGCCGGCATGTTGAGCCGCAGCGACTGCCAATGATCGCCGTCGTCGAACGAGACATAGACCTCACGCTCCGAACCGGCGAAGAGCAGCCCCTTCGTCTTCGGATCCTCGCGTACGACGTTGACGATCGCGCCTTCGGGAACCCCGTTCGTGATGTGTGTCCAGGTCGCGCCGCCGTCTCGCGTTCTGTAGATGTGCGGCCGCAGATCGTCCAGCCGGAACGTGTTGATCGCCGCGTACGCTTCGGCCGCGTCGAAGTGCGACGCGTCCATGATCGACACCTTCGCCCACGGCACGAGCTCGTTCGGCGTCACGTTCTTCCACGTCTTGCCGCCGTCGACCGTGACGTGAATCAGCCCGTCGTCGGTGCCTGCCCAGATGCGGTTGATGTCCAGCGGCGACGGCGCCAGCGCGTACACGACTCCGCGCTGCTTCGGCTTCGCAGCGTCGCTGCCGATGTACTTCCCGACGTTCTGCGGCACGTCCCATGTCTTGCGCGTCAGGTCGGGGCTGATCTCGGTCCAGGAGTTGCCGCCGTTCGTCGTCTTCCAGACCGTATTCGACGCGAAGTAGAGGATGTGCGGATCGATCGGCGAAAAGACGATCGGCTCGGTGCGGATCGCGCGATAACCGCCTTTGCGCAGCGGCTTCGGCGTGATATCGACGACCTGGTCGGTGCGCCGGTCGTAGCGCGAGATCTTGCCGCCGTAGATCAGATCGGGATTGAGCGGATCGGGCACCGCGTATCCATATTCTTCGGCAGCGACCGAGTGCCATTCGCGGACAGTGATGTCGCCTTCGTCGCCGCGCGTCTGCACGCACGCCGATCCGCTCTCCTGCTGTCCGCCGCACACGCGATACGGGAAGGCGTTGTCGGCGGACACGTGAAACATCTGCGCGGTGGGCTGGTTGTACCAGGAGCTCCACGACTCGCCGTCGTTGACGGTGACGAGTGCGCCCTGATCGGACGCGATCAGAATGATGTGCGTATCGAACGGATTGATCCAGATGCGGTGATAGTCGTCGCCGCCGGGCGCGCCGCGGAATGACGAGAATGTCTGCCCGCCGTCGACCGATTTCCACGTGACCACGTTCGCGACGTAGAGGATGTCGGCATTCTTCGGATCGGTGCGCACCTCGTTGAAGTCGCCGGGCCGGCCCCAGATCCGCTCGTCCGTGTTGACGCGACGCCAGTTCTCCCCCGCGTCGTCGGAGCGATACAGGCCGCCGGACTCCTTGCGCATGCCGCAGATCGCGTACAGGCGCGCGGGACTGGCCTGCGAAACCTCGATGCCGATGCGGCCGATCTGGTCGTTGCGCGGCAGACCGTTCGTGATCAGCCGCCACGTCGTGCCGCCGTCGATCGACTTGTAGAAGCCGCTGCCG
>DASWBH010000153.1:0-7680 GCA_036390755.1 Thermoanaerobaculia bacterium
CGGGGGTTGTAGATGAGCGCCTGCGTCTCGCCGCCCCAGCTCAACGTGTCCCACATCGTCGAGCATGCGGCGATCATCGCCGCCGCGGCATCGACGGCGTTCCCGCCCTTCTGAAAAATCATCGCGCCGGCCGTTGCGGCGAGCGGTTTCCCCGTGATCGCCATCCAGTGGCGTCCGTGCAACGGCGGCTTCTGCGTTTTTGGCGCGCGCTGGGCAAACATCGGTAACGAAATGATGACCATGGCGATGAAAAGGAAGAAGCGTCGCATCCATTACTCATAGCACGAAACCTGCAGAAAGAGCCTGCATGAAAACGGTCACCGCATTCGCGTTTGCGCTGCTGGTCCCGGCTGCCGCGAACGCGCAAATCCATCTCGAGGTCACAGTCGGAGGTAAGACGCTCGACGTTCGCGACGCGCAGAACCACGTTCTCGCGAGCTACCAGATCTCTCCCGGAATGACGGGGCACGCGACGCCGACCGGCAACTTCACGATCCGCAAGATCGTGTGGAACCCGGCGTGGGTGCCGCCGAAAGCGGGTTGGGCCAAAGGGAAACAGGCCACGGCGCCCGGCGATCCGAAGAACCCGATGAAGGTCGTGAAAATCTTTTTCAAGGAACCCGATCTCTACCTGCACGGCACCGGTGACGAGCAGAAGCTCGGCGATCCGGCGTCACACGGTTGTATCAGGATGGCCCAGGCGGATGCCTACAATCTCGCCAGGCTGCTCATGCAGGCGGGCGGCGCGGCGAAGAGTGACTCTTGGTACCAGAGCGTGATCAATGGCGCGCGTTCCGTGACGGTGGTGCTGCCGAAGCCGGCGCCGCTGCGGATCACGGCGTGACGATGCGGGTCGCTTGCGCGACCGCGGTCGCGCTGCTGGCGTGGAGCTGTTACGGCGCCGATCAGCCGCCGGTCGTCGCGCGCGCAAACGATCCGCTGCTGCAGCGTCACGAGATCCGCGCCGATCGTCTGCCGCAACCCTACGCGACTCCGAGCGCGGGAAATCCGCCGATCATGCGCGGTCGTCCGAAGGATGCCGCGCTGCACGTGCCGCCCGGCTTCACCGTCACGCTGTGGGCGAGCGGCTTCGACGATCCGCGCAACATGATTTCCGCGCCGAACGGCGACATCTTCGTCGCCGAACCTGGCGGATCGAAGATCACCGTGCTGCGCGGCGGACGTCCCGATCAGCGCGTCACGTTCGCGTCCGGTCTGCGCGACCCGTTCGGCCTCGCGTTTCATGGCGGATGGCTGTACGTCGGCGGCGTCGACGAGCTCGTTCGTTTTTCGTATCAACCCGGCCAGATCCGAGCAGCGGGGAAACCGCAGCACGTCGCCGATCTGCCGGGCGGCGGTCATTCCACGCGCAACGTGATCTTCAATCGCGACGGCACGAAGCTGTACGTGTCCGTCGGATCGCGCTCGAACGTCAGCGACGAGAGCGCGACGCCGATGCGCGCCGCGATCACGGAGATGAATCCCGACGGAAGCGGCGCACACATTTTCGCGTCCGGCCTGCGCAATCCTGTCGGGCTGTCGTGGAATCCGGTGACGGGCGCGCTCTGGACGGCGGTGAACGAACGCGACGGACTTGGCGACGACCTCGTTCCCGACTACGTAACGGATATTCGCGCCGGCGCTTTCTACGGCTGGCCCTTCTCGTACCTCGGCAAGACTCCTGATCCGCGCCGGCGCGGCGAGCGGGCCGACCTGGTCGCGAAGGCGATCCCGCCGTCTGTCCTTCTCCAGGCGCACTCGGCGGCGCTCGGCATCGCGTTCTACACCGGCTCGATGTTTCCCGCGCACTACCGCAACGGGCTCTTCATCGCCATGCACGGTTCGTGGAACCGGGCCGAGCGAACCGGTTACAAAGTCGCATTCGTTCCATTCACCGAAGGTCGCGCGTCGACCGCTTACGAAGACTTCGTCGCCGGCTGGGCGCCCGATCCCTATTCTCACTTCGTCTGGGGACGTCCCGTCGGATTGCTGGTCATGCGCGACGGCTCGCTTCTCGTCTCGGACGATGGCGCGGGAGCGATCTGGCGCATAAGTTACACGGGACAGAATCGCTGATCGAATCGAAGATCGCTGCCCGATTCTTGCAGTAGCAACGGGTGGTGCGACATTGCGCCAGAAAGGACATGCAGCAATGCCACGTACCAGCAATAAACGCAACGCAAAGAAGGCGAAGTCGTCCCGGAAACAGACAACCACCAACAAGCGAACAGCGCGGGAGAGCACGGCAAGCCGTGGCGGGATGCTGCGTCGGGCAGCGGCGACCGTCGCCGGCGCGTTCTCGCGGCTGATTGGCCGCGGAAACGGCAAGACCGAGCCGGCGAAGCCCGCGATGAAGTCGCGGCAGGCGCGGCGCGAGCCGGACATCCCGTTCGATCAGATCGAAAACGCGTACTCGCCGACGCAGACGAGCCTCAAGGCGCCGTTCCGCGCGTCGGGCGCCGATCACCAGCGCGATCAGGAGTTCGCCAGCGGCACGGCCGACGGCCCCTGGAACGCCGAGGATCGTTTCACGAACAAGTCGGGTGATCCGCGCATCGGCACGCACGGCCGTACCTACGAGCCGGGCGAAGCGCGCGTCGCACGCAGTCGCGCGGACGAGAACGACTAAAGGAGGAGGAACAATGGACCAGAACAACAGCGGATTTGGCAGCGGCAGTGGCTTCAACACGACGACCGGTAGCGATCGCCCGAGCAGCACGGGGCCGAGCATGGGCAGCGGCCCGACGAATTTCGGCGCCGCCGGCACGGGGATCGGAACCCATAGCGCGACCGAGGTGTGCGCCCATTGCGGGCAGCCGCTCCATCCGAATCGCGGCATCGAAGAGTTCCTCGGACGGATCGGCATCAGCGAAGACATGATCAACAACCTCAAGACGCAGATGCAGAACGTCGATATCGACGAGTACCTCAACACGGCGCGCGACTACTTCAAGTCGGCTGGCAAGACCATGAAGACCGGCAGCGACAAGGCCGGCCAGTTCGCGAAGGAGAACCCCGGCAAGGTCGCGGCGGGAGTAGCAGTGCTCGCCGTCGGCGCGGGACTGCTGCTCAATTCCCTGAGAGATCGAGAGTAGTCTTCCTGTCATTCCGAGCGCCGCAGAGCGCGAGGAATCAGGGCGGTGGGGATGCCGCCGCCCGGATTCCTCGCCGTCTCCGCGGCTCGGAATGACGTTATGAACGAACTCTCCCATCACCGCGCACACGTGAACGGCGTCGACATCCACTACGTCGAGGCCGGGCGCGGGCCGCTCGTCGTCCTCCTCCACGGCTTCCCCGAATTCTGGTTCTCGTGGCGCAATCAGATTCCTGCGCTCGCCGCCGCGGGTTTTCGCGTCGTTGCGCCGGACCTTCGCGGCTACAACGAGTCGTCGAAACCGCCCGCGGTCTCCGATTACCGGCTGACGGCGATCGCCACGGATATCGCCGCGCTGATCGAGCATCTCGGAGCGCCGTGCGTGCTCGTCGGCCACGACTGGGGCGGCGCGACCGCATGGCTCGTCGCCATGATGCGGCCGGAGTTGCTGCGCAGGCTCGTCGTCATCAACATCCCGCATCCCGCACCGCTCCTCCGCGAGCTGAAGCGGAGCACGCGGCAGAAGCTGAAGATGACGTATCAGCTTTTCTTTCAGCCGCCGCTCCTGCCTGAGCTGCTGATGCCCCTGGTTCTGCCGCTGCTGCTCCGACGCGCCGGACGATTCCGCCGCGAGGAGATCCGCGAGTACCGGCCCGCATGGCGCAGCTTCGCCGCACGCCGCGCGATGGCGAACTACTACCGCGCGATCCGCAAATATCGCCGCGAGATCCGTCCGCTGATGCGCAGGATCGACGTGCCGACGCTTCTGATCTGGGGCGAACGCGAGCCCGTGTTCCTCCGCGAGACGAGCGAAGACTTCGACGAGCACGTGCCGAATCTGCGCATCGCACGGATCGCCGGCGCCGGTCATTTCGTGCAGACCGATGCGCCGGAGATCGTCAGCGAATTGCTGGTGGAATTCGCGGCGGTCTGAGCGCGGCGCGCCCGCCGTCATTCTGAGCGCCGCAGAGCGCGAAGAATCTGGGCGGCGGAATCGCGCCCCCACCCAGATTCTTCGCCGTCTTCGCGGCTCAGAATGACACGCTCATCGCGGTCGCAATCCTCCTGAAGTCCGCCTCGGGAATCTCGAAGAAGCCGCGCCGGAACGTCACGCCCCAGCTTTTCTTGTTCGGGATGAAGTCGAGCGAGTCGATCAGCGGCCGGATCGCAGCCTCGGAGCTCGACAGAAACTCCACGCGACCGTCGTCGACCACCTCCCCGATCGCCGTGAATCGTTGTACGGCGTCGCCCGCCTGCCGCTCGGTCCGCGGCGAATAGAAGACGACGCGATCGCCTTTGGCCGTCCTCTTCAGGCGCGGATCGTTGTCGTCGCACTTCTGCACATCGTTGAGAGAGACCGTGTTGACCCAGTACTTCATCTGAACCTCCTCGCAGCCGAGGTTCCCTCGGGTCAGTCGCAACGCAAAGCTTTTCTACTTGCTGAAGAATCAGACGCGCTGCAGCGCGCGCCACTCGCGCCGCTGCTCTTCGACCGAAGAAAAGAACGTGCGCTTCGGCGTCCACTGCAGGTTGCGGCGCGTCTTCTCGCTCGAGATGACCTGATCGACCGTGAGCGCGTCGACGAACGGCCCGAGCTTCTCGCGAGCCTGATCTGCCGGCGTGTGCTCGATCTTCTCGGTGAGCAGGCGCGCGCAGTCGTTGAGGCTCCGATGCGTGTCGTCGATCGCATGCAGCACGCCTTTCGCGCGCGACTCGACCGCACGCACGTAGCACGCCGCGAGATCGTCGAGGTCGACCATCGCCCAGCGGTTCTTCCCATCGCCGACGATCCGGATCGGCTGTCTCTGCTCCGCCGCCGCGAACCATTCGGCGAGCATGCTCTGTTTGCCGCCATAGACGCACCCGGGGCGCAGCGCAGCGCCGCCGCCGGAGATCACCTGCTGCTCGTGCCCCACCCGCCAGGCGACGAGCGCGAGTGGATTCGTTTTCGTCGACTCATCCGCCCGATCGGTATTGCCGAGGACCCAGACGCCGGAGGTGTAGATGAAGTGGCCGCGCGCCGAGGTGAAGACATCGACCGCGTTCTTGTCGAGCGCAACGGAGTCCTTGTGCGAAAAGGCGGTGTGGACGAAGGCGTCGTAGTCGGTGAGCGTCGGCGCTAGCGTCGGCAGCGTCGAAAGATCGCCCGCGACGATCACGACGCCGGCGTCGCGCAGTCGTCGGGCTTCAGCGTCGGGACGAACGAGCCCGGCCACGTCGTGACCGCGATCGCGGAGTGCTCGTGCGACTGCAAAACCGATGTAGCCCGTCGCGCCGGTGAGAAAGATCCTCATTGCCTGCGCTCTGCGATCTGCGAACTGCGATCCAGGCCTACTGCTTCTTGTTCTCCATGGCCCGCCGGAACGCCAGCGCCATCGCGCTCTCGCCTTCGCCCGACTCGCGCTCGTCCATGAACTTGACGTACTCGTCGCGTTCGGCGGCGGCCTTGGCGGCGTCTGCGCTCAGCGAGATCCGTCTGCGAGCCGGATCGACGCTCATCACGCGCACGGTGACCTTGTCGCCCGGTGCGAACGCGCGAGACGGATCGGAACCCGGCGGCACGGTGATCTCGGAGTTCGGGATGAGGCCGGTCAGTCCCGGCTCGAGCTGCACGAAGACTCCCGGCGCAGCGGCGTGATCGACGGTTCCCTCGACAATCTTGCCCATCGAGTACTTCTGCGTCGCGCTCTCCCACGGATCGGCGACGGCGACTTCCCGCAGCGACAAGGACAGACGCTTCTTGGCCGGATCGACTTCGCGGATCCAGCCGGTCACGACCGAGCCGATCGCCACCGACGGATCGCCCGGCTTCACGCCGAGGGGAAGCTGCGAAAGGTGAACGAGGCCGTCGAGACCGGGCTCGACTTCGACGAAGTAGCCGAAATCGGTCGATCGAACGATCTTGCCGGTGAACTGCGCGCCGGCCGGATAGCGATCGGCGACGTCGGACCAGGGATCGGGCTCCTGATCCTTCATCGACAGCGAGATGCGTTTGCCGTCGTTGTCGACCTTGATGACTTTGATGTGCACTTCCTGGCCGACGGTCACGACTTCCTTCGGATCGGTGACGCGGCGGCGGCTCATCTCGGAGACGTGGAGCAGGCCGTCGACGCCGCCGAGGTCGATGAAGGCACCGAAAGGAGTGATGGTCTTGACGCGGCCGGTGAGCTCGGCTCCCGGAACAATTTTGTTGCGGACTTCGGCCGCGCGCGCGGCGGCCTCTTCTTTCAGCAGCGCGGCGCGCGAAACGACGACGCGACGTCCGTCATCGGACATCTCCGTCACCCGAAAATCGTATGTTTGATTCAAAAAAATGTCGGGATTCTCGATTTTCCCGAGCGCGATCTGCGAGAGCGGACAGAACGCGCGGACGCCGCTGACGCTGATGTCGAAGCCGCCTTTGTTGCGTCCCGTGACTTTGCCCTGCACCGGCAGACGGTTCTCGTACATGTTGTGCAGAAGCTCGAGCGAGGCTTTGCCTTTCATCAACTTGCGCGAGATGCGGATCTCGGGCGCCGTCTTGACGACGGTGCCTTCGACCGTGTCGCCGACTTCGAGTCCCTCGAGCTCGGCCGTAGCCATCACCGCTTCCGACGGGCCGCCGTAGGAGACGAACGCGTCGTCGCCGGAGATCGACACGATCTGTCCGCGCAACTGTTCGCCCTGCTCCGGAGTTTTGAAATTCAGGCTTGCCTCAAACGCCTCGGCAAAACTATTCGCCTCAGCGTTTTCTCTCGTTTGGGTCATGAAGTTGGTGCTACCTTTCGTGGAAGTCTCTCGGTCCATGAGGACGGACGGGCTGCGTATCTTATCAAAACTGTACGCAACGATCGTTCCGACTCGGCCCGAAAAAAATTCCGGCCGCCTCTTGACGAATTTCGCGCGCGAGCCCAGATTACTCGTCACCTTCAAACTGAACGCGCCACGCACGCTGACAACAGGTTGAAGGTCGCTTCGAGAGTGCTGGATCACGAAGCGGGCGATTCGAATGCCCCTTGCGGCTGCCAACGAATCGCGAACGGTCTCGAGAGGCAAAGGCTCGTCGAGACATTCGATTCGAATGCCCTCTGGTGGCTGTGAACGGATCGAGAGATGGCCCCGCGGAACCAGAGACCGCGGGGCTTTTTTTGTAAGCTCTGCGCTGTGACCACGCGCGTCTACCTCATCCGCCACGGCGCGACCGAGCTCACGGCCGAGGATCGTTTCGCCGGAGCGATCGACGTCCGCCTCTCCGACGCCGGCCGCGAGCAGGCCCGGCTCCTCGGACAGCGGCTCGCGCGCGAGCGCATCTGCGCCATCTACGCCAGCCCGATGCAGCGCACCGTCGACACCGCCGAGCTCATCGCGGAACCGCATCGACTGAAGGTCACCACCGTCGACGCGTTCCGCGAGATCGCGCACGGGCGGTGGGAGGGGAGGTCGCGCGCCGACGTCGAGCGCGAATACGCCCAGGAGTATCAGCGGTGGGAGGACGACCCGTACACGTTCGCGCCGGCCGGCGGTGAAAGCGGCCTGCAGGTCACAGCGCGCGCGCTGCCGGCGCTGCTCGAGCTCGTCGAGACGCACGACGGCCTGCCGTTCGTGGT
>DASWBH010000154.1:0-12403 GCA_036390755.1 Thermoanaerobaculia bacterium
GCCGCCGAACTGCAGCACTTTCTTGTTTCCGAGGTACACGCCCGGATAGGTGTAGCCGCTCTCGGTTTCCCATGGGTTGTAGGAGAGCCGTGCGGTTTCGCGCAGCGAGTTGCGCGAGCCGGTCTGGCGCGCTCCCTGGAAGATGCCGCCGCGATACTCGAACTTGCCGCCGGCGAGATAACCCTTGGCCAGGAACCCGGTATCGCGTCCGACGACCGATTGCGTCGGGCCGCTCTCGGTGAACGAGAACGAGCCGTAGTCGAGCGAGAGGATCGTCGCGGCGCTCTCCAGGCAGTTGCGGCAGAGCGGAGGAAGCATCAGGCCGGCATCGAGGATGAACGCGTTGTTGCCCGTCGGCTTCCATTCCACGAACGCGTCCTGCGTGATGAAGCCGGCGCCAAGGTTCTTCGGGGCCTTCCCGTCATTGGGGTTGTCGGTGTCGAAGAAGAACGAGAGGTTCGGGTTGATCTGTCCGCCGACCAGGAAACGGATCCTGCGCAGAAACAGGTTGTTCGCGTAGCCGACCGCAGGCGCGGCATTCTGCGCGGAATCGGCCCAGCCCTGCGCGAGCAGTCCGAACTTCAGACTGATATCGCCGACTTTGATCTGCGCCTGCGCGTGAAGGAGTGGTGTCGCCAGAAGCACCACCACGATCGAGAGGAGGAGCGGTCGAATGAAACTGGTGGGACGCATCTCAGTGATATCTCCTTTTTCGAGACCTTGCGGGTGAGCGGAGCGTGAAGCGTCGCTGCGAGACGAGCGCCGGCACATCGCGTCAATGGTCGAACCATTCGGACCTCGGACGATCATGTGGTCACTCCAAACGCAGCGGACGACGACGTTTTGGTGCAGCGACGATCTTGGGTTGCGGGATACAGTAGTGGAGACTCTTGCCAAAATCCAGCGGAAATTGGAGGAGGCGGTCACTGCGGGAGGTGAGCGCTAGCACCGCACCGCACCGCGTCCTGTGTGGAAGTCCGGCGCTCCACTCCCGCGCTTCGATGGTGGTACTGTTGCCCAAACAAGGTTCATCGGTCGGTCGTAAAGTTCTCTTTCCACCAGTCCACGGCGCGAGAAGTCAGCCGTGTTGCGCGTCGCGAGTTCCCGTTCTTGCCGTCACTCTTCGGTGCTCCAATCTGTTGTCATGATCGCCGCCGTCATCACAGGAGGAGGTTCGAGATGAGAGTAGCCCGCACGGGCATTTTCGTGTTCCTTGTTGTCGCGGCGCTGTGTGCGCCCGCGTTCGCCGATCAGGCGACGTCGGCCGCTCCGGCGCCCACCGCTCCCGCCGCAACCGCAGCATCGGATCCGCAGACCACCACATCGCAGCCTTCCAGCACGCAGACCACCCCGAGCACACCGACCGTCACGAAGACGGATGCGCAGCCGCAGACTGCCGCGCCGAAGCCGGCCGCGCCGGGGCCGCTGCAGATCAAGGTCAGCGACACCGTCAACTTCCGCTTCGGTCTGCTGCTGCAACCGCAGGCCGATTTTCAGGAGAACAACGCCGGCGGCACGGGCGAGAACCTGATGCTGCGCCGCGTGCGCTTCATCGCCAGCGGTCAGCTCGCCAAACCGGTCTTCTTCTTCTTCCAGACCGAGAACTCCCGCCTCGGCGGCGCGATCGGCACTGCGAACAAGGTCATCTCGACCGGCTTCCAGACGATCGACGCGGTCGCCGAGTATCGCTATTCGAAACCGCTCAACATTCAGGCCGGACTCATCTATCTGCCGACGTCGCGTGAAGCGCTGAAGTCGAGCGGCTCCGAATACATGATCGACGTGAACACCTACGCATTCACGGCCACCGGCGCGCTCGGCGGCACCGCCGGCCGCGACACCGGATTCCTCCTGCGCGGCTACTTCCTCGGCGACCACCTCGAATACCGCGCCGGCGCGTTCTCCGGCCTTCGCGACGCGACCTCCCGCAACACGTTCCGCAAGATCGCGCGCGTTCAGTACAACTTCCTCGACACCGAGCCGTACGCGCTGCCGTCTTATCCCGGCGCGTACTTCGGAACGAAGAGAATCGTTGCCCTCGGCGCAGCGTACGACGGGCAGCACAACTACAGAGGCGACACGGCCGATCTCTATTGGGATCTGCCGACCGGGTTCGGCTCGTGGCTCGGCACGCTGTCGTACATGATGCTCGACGGCAAGAACTTCACCTCCGCCCTTCCGAAGAGCAACATCTACGTCGCCGACGTCGGTGCCTTCGCCAAGGCCGTCAAGCTCGGGCCGTGGCTCCGCTACGAGCAGCGCAACTTCGCCGCTCCGAACAGCAACAAGGATGAGAAGCGTTACTGGGCCGGCCTGAACTGGTATCCCCTCGCCGGTGCCTGGAACACCTTCAACGTGAAGGCCGGATGGAGTGAGACCAAGCCGGCCGTCGGCAGAAACACGAGGGACATCACGCTCCAGCTGCAGTTCTTCATCTATTGAGACACTGAGACATTGAGGGAAAGGGAACAACGCGGATGAAGCGATTCATCGTTTTAGCGGCGGCGATTACTCTCCTCCTGCCCGGGCTCGGGCATGCGGCGACGAAGGTGAAGATCGGGTTCGTGAACTCGATCACCGGACCGGAAGCGCCGATCGGCGAGAACCTCTCCAACGGCGTGACGCTCGCGCTCGAGGACCTGAAGAAGGAAGGCATCGACGTCGACCTCATCAAAGAGGACGACACCGGAAAGCCGGAGAAGTCGATGTCGGCGTTCGAAAAGCTCGCGACGCGCGACAACGTCACGGGAATCGTCGGTCCTTACAGCTCGAAGTGCGCATCGGCGCTGGCGAAGCTCGCCGAGAAGTACAAGACACCTCTCATCATCCCGGTCGCGTCGAAGGACGACATCACGCGGCAGAACCTGAAGTGGATGTTCCGCCTGAGCGCGACGACCAACGACTACGCGACCATCCTCCTCGACATGGCCACGCGCCTCGGCAAGCCGAAGACGATGGCCATCATCAACGAGAACACCGACTTCGGCACTTCCGGCGCGAAGTCGGCGAAGGAGTACGCGGCGAAGAAGAAGATCGCCATCGTGGCCGAGGAGGCGTACTCGCCCGGTTCACCGGACTACCGCTCGACGCTGGCGAGCATCAAGTCGAAGAATCCCGACCTCGTGTTCATGGTCTCGTACGTGGCTGACGCGATCCTGCTGATGCGCCAGTCGCGCGAGATCGGGCTCACGCCGCAGGCATTCCTCGGCGCCGGCGCCGGCTTCGCCACCGTGCAGTTCGCGAAAGAGAAGGACATCTCGAACGACGTCTTCTCGTCGACGCAGTGGACACCCGACGTGAACTGGCCGGGCTCGAAGCAGTTCAACGAGCGTTACAAAACGCAGTTCGGAAAAGAGCCGACCTACCACGCCACAACTGCGTACGAGTCAATGATCATCATGGCCGAGACGGCGGCGAAGGCGAAGGGCGACAAGACGCGCACGCGCGATCTTCTCAAGCGCGGCAAGTGGAACGGCGTGATGGGCGAGGTCCGCTTCGCCGATTACGAGGGCTACACGAACCAGAACCACCATCAGATGCTGGTCGAGCAGATTCAGAACGGCACGCACGAAACAGTGTGGCCGCCGCAGTACGCTCCGAAGAAGCCGGTGTATCCGTTCCCGGGTTGGGGTAAGTAGGTCCTCGGTCCTCGGTCCTCGGTCCTCGGTTCGTTCGGTTTCTCGGTGACAACCGAGGACCGAACGGACCGAGGACCGAGGACGTTCTTTATCATGTCGATTTTCATCCAGGCGCTCATCAGCGGGATCCTGATCGGCGGTGTGTACGCGCTGATCGGAATCGGCCTGACGATCATCTTCGGCGTCATGCGCATCATCAACTTCGCGCATGGCGACATCCTCATGGTCGGGATGTACATCACGTTCTTTCTCTTCACCCTGGCGCACGTCGACCCGTTCGTCTCGATCCTCATCACCGGGCCGCTGATGTTTCTGTTCGGCGCGATGCTGCAGAAGGTGGTCATCAACCGCGTCCTCGGCGCCCTCCCGCAGAATCAGATCCTGCTGACCATCGGCCTCGGACTGATGATGAGCAACTCGGTCATGCTCGCCTTCACCTCCGACTACCGCATCCTGACGACGACCTACTCGTCGAGCAGCGTGAAGATCGGCGGCATCTCCGTCTCCGAGCCGCTCGTGATCTCGTTCGTGATCACCGCCATCATCACCGCGGCGCTCTACTGGTTCCTGCTCCGGACTGACACCGGCCAGGCCATCCGCGCGACGGCGCAGGATCGCGAGGCGGCGCGGCTGATGGGCATCAACGTCGCGCGCATGTCGATCATCGCCTTCGGCCTCGGCTCCGCGCTGGCGGGAAGCGCCGGCGCACTGATCGCGCCGACGTACTACATCTTTCCGCAGGTCGGCAGCATCTTCACGCTCAAGGCATTCGTCATCACGGTCCTCGGCGGAATGGGCAGCGTGATCGGCGCGACGCTCGGCGGCGTGCTGATCGGCGTCGCGGAGTCGGTCGGCGGCGTCTACTTCGGCGCGGGCTGGAAAGACGTCATCGTCTTCGTGATCTTCCTGCTCGTCCTGCTCTTCAAGCCGTCCGGCCTCCTCGGCAAGTCGCGCACGTGATGACTGCGATTCCGTACACCGCCACGGACAGGACGCGCTACGTCCCGCTGGCGTTGATCACGGCGTCGGTCGGTGCGCTGCTCATCCTGCCGCTGTTCGTCGAGAGCACATATCTGCTGCACATGATGATTCTGATTTTCATCAACGTCATCGTCGGCTCGGCATGGAACATCCTCGGCGGCTACACCGGACAGTACTCGGTCGGCCACGCCGCGTACTTCGGCGTGGGCGCGTACACGACGATGGCGCTGCTGCAGTACAAACAGGTCGTGCCGTGGGAAGGCATCTGGCTCGGCGTGGTGGCGTCGCTGATTACAGCGCTGATCATCGGCACGATCTGCTTCCGCCTGCGCGGTCCGTACTTCGTGCTCGCGTCGATCGCGGTCGCGGAGATCTTCCGCGTCACGGCGCTGAACCTGAAGGACATCACCAACGGCGCGGAAGGAATCCTCGTCACCGAGATTCCGCCGCTGATGATCGGTAAGACGGTGATCACCGACTGGGCGTCGAAGGTTCCGTTCTATTACACCGGACTCGCGTTCGTGCTGATCACCATCCTCGTCAGCTGGATCGTGCGCCGGTCGAAGCTCGGCTACTTCTTCCAGGCCATCCGCGAGGATCAGGATGCCGCGCACTCCCTCGGCATCAACCCGACGCTCTACAAGGACACGGCGCTGGCGATCTCGGCGATCTTCACGTCGCTCGCCGGAACGTTGTACGGCGTGTACGTCGGCTTCATCGATCCGAGCACCGTTCTCGGCCTCGACCTCTCCGTGCAGATCGTGATGATCTGCATCATCGGCGGCATCGGCACGCTCCTCGGGCCGATCATCGGAGCGGTCGTCCTGATTCCGCTTTCCGAAGCGTTGCGCAGCAACATGATCACGGACCTGCTGATCAAGTCGGGCGCCGTGAACGCGGAATCGAAAGTTGGCGCGTTCCTCAAGGAGAACCTCGCGCACGCGCACGTGCTGATCTACGGGATCCTCGTCGTCATCGTCATCCTCTTCATGCCCGAAGGGATTCTCGGATTTGCCCGCCGGATGACGCGGAGGCGCAGGGCATAGCGATGGCGATCCTCGAGATCAAGCACGTCAGCAAATTCTTCGGCGGCCTGGCCGCGAATTCCGACGTGTCGTTCGAAGTGACCGAAGGTTCGATCATGGGACTGATCGGACCGAACGGCGCGGGGAAGACGACGCTCTTCAACTGCATCACCGGCTACTACCCGCCGTCGAAAGGGGAAGTCGTGTTCGACGGCAAGCGCATGAACGGACTGCAGCCCGACAAGGTCTGCAAGCTGGGTATGGTGCGCACGTGGCAGAAGGTGCGTCCGCTGACGAACCTCTCCGTGCTCGACAACGTGGTCGTCGGCGCGCTGTGCCGGACGAATTCGGTTCACGAGGCGCGCGACATCGCGCACGAGCAGTTGCGCATCGTAGGGCTCGACGACAAACCGGGACTTCTCGCCGGCGCGCTGCCGATCGGCGAGCGCAAGAAGCTCGAGGTCGCGCGCGTTCTGGCGACGAAACCGAAGCTGCTGCTGCTGGACGAAGTTATGGGCGGCCTCAATCCGGCCGAGAGCGAGGAGATCATCCAGCTCATCCTCGAGATCAAGAACGAGGGCATCACGCAGATGGTCATCGAGCACGACATGAAGGCGATCATGCGGCTCTCCGACCGGATCGTCGTGCTGAACTCCGGCGAGAAGCTGGCCGAGGGGAGTCCCGAGGAGATCGTGAACAATCCGCAGGTGGTCGAGGCGTACCTGGGAGCGGAAGCGTGACGGTGGAAGCGCGGCAGAACGGCGCGATGCTCTCGATCGAGAACCTCGAGTTCGCGTACGGCGATCTCAAGGTGCTCTGGGGCATCAGCGTGACCGTGCGCAAGGGCGAGATCGTGACGCTCGTCGGCTCGAACGGCGCGGGGAAGTCGACGACGCTGAAGAACATCTCGCGGCTCGTGCGCTGGTCATCGGGGTCGATCAGGTTCGAGGGCGAAGATCTCTCGCAGCTCGAGCCGCATGAAGTCGTCGAGCGCGGCGTGATTCAGGTGCCGGAAGGCCGGCGCATCTTTCCGGAGATGACGGTGATGGAGAACCTGCGCATGGGCTCCTTCCCGAAGAGCACGCGCGGCGACCGGGAGAAGAATTTCGAGCGCGCCTTCACTCTGTTCCCGCGGCTCAAAGAGCGCGAGAAACAGTTGGGCGGGACGCTGTCGGGCGGCGAGCAGCAGATGCTGGCCATCGCGCGCGGGCTGATGGCCAATCCGCGGTTGCTGCTGCTCGACGAGCCGTCGCTCGGACTGTCGCCGCTGCTGGTGAAGAACATCTTCGGCATCATCCGCGAGATCAACAAACAGGGTGTGACGATCCTGCTGGTCGAACAGAACGTCTATCAGTCATTGCACATCGCACACAGTGCTTATGTGCTCGAGACCGGGCGGGTCGTGTTGTCCGGCACGGGCGCGGAGCTGCTCAACGACGAACATGTGAAGAAGGCCTTCCTGGGGATGTGAGCCATGAAAGACAAAGTCTCAGACTGGATGACGAAGAACCCGATCACGATCGACGACGACGCGTCGATCATCGAGGCCGTGCACCTGATGAAGGAGCGCGACGTGCGCCGCCTGCCGGTGATGCACAAGGGCCGTCTGGCCGGCATCGTCACCGATCGCATGCTCAAGGACTATTCACCGGGCAAGGCCACATCGCTCGACACGTGGGAAGTGCACTACCTGCTGTCGCGCACGCCGGTGAGCGAAGCGATGAACGCGCATCCGCATACCGTCATACCGGACTCGAAGCTGACTGACGCCGCCATTGTGATCCGCGATCACAAGCTGTACGGATTGTGCGTGGTCAATGAGAAAGGCGATCTCGTCGGCATCCTGACGATCAAGGACCTGATCGACGCGCTGTTCTACTTGAGCGACGTCGCGCACCACAAGTAGGAGAGCGGGCGTCCCGCCCGCAGTCGGCGACGCCGCGCGGGACGCGCGGCGACTGCGGCCGGGACGGCCGCTCTCCTATGCGCCCGGCAACAATCCCAGCGGCCGCGCGCGCAGTCTCTCCACCGTCGCGATCTCGCCGATCTCGCTGAGCAGCGCGAGCTCGTACGCGCGCGCGAGGTGGTCAAGCCAGCGGCGCGCGTGGCGCTCGTCGAGCGACTTGAACGCGAGAGCGAGCGCATCCGCCTCGTTCGGGAACGAGTCGCGAATCCGCTCGAGCATCAGCTCGTGGCCGCGCTCCTTCCGCGCGACGCGCAACATGTCCAGCACGAGAATGTTCGTCGTCCCTTCCCAGATTGGCAGCACCTGTGCGTCGCGCAGCAGCCGCGCCATCGGCCACTCCTCGATGTAGCCATTGCCGCCGATGAGCTCCATGCACTCGGAGACGCACGGCACGGCCAGCTTGCCTGTGATCGCTTTCACGACAGGCGTCAGGATGCGCAGCAGGCGCGCCGCTTCCGCATCACCGTTGTCCGCGCGGCGCAGCGCATCGACGGTCTCGAACGTCATCAGCAGCGCGGCGAGGTGCTCGGCTTCGAGGTCGAGAAGCGTCTCCTGCGCGAGCGGTAAGTCGATCACGCGCTTCCCGAACGCCTGCCGCCGTTCGATGTACCAGCGCGCCTCGTGGATGGCGCGGCCGATGATCGCCACCGACGCGACCGCGTTGTACAGACGCGAGAGATTCATCATCTCCGCAATTGCTCCGAAGTCGCCGATCTCCTCGGCTCGCGCGTGCTGGAGCGTGACTTCGCCCGTCGGCATCGAGCGGACGCCGAGCTTGTCCTTCAGGCGATCGATCGTCACGCCGTTCTCGCGCGTCAGAAGCAGGTAAGTGCGGATCCCGCGAATGCCGGCCTGCCCACCTTCCGGTCGCGCGGTCGCCAACACGACTTGCGCGTCGACGTTCGAGCAGAACCACTTCTGGCCGGTGAGGAGCCAGGTCCTCGGTCCTCGGTCCTCGGTCCTCGGTTGTCCTCTCGCGCCCGGGTCGGTGGGTCCGAGGACCGAGGACCGCGGACCGCGGACCGAAGCATCAGGCCGCGCGATTGTTTCATTTGCGCCGACATCCGACCCGCCGGCACGCTCGGTGAGGAACATGCCGCCGGTCCAGAGCGACGCGAGGTCCGATGACGCAAGATGCGGGACGACGCGATCGATCTGCTCGCGCGTGCCGTGGCGCGTCACCACGCGCGCCACGCCATCGGTCATGCAGAGCGGGCAGTAGAGCCCGCACTCCGCCATCGCGAACAGGTATCCGAGGGCGAAGGAGACGAACGGGGCGTCGGCGGAATTTTCGTGACGCGTGTACTTCATCGTCAGAATGCCCGAGCCGTACGCGATGCGCTCCATCTCGCGATACGACGGGTGATAGTCGACGCGATTGATGCGATTCCCTCGGATGTCGTGCGTCGCCAGCCGCGGCGACTCGCGATCGGCGATCTGCGCGAGCGGCGCCACTTCGATCGCCGCCCGCTCGCCCATGGACACGAGCTGCGGCTCGGCCCACGTCCACGCGCTGTCGCACAGCTTGCGGCGGCAGAGGGCCCGCAGTTGGGGCGACGATTCCCAGTACGAAACGTGCGGCGGCTCGGGAATCTGGAGTGCGGCGGGCGTGCCGCAGCTCTGCAACTCAGGTGGCGGCGATCCGTGCTCTCTCGTAAAGAAACTCTGGCGCGAAGTCGGCGCCATTGGGCCATTCGATCGTTCCCGTGTCTGGATTGACGCGGACTTGAGCAAAAACCTGAACATCCCGAAGCGGTTCGAACACCGGTCCGTCGAGTTCCTGTGAGAGATCGATTTCTCCTTCGCTTCCATCTTCGAAGCGAAGCCAGACCGTGTAACCGCTGACGTAACGAGCCTCAGCTACATCAATCATCTCTACTCCAACGGCGGGATCGGTTTGAGTTCTTTCCGATCCTTCGCGAGTCGCCAATTTTCCATCAATTCGCGACGGTGTAAATCCCACCATTCCAGCAACAGTGCTTTGACTCGTGGCCAGAGTGTAGTGTCGGTCCACGTCCATTCGGTTTTCTTTTCGAGCATGACAGCGTCTCACCAGTATGAGAAACGCATTCCTCGCGCTCTGCGCCATCCTGCTCGCCAGTTCGCTTTACGCAGCCGATCGTGCCGGCTTTCAGCTCACCGTGCTCGTGAACGATGACCTCCGCCCCGAGTACAACGCCCGCGGCAACGTCTACGTCGAGGCGGTCCGCGGCTCGAATTACTCGCTGCGCATCACCAATCCAACGCCGTATCGCGTCGCGGTCGCGCTCTCGGTCGACGGCCTGAACACGATCGACGCGAAACACAGCGATCCCTGGACCGCTTCGAAATGGGTGCTCGACCCGTACGAGTCGACGGTCATCTCCGGCTGGCAGGTGAGCGACAGCGCCGCGCGCCGCTTCTTCTTCACCGGCGAGCGCGACTCCTACGGCGCCGCCCTCGGCCAGACGCAGAACCTCGGCGTGATCGAGGCGGTGTTCTTCCGCGAGCGGCCGCGGCGCCAGGCAGTGGTCGCGCCGTCGGAGAAGTCGCAGCGAGCCGAAGCGTCGACCGTCACAGCGCAGGCGCCGGTGGCGGCCGCACCGTCAGACGATTACGCGGCGACGGGGATGGGCGAGCGGACGGGTCACGAGGTCACGAGCGTGAATATCGATCTGGATCGTCAGCCGGTCGCAAGTATCAGGATCCGCTATGAGTTCCGGGAGCAGCTCGTGAAGCTGGGCGTGCTGCGGAGCACTACACCTCTGGATCGCCGCGAGCGAGCACGCGGGTTCGAACAGTACTGCCCGCAGCCGTAAGGTCCGGATGACCCGGGTTTGTCACCTCCTGGCCGATCGGGACTCAAATTTGAACGTGGAGGTGACCCCTTGAAAACAAAACTGACAACGGCTGTTTTTTCACTGCTTCTGCTCGCTTCGACTCCTGTCTTCGCCCACTCCAAATCCGAGTTCCACGATGCCATGCGCAAGCTGTGGGCCGACCACATGCAGTACACGCGCATGTACATCATCAGCGCCGCCGCCGGTCTGCCGGACGCCAACGTTACGGCCCAGCGGCTGCTCAACAACCAGTCCGACATCGGCAACGCCGTCGCTGAGTTCTACGGAAAGGACGCCGGCGACAAGCTCACCGCGCTTCTGAAGGACCACATCCTGATCGCGGCCGATCTCGTCGGAGCGGCCAAGGCCGGCGACAACGCCAAGGTGACCGAGCTGAATAAGAAGTGGACCGACAACGCTGATGAGATCGCCGTCTTCCTGCACGGCGCCAACCCGAAGCATTGGCCGGAGGCGACGCTCAAGGATGCGCTGCACATGCATCTGTCGCAGACGCTCCAGGAGGCCACGCACCGGCTTCAGGGAAAGTTCGAGGAGGACATCAAGGACTACGACGCCGCCTTCAGCCACATGATGATGGTGTCCGACATCCTGGCCAAGGGGATCATCGAGCAGTTCCCGAAGAAGTTCGACAAGGCGTAAGTCATTCCGAGCGCCGCAGAGCGCGAGGAATCTGGGCGGGGGCGCGATTCCACCGCCCAGATCCTTCGCCGTCTTCGCGGCTCAGGATGACTATTTGACCGCGCCGACGGTGAAGCCCTCGATGAATCGATCGAGGAAGAGGTTGTAGAGGATCCCGATGGGCAGGCTCGTGATCAGACACGCCGCCATCAGCGATCCCCAGTAGTACACGTCGCCGCGCACCAGGAAGGTCGGGACTCCTACACCGACGGTCTGGTGCGCGGCTGACGAGATGAACGTCAGCGCGTAGACGAACTCCTGCGTCACCAGCGTGAACGCGAAGATGACGACGGTGAGGATCCCGGACGTCGACATCGGAATCATCAACTTCACGAACGCGCCCCAGCGCGTGAGCCCGTCGACCATCGCCGCATCGTCGAGGTCGCGCGGGATCGATTTGAAGAATCCCATCAGCAGCCATGTCGAGAACGGAATGGTGAAGCTCGGATAGACGAGGATCACCGACCAGAGCGTGTCCTGCAGGCCGAGGGTCGCCACGACTTTCGACAGCGGAATGAAGAGCAGCGTTGGCGGAACGAGGTAGGTGAGGAACACGCCGATGCCGAGCTGCGCTCCCCAGTTGCCGGTCAGACGCGCCAATGCGTACGCGGCGGGAACGGCGAGAAGCAGCGTGATGATGACGACGATCGCGCCGGCGAACGCCGTGTTGCCGACCCAGCGCAGAAACAGCGTCTCCTGGAACAGCAGCCGGAGGTGCTCGAGCGTTGGCGCCTCGTTGAAGATGAACGGATTGTTCTTGAGGTTGTACAGGTCCGTCGTCTTCTTGAACGTCGTGATCAGCATCCAGTAGAACGGGAAGGCCAGCACCACGACGAAGAACAGGCGGACGAGCCACATCACGATGCGCGCGGGCCACGTGCGGCGGCGAGCCATTAGAGAGAGCCTCCGCCGATGTCATTCCGAGCGGAGCGAGGAATCCGGGCGGTGGCGTCAGTGGAGCGGTGTGGGTTCCCCCCGACCAGATTCCTCGCTCCGCTCGGAATGACATGCGCCATCTACGTGACCTCTGCGCGATGCGCCGAGCGCAGCGCGAAATACGTGGCGATGACCAGCAGCGGCACCATGAAGATCGAGATCGCCGCGCCTTCCGCGAGGTCGGACCCGAGGATGCCGGTGAAGAACGCGAGCGACGGGATGACCTGCGTCGTGTCGTACGGCCCGCCGCGGGTCAGGATGTAGATCACCGTCATGTCCGTGAACGTGAAGATCGCGCCGAACAGCACGGCCACGTTGATGATCGGCAGCATCATCGGG
>DASWBH010000155.1:0-2349 GCA_036390755.1 Thermoanaerobaculia bacterium
GTTCAGTTCTTTCGGCTGCGCCACTCCGGCGGCTTCGAGGATCGTCGGCACGATGTCGATGTGACGCACGAACGCGTTCTCGACGCGATGCCGGACGCCGGAGCCGGCCACGACGAGCGGTATCTTGAGCGTCGACTCGTAGGCGAAGAGTCCGTGCGTCAGCTCGCCGTGCTCGCCGAGCGATTCGCCGTGATCGGCAGTGAAGACGACGAGCGAGTCGCGATCGCTGCTCAGGATCGGGCCGAGCGCCTTCGTCAGTGCGTCATCGGCATACGCGATCTCGCCGAAGTATTCGTTGTCGCGGTACTGCGACCGGAACGGCTCTGGCGGCGCGTACGGCGCGTGCGGATCGTAGAGATGAACCCACAGGAAGCGCTTGCGGCCTTCGTTCGCGCGCCACCACTTCATCGCCGCATCGAGGACGGCCGTCGCCGGACGCTCCTGCTCGATGAAATCGACCGACGCGACGCCCTTGCCGTAGTTGTCGTCGTACGTATCGAATCCCTGATTCAGGCCGAAGCGCGCGTCGAGCGGAAACGCGCCGACGAACGCGCCCGTCGTGTACCCGGCGGTGCGGAGCAGCGTCGCCACTGTCGGATGCTTCGCGCTGAGCACGAAGCCGGCGTTCTCGCGCACGCCGTGCTGGAACGGATAGAGGCCGGTGAGGATGTTCACGTGCGATGGCAGCGTGATCACGTTGTGCGCGTGCGCGTTCGTGAACGCGATGCCGCGCGCGGCGAGCGAATCGAGAAAGGGAGTCTTCACACGGGCGTTGCCGGCGTAGCCGACCGAGTCGGCGCGGAGAGTGTCGATCGTGATCAGGATGATGTCGCGGGCCGGTCGCACCGCCGGCGCGGAGGCGCGTTTGGCGCAGTGCGGAAAAAAAATCAGAAAGCAGAAAGCAGAAAGCAGAAATGCAGCGCGGCGGGTCATCCCCGGGCTAACTTCCTCAGCGCGGGATCGCGCGGATATTTCTGCAAGCCCTGGTACGCCCAGTAGAGCGAGCCGCGATCGTCACCCAAGGCCTTGAGCGTCTCGCTGACCGCGACGTACGACGGCGGATTCGGCGCGACTTCGATCAACCGGTAGATCAGCTTCGTTGCTTCGTCGACGCGGCGCTCCGAGGCGAGGAGCAGCACGAGCGACGAGTAGGCGTCGGGCTGCGTCGGGTACAGCGCGATCTCTTCGCGGAACTCGCGCTCGGCCTCGGCGCTGCGTCCCAGGCGCGCGAGGACGTCGCCGCGGTAGAAGTGAAGGTTGGGAATGCGCCGATGCTTTTTCTCGATCGCGCGCTGCAGCGCCTGATCGAAGTAACCGAGCGCGCCGGGGAGATCGCCTTCCTGTTTCTTGAGCAGTCCGAGGGTGAGCAGCGCGCTGGTCGGATCGTGCTCGGCGGCGAGGGCGAGCTTCGCTTCCTGCTCCGCGCGTGCGTGATCGCCGCGCTGGGCCCAGACGCGGGCGAGCGTCTCGTGCGCCTGCCCCGGCTCGAGCTTGACCGCGAGCTCGGCGTGCTGCTGCGCCTGATCGAGGTTGCCGGTGAGCAGCGAGAGGTTCGCGATCGCAAACATCAACTGGACCGAGTTCGGCGACTGTCTGAGCCCTTCCTTCGCCGCGGCGATCGCGTCTTCGTTCCTGCCGAGCTTCTGCAGGATCTTCGACTTCAGGTCCCACAGATCGAGGATGTGCGGATTTTCTTTCAGCAGACGATCGGTGAGCGCGAGCGCCTGCTCCTGTTTCTCGTTGCGGTAAAGCGTGAACGCGACGCGGATGTCGTGAAACGTCCCGATTGTCGTCTTCGGATCGGGGAGCTTCTCGTCCGCAGTCGTGGCGACCGTCGAGCCGACATAGCCCAGTGCCGCCAGCTTCGCCGCTTCTTCAGGATCGATTTGCGCCGGAGTCGCGGCCGCGCGAATGAACTGCTCGATGTCGTTGTGCATCGGCACGAAGACTCGACGGTTCTCGGTGACGATGTTCTTTTTCTCGCCCGGATCGGCAGCGAGGTCGTACAGCTCCGGGATCGGCGCGCGGATGAAGTGGTGCACGCCTTCAATGAGCGAGTGCAGGTCGCTCCAGCCGAAGTGGAAGCGCGGGTAATACGTCTCGCTGTAAATCGGACGGACCGGAGCGTTGCGGTCGAGCAGCGCGAGCAGCGAGCGGGAGTCGGTCGTGCGCCGCGGCGCTTTCGTCGCGGTCTGCTCGAGGATCGTCGGGAAGACGTCGGTCAACTCGATCGGCGCGTCTGCTGCCTCGCCGGCGTGACGCGACTTCGGCAGTTTCATCAGCAGCGGCACCTGCAGCGACTCGCGATAGAGGAAGATGCCGTGCTCCTCCTCGCCGTGCTCGTTCAAT
>DASWBH010000156.1:0-3147 GCA_036390755.1 Thermoanaerobaculia bacterium
CAGACACCCGGCAGCGAGGACGAAGCCCGCGAGCAGATCCGGCAGTCGGTTCGCTACCACATGGTGGCCGATGTCGAAGTCGGCGCGTTCCTCTCGTCCGGCAAAGACTCGACGTCGATCACGGCGATGGCGCAGGACTTCACGCCCACGCCGCTGCGAACGGTGACGCTCGCGTTCGACGAGTATCGCGGCACGCGTCACGACGAGGCGCCGCTCGCTGAAGAAGTGGCGAAGCGCTACGGCTTCCGTCATGAGACCCGCGTGCTCGGCCGTGAGGAGTTCCTTCGCGAGCTGCCGAGGATGCGCGCGGCGATGGATCAGCCGACGATCGATGCGTTCAACTCCTACTTCGTCAGCCGCGCCGCCGCCGCGCACGGACTCAAGGTCGTGCTGTCGGGCACCGGCGGCGACGAGCTTTTCGGCGGCTACTCGACGTTCAGGAAAATCCCGGCCTTCGTCCGGAGCATGCTCATTCCGTCGCGCCTGCCGCTGCTGCCGCGCGCGTTCCGCGAGCTGCATCGCGCGCTCATCCGCAACAATCCGAAGTTCAGCCCGAAGAGCGGCAGCTCGCTCGAATACGGCGGCACATACGCCGGCGCGTACTTGATCAAGCGAGGACTGTTTCTACCGTGGGAACTGCCGTCGATCATCGGCCTCGACGCGGCGAACGAAGGTCTCGATCGCCTCAACATGATCGAGCAGTTCGAAGACGCGCTGGCGGACGATCCGGGCACAGGATGGTCGCGCGTCGCGATTCTCGAGTCGATGTTCCTGCTGCGCGATCAGCTCCTGCGCGACATCGATTGGGCGGCGATGGCGCATTCGCTCGAAGTGCGTGTGCCGCTCGTCGACACGTTCCTGCTGCGCGCGATCGCGCCACGCATTTTGCACACGCGCGGCGACCGCAAACGCCTCCTCGTCACCGCCCCGCATCAGCCGCTGCCGCCGGAAGTCCTCCAGCGCCGCAAGAGCGGATTCACGCTGCCGGTGAAGAAGTGGATGATGTCGGAGCGCCGCCGCTTCGGCATGCGCGACTGGGCGCTGGAGCTGCTCCGCGACGAGTTCCTGCCGCGTGCCAACGAGGGCCGGCTGAGCAGGATGATCGAGGAGTCGATGCTGCACACACCCGCCGTGTCATTCTGAGCCGCGCTCTGCGGCGCTCAGGATGACGCCGCTGCGGCACCACAGTTGCTCTTGCGCTTCTCGGAGGTGCATTGATGTTACTGACTCTGGCCATCATCCTTCTGATCGCGTGGCTCCTCGGTCTCTTCGCGTTCCACGTCACCGCGTGGTTCATCCACGTCCTGATCGTCATCGCGATCATCGTCGCGATCCTGCATTTCGTGCGCGGCCGCCCAGTGGTGTAGTCATTCCGAGCCGCGAAGACGGCGAGGAATCTGGGCGGCGGACACGCGCCACCGCTCCGATTCCTCGCTTCGCTCCGAATGACAATATGCTCTACCGCCGCACGAGGAGGTAGCGCATGGTGAGAGACGTCCATTCATTTGCGAAGCCGGACGAAGCGGCGGTCAGGCACCTCAATCTGAACCTGACCGTCGACTTCGACCGGAAGCAGCTGGCCGGGTCGGCCACGCTGCAGATCGACAACCACGGTTCGAAGACGCTCGTTCTCGACACGAACGGCCTCTCGATCTCGCGCGTGTCGACCGACGCCGGCAAGGACGTTCACTTCACGCTCGGCGAGCCCGTGAAGTACCTCGGACGCTCGCTGACGATTCCGATCGAGCCGTCGACGAAGTCGGTTCATATCGACTACACATCGTCACCTGACGCCGCCGCCGTGCAATGGCTCGATCCGCAGCAGACCGCCGGCGGCAAACATCCGTTCCTGTTCACGCAGTCGCAGGCGATCCTCGCGCGGACGTGGGTTCCATGTCAGGACTCGCCGGGCGTGCGGATGACGTACGAGGCAACTGTGCGCGTGCCGCGCGGACTGCTCGCACTCATGAGTGCCGAGAACCCGACCGAGACGAGCAGCGACGGCGCCTACCACTTCCGCATGCCGCAGCCGATCCCGTCGTACCTGCTCGCCCTGGCGGTCGGCGACATGGCCTTCCGCTCCCTCGGCCGCAACTGCGGCGTGTATGCGGAGAAGCCGGTCGTGGAGGCGGCGGCGTACGAGCTCGCCGACACGCAGAAGATGATCGACGCCGCCGAGAAGTTGTACGGACCGTATCGCTGGGGTCAGTACGACATCCTCGTGCTCCCCCCGAGCTTTCCATTCGGCGGGATGGAGAATCCGCGGCTCACGTTCGCGACGCCGACGATCCTGGCCGGCGACCGTTCGCTCGTGTCGCTCGTGGCGCACGAGCTCGCCCATTCGTGGTCGGGCAACCTCGTGACGAATGCGACGTGGAACGACTTCTGGCTCAACGAAGGATTCACGACGTACTTCGAGCGCCGCATCATGGAAGCCGTCTACGGCCGCGACTACTCCGAGATGCTCTCGCGCCTCGGCATGCAGGACCTCGAGCAGACCGTCGAGGAGCTCGGCGAAGGGAGCGCCGACACGCATCTGCTGCTCGACCTGGCCGGCCGCGATCCGGACGACGCCGCGAACAAGCTCGCATACGAGAAGGGCTATTTCTTTCTGCGTCTGGTCGAGGAGACGGTCGGCCGCGCGACATTCGACGCCTATCTCCGCGATTACTTTGATCGCCACGCATTTCAGTCGATGACGACGCAGGCGTTCGTCGAGAATCTGCGCGAGAACCTGCTCGCGCAGTCGCCGGGCGCCGAAGAGCGGATCAACATCGATAGCTGGGTCACCGGGCCGGGCGTTCCCCCGAACGCGCCGAGCGTTCACTCGAATGCGTTCGAGAAAGTCGAGGAGCAGGTCGGCGCGTTCCGCGGCGGCACGCCGGCGTCGAAGCTCGCCACGTCGAAGTGGTCGACGCACGAGTGGATTCACTTCCTGCGACGGCTGCCCGCGGACCTCACGCGCAACCAGTTCGAGGACCTCGATCGCGCGTTCCACTTCACGCGCAGCGGCAACTCGGAGATCCTGCACGAGTGGCTGATGCAGGCCATCGCCCGCGGCTACGAGCCCGCCTATCCGGCGCTCGAGCAGTTCCTCACGAAACAGGGCCGCCGCAAGTTTCTCAAGCCGCTGTACCAGAAGCTCGC
>DASWBH010000157.1:0-3901 GCA_036390755.1 Thermoanaerobaculia bacterium
CCGATCCCACTGCCGCGATTCGACTTCGTCGAGCGCGCGGCGCAGCGACTCTACATCCTGACGCTCGAAAAACATTCCCGTCCGCCCTTCCACCACCGTGTCGAGAGCTCCTCCCGCGCGAAACGCCACGACGGGCGTTCCGACCGCCATCGCCTCGAGGGGCGTGATCCCGAAATCTTCGATCCCCGGCAAGATCAAGCTGCGCGCGCTGGAGAGCCGCTCCACGATTCTAGATCTCTCTACGGAGCCGAGAAGCTCGACGTTGGGCGGAGCGCTCCGGCGGAGCTCGTCGAGCAGCGGCCCGCTGCCGATGACGACGAGCTTCCGCCCGGTCGCCATCGCCAGCTCGATCCGCTTGTACGGCACGAGCGCGGAGACGATGACGTGGTAGTCGTCGCGGCCATCGACGAGCGGCGCCCCCAGAAACTCCTCATCCACGAACGCATGCACCACCTCGGCCTCGCGATGGTAGTAGTTCGCGATGCGCTCGCGGACGAAGTTCGAGTTCGCCAGGAACTGCGTCACCTCGCCTGCCGTCCTGACGTCCCACCGCCGCAGCCGTGAAGCGACAATCGATGCCGCCGCGCGCATGACCGGCTTCGATCGCGGGAAATAGTCGTCGAAGCGATCCCAGACGTAACGCATTGGCGTGTGGCAGTAGCAGAGGTGCGGCTTGCCGTGCGCGTCGACGCCTTTGGCGACGCAGTGGCTCGACGAGACGATCACGTCGTAAGAGCGGAGATCGAACTGCCGGATCGCGCGGGGGAAAAGCGGGAGCAGCTTCCGGTAGTCGCTGACGCGTGACGCGAGCCGCTGCAGCGACGAAGTACGGATGTTGTGCGACTCGATCTGCCTCGACACCGAGCCGCGAAAATGAAAGAGCGTGAAGACGTCAGCGCCAGGCAACGCGTCGAGGATCGCCTCGAGCACGGCCTCGCCACCGCGCATGCCGGTGAGCCAGTCATGGATCACCGCGACGCGGCTCACGTTCGTCCCCTTCTTCCTCCTCCGCGCACTTGTCGCATAGATGGTCGTTGCGGAGATACTCGTCCGCCGCAACCTGCGCCAGGCACTTGATGCAGTAGTGCTTACCGGTGCGCTCCGGGAGGTTGCGCGGAGTGGGCTCGTCCTGCACGAGCGTGGATGATAAGGCGAATCTTCCTTCGCCCCGTGCAGCGGGGAGAAGGTGCGGCGGAGCCGCGGATGAGTGGCCCTCACCCAGCGCTTCGCGCCACCCTCTCCCGCGTTGCGGGAGAGGGTAGAAATCAGCCTAGAACAGCTCTTCTACCGGCCCGTAATATCCGTCTTTCGCGAACGGCACGTACTCGAATCCGCGGCCGAGCGGATCGTCGGGGCGGACGGTCGTGTAGTCGATGCCGAGGGCCGAGTAGATGGTCGCGGCGATGTCCTCCGGTCGGATGTCGCGTCCGAGCGCTCCGAAATCCTTCGCAGCGCTGCCGAGGTCGTCGGTCACGCCGATGGCGCGGCCACCGCGGACGCCGGCGCCGGCGAAGACGGAAGACATCCGCAGGAAGTGATCGCGTCCGCCGTTCGCGGTGATCGGGCCGACGGTGCGGCCGAATTCGCCGACCATCACGACCAGCGTCTCATCGAGCAGCATGCCGCCGTTCGCCGAGGCCGTTGTCGACAGATCGCCGAGCAGCGCGCCCATGCCGTCGTCGAGCATCTTGCCCTGCGAATAAAGCGAGTTGCCCTGCTTGCCGTAGATGTTGCTGTGGTGGTCCCAGCCGCTGAACGTGACCTGCACGAACCGCGCGCCCTTGTTCGCCGCGACGACGTTCCGCGCTACGAGGAGCGAGTCGCCGAAAGTCGACGCGCCGTAGCGGGTGTGCTCGTCCGCGGTGAAGCTGAACACCTGATTGATGCCGGGCGTGTCGATGAGAACTTTCGCGGCGTCGTAGAAGTTCGCCATGTCGGCGGCTTCTTTCCCCAGCTCCGCTGTCACGCGGGCGCCGTCAATCGACTTGATCAGATTCCACCGATCGTTGAGCCGCTGCGCGCCTTCGGGGTGCGACAGCGTGGGCAGGCCGTTCTGTGAAGCCGTGACTCCGAACGGCGCGTGCTGCGCCGGGAAATAACCGGCACCGGCCATCGTGCCATTGAGCGCGACAAAGCCGGGCAGGACATCTTTCGGCGTCCGCGACTTCTGCGACTCCATCGAGACGACCGCGCCGATGTGCGGTGCGATGTTGCCCGTCGCGCCGCTCGGATTGCGGACGATCTGCGCCCACTTCTGCGCCAGCGGATGCACCGCCGCCCACGCCATGCCGGTGCGGATGATGCCCAGGCGGTTGATTGCGCCGCCGAGCTTCGGCAGCAGGCCCTGCGGCCAGCGGAGATCGCCGTAACTCGTCGGGTCGAAATCCATGGGCGTCCACGCCCCCTCCTTGAGATCCCACATGTCGACGTTGCTGGGACCTCCGGCGAGGAAGACGAAGATGCAGCTCTTCGCGGTGTTGCGCAGCGCGACGTTCGACGAGGTGCTGCCGAACAGCAGCGACGGGCTGAAGACGTCGGCGAAGAACGACATCACCACGCCCGTCCCGGCGATCTTCACGAAGTGGCGGCGCGAGAGTCCGTCGCCCCAGAACGGCGAGCCATTTCCCTGCGGGCAATTGCACTTGATTTTCATGACGGTCCTCAGTTGAAGAGGAACTCCAGCCTGTTCATCAGAGCGAACTGCAGGTCTTCGGCGGTCCTGGTGAGATCGCCGGCGCTCAGGTAGGCGATCGCGCTGGCCCGCTCGGCGGCGCTGGGACGGCGCGAAAGCGTCGCGATGTAGAGCTCGTCGGCGATCGTGCCGGCGTCTTTCGTCGCGGCGAGCAGCTTCGCGACGGTCGTGTTCGCGTTGTTCGATTTCACGCGGCTCGTCACGACCGCGTCGTTCAGCATCTCCAGCGCCTGGACGATCGCGCCGTCGCTCGTGCGCGGAGTCGTATCGCGATCGCCGCGTCCGAATGCGTTGAGGAAGAAGCCGAACTGCGTGCGCTGACTCGGCTCGGTCGGATCCGGCAGCGCCATCGCGCGGTTGAGTGCGCTGAGGCCGTTGACGTTGATCGAGACCGGAATGTTCGTCGCGCGCGCGACCGCATCGAGCATGGACTCGGAAAGCAGCCGGTGCGGATAGTGCCGCGCGTAGTACGTGGTCCAGAGCTCGTTCCACGCGCCGGGCGTGTAGCGCGACGAGAGCTGATACGCGTTCGACTGCACGATCAGCTTCACGAGCGCGCGGAAGTCGTAGCCGTTCGACACGAAGTACGCCGAGAGCTTGTTCAGAAGATCCGGATGCGTCGGCTGGAGAACCGCGCCGGGCGGAAGTGTCGCGGCGTCCTGGCGAAGGAGGTCGAACGAGTCCGCCGGCTCGACGATGCCGATGCCAAAGATTGCCTTCCAGACGTAATTGACGGACGCGCGAGCGAACTGCGGACTCGAAGTCACAATGCGCGCGTACGCCTGCCGCCGCGGCTCGCCCTGGTTCGGCGTTTCGCCGGAAAGGAAGAACGCCGGATCGACGACGGACGGCTGGCCCGGCAGCGGAGCGCGCGCGACCTTGTTGCCCGAGTTCGTATTCAGGTTGTACGCGCCGTTCGGATTGTCGGTGAGCGTGAACTGCTGGTTGTTCGTGTTCGGATCACGCGCCGTCGTCACTTTCCCCTGCGCGAAGAACGCCGCGTTTTTCCAGAAGTCGTACCGCGTTCGCGACACGAAACTGCTGTTGACGGCCTCGAGATGTCCTTTACCGTTGTGACAGGAGAGGCAGTTCAGCGGAAGTCCGAGGAACTGCTCGCCGGTGGCGGCGCTCATGTCGTCGTAGGTGTCCTGGGGCGGGCCGTTGGTGAGGATCTGCCGGACCCAGTAGTTCACCGGTCCGACGGTGAAG
>DASWBH010000158.1:0-5633 GCA_036390755.1 Thermoanaerobaculia bacterium
CATCAGCCTGCCGCTGGCGGCAGGACTCATCCTCATGATGTACCCGCCGCTGGCGAAGGTCCGTTACGAGGAGCTCCACCTCGTTTTTCGCGACAAGAAGGTCCTCGCACTGTCGCTCGTGCAGAACTGGATCATCGGGCCCGTCCTGATGTTCGCGCTGGCAGTAATGTTCCTGCACGACTACCCCGAATACATGATCGGCCTCATCCTGATCGGCCTGGCGCGGTGCATCGCGATGGTGATCGTGTGGAACGATCTCGCGAAAGGAAGCACCGAGTACTGCGCAGGGCTCGTCGCGTTCAACTCCATTTTCCAGGTGCTCTTCTTCAGCGTCTATGCGTGGTTCTTCATCACGGTGCTGCCGTCAGTGCTCGGCCTGCACGGCGCAGCCGTCCGGATCACCATCACCGATATCGCCAAGAGCGTTGCCCTGTACCTCGGCGTCCCCTTCCTCGCGGGATTCCTGACGCGCTACGTCCTCGGACGGCGAAAGGGCCTCGACTGGTACCACCGCGTCTTCGTGCCGAGGATCAGCCCGATCACGCTGATCGCGCTGCTGTTCACGATCGTGGTGATGTTCAGTCTCAAGGGCGGCGCGATCGTGAAGCTGCCGCTCGACGTCGTCCGCATCGCGGTGCCGCTGATTCTTTACTTCGTGATCATGTTTCTCTTCAGCTTCTGGATGAGCCGGAAGATCGGAGCGTCGTACGCGCAGACGGCGACGCTCTCGTTCACTGCTGCGTCGAACAATTTCGAGCTGGCCATCGCGGTCGCGGTGGCGACGTTCGGAATCGGTCACGGAGCGGCGTTCGCGGCGGTGATCGGCCCGCTCGTCGAGGTGCCGGTCCTGATCGGCCTCGTCTCCGTTGCGCTCTGGCTGCGGAAGCTTTGGTTTCCGGAGTCCTTCGTCAGCGCGCCATCGACGTCCGTGATGATCGGAAGCGGCCCAGCCGCCCCGACTGTCTGAACGCGCGCACGCGGGTGCGGATCAACGAGGGCGGAGGAATTCGCGCACGACGTCGCCGACGTCGCGATGCCGCCCGTCGACTTCGAAGTTGAGCCGCCGCATCGTCGCGTCGTCGATCGAGCCGGCGAGCGAATCGAGAGCGGCGCTGCACTTCTGATCCATGTTCGACCGGTACACGATCGCCGCATCGTACGGCGGAAAGTAGTGGCGATCGTCTTCGAGCACCTCGAGTCCGAGCGAGTCGATCAATCCGTCGGTCGAGTTGCCTGCGATCAGATCGACTTGATTCGACGCAAGTGCCTTGTACGTGAGGCCGAGATCCATCGTGCGCGGCGGTTTCGCGAACACGAGACCGTATCGCCGCAGCAGACCGCGCCAGCCGTCCGGCCGCTCCGCGAATTCGTAGCCGAAGCCCGGCTGATACGTGGCCTCCACTCGTTTCAGGTCCGAGATCGTCCGCAATCCGGAGCCGCGACGGACGATCATCGCGAACGTGTCGTTGAAGCCGAGGTTCGGCCCCCAGTGCAGGCCGCGTTTCGCATATTCGCGCGCGACCGCCGCGCTGACCTCTTCGCGCGAATGCAGCAGCGGCTGATGCAGGATCGCCGTGAGTGCGGTGCCGGAGTACTCGACATACGCATCGAGCGATCCCGAACGGATCGCCGCATCGCACACGAGCGTTCCGCCGAGGTTCAGACGCCGGTCGGCGCGGCAGCCGGCGTTCTCGAGCTTCTGCGCCAGGAGCTCGCCGAGGAGCACGGACTCGGTGAAGTTCTTCGAGCCGACGACAACGGCCGGACGCTTCGCGCATGCGCCGATGAAGAGAATGACTGCGACGATCAGCGCGCCGCGGCGTCTGCTCATCCCCATGTCTTCAGAATCGCACGTTCCGCAAATGTGAGCAGTACGTCGGCGGCGATCGCGAGCAGCGCGGCGGGGATCGCTCCGGCAAGGATCAGACGTGTGTCGACCATCGCCACGCCGCGGAAGATCAGATCTCCGAGGCCGCCACCGCCGATCGCTGCAGCGATCGTGGCGACGCCGATCGCGATCACCGTGGCGATGCGGACGCCTGCGACGATCGTCGGCATCGCCAGCGGAAGCTCCACATCGAACAACAACTGCCGCGCCGTGAGGCCCATCGCCACGCCCGCTTCGCGCACGTTTCGATCGACGCCGCGGATTCCGGTGAGCGTGTTTCGCACGATCGGCAGCAGCGAATACAGAATCAGCGCCACAATCGCCGTCCTCGGACCGATGCCGCCGATGAACGGAATCGGGATGAGGAAACCGAAAAGCGCGAGCGACGGAATCGTCTGGATGACGTCGACGGCGCGCAGGACCGCGCGCGCCGTGGCCGTGCGGCGCGTGCACCAGATGCCCAGCGGCACGCCGGCGACCGTCGCCGCGGCGACAGCGATGGCGACGATCACGATGTGCTGCCCGGTCGCGCGAAGAATGTCGTTCATAACCGTGCCGCGGCAACGAACTGCTGCGCGAGCGGTTCCGGTTCGCTCGTGAAATTCAGCGCCGGCGTGTCGCTGACGATGCGCCCGGCGTCGAGAAGTACGACGCGTTCGCAGACGCGCAGCGCTTCTCCTAGGTCGTGAGTGACGAACACGATCGTGACGCCGCTGCGCATCGCGATGAAGACGTCTTGCAATTCGCGGCGGACGATCGGATCGAGCGCGCCGAACGGCTCGTCGCACAACAGCAGCGCGGGCCCGGCGATCATGGCGCGGGCGATGCCGACGCGTTGCTGCTCGCCGCCGGAGAGCAGAGACGGCCGGCGCGTTCCGAAGCGCTCCAGCGGGATTCCGATGTCGCGCATCATGTCGCTCGCGGCCGCGCGGATCCGCTCTTCGGGCCAGCCGAGGAGGCGCGGGACGGTGGCGACGTTGTCGTAGACGGAGCGGTGCGGAAACAGGCCGACGCCTTGAATGATGTAGCCGGTGTGACGCCGCAGCGCGATGAGATCTGTCGACGCGAGGGCAGTTCCGTCGACGAACACTTCGCCGCCCGAAGGGCGCACGAGACCGTTCATCGTCCGGAGCGCCGTCGTCTTGCCCGCGCCGCTGCGTCCGATGAGCGCGACCGTCTCATCGGCTGCGATCGTGAGATTCACGTCGTACAGAATCCCGTCGACGGAGACGTCCCGGAGCTCGACCGAAGCGGACATCGGATCCATGTCATCCAGTTTATGCTGAGCGCAGCGAAGCATCTTCTGGTCGCGCACGCGCGAGTGATTCGCGCCGCGCTGCTTCGGCCAGGATGAACTGCACCTCAGGATGAACCAAACGATGAAGACTCTCGCTTTCGTCCTTCTCCTCGTAACCAACCCCGCATACGCCCAACCCGCCAACGTCGCATCGCGCATCGATCGCATCCTCCGCGAAGTGCCGCTGATCGATGGACACAACGATCTGGCCGAGCAATACGAAGATCGCGTCAAGGATCACATCGCGCAGATCGACATCCGCCAGGATCAGAGCAAGCTCACGCCGCCGCTGCACACCGACATCCCGCGGCTGCGGCAGGGGAGGCTCGGCGCGCAGTTCTGGTCCGTGTACGTGCCGACCTCGCTGAAAGGCGCGGACGCCGTGCGCGCCGTTCTCGAGCAGATCGACGTCGTCCATCGCCTTGCCGCGACGTATCCCGACACGTTCGAGCTCGCGCGCACGGCCGATGACATCGTGCGCATCCATCGCAGCGGCAAGATCGCTTCGCTCATCGGAGTCGAGGGCGGTCACTCGATCGGCGACTCGCTCGCCGTTCTCCGAGAGCTCTACGCGCTCGGCGGCCGTTACATGACGATCACGCACAGCGAGAACAACGACTTCGCCGATTCTGCGACCGACGCGGCGCTGCACAACGGCCTCACCCCGTTCGGCAAACTCGTCATCGGCGAGATGAACCGCCTGGGCATGCTCGTCGACCTCTCGCACGTGTCGCCGAAGACGATGAACGACGTGCTCGACATCGCTGCGGCGCCGGTCATCTTCTCGCATTCGTCGTCGCGCGCTCTGGTCGATCACGCGCGCAACGTTCCCGACGACGTGCTCCGCCGCGTGAAAGACAACGACGGCGTGGTCATGGTGACGTGGCCTCCGTCGTTCGTCTCCGAGAAGGTTCGCGTGCACGAGGCGGCGAAGGACGCCGAGGAAGCGCGGCTGAAGGCGCTCTATCGCGGACAGCCTGACAGGGTGAAGGCCGCACTCGCGCAGTGGGACGCGACGAATCCCGCGCCGCGCGCGACCGTGCAGGATGTCGCCAATCACATTGACCACGTCGTGCAGGTCGCAGGTGCGACGCACGTCGGCATCGGCTCCGACTTCGACGGCATCACCTCGACTCCGCAAGGTCTCGACAGCGTCGCCGACTATCCGAATCTGTTTGCGGAGCTGATTCGCCGCGGCTACAGCGACGAGCAACTCGAGGGAATCGCCGGACTGAACGTGCTGCGCGTGATGCGTGCGGCGGAGGCCGTAGCCGCGCGTCTGCAGAAGGAACGCCCTCCTTCTGATGCGCGCATCGAGGAAGTGGACAAGCCCGCGAGGCCGTGAGAGCCGTTCTGCTCACCCGCTACGGCGGCGCTGAGGTTCTGCGCATCGTCGATGTGCCGCTGCCGGAACCGAGGCGCGGCGAAGTGCGCGTGCGGATCGAATTCATCGGCGTCAACTTCGCCGAGGTGCTGTCGCGGCGAGGAGTGTACGGATGGGCGCCGCGGCTTCCGTACATCCCGGGCATGGAAGCGTCGGGTGTGGTCGACGCAGTCGGCGAGGGCGTCACTACGTTGTCGCGCGGAGACGCCGTCATCGTCGGCACGCAATACGGAACGTACGCAGAATTCATTTGTCAGCCCGCCGATCGCGTGCTTCCCGCGCCGCGCGATTTCTCGCCAGCCGAGAGCGCCGCGTTCGGAGTCAATTACCTGACCGCGTGGATCGGCCTCATGGAAATGGCGCGTCTTCGCCCCTCCGACACACTCCTCGTCACGTCGGCCGCCGGGGGAGTCGGGACCGCGGCCGTGCAGATTGGCGCGAGATTCGGCGCGCGAGTCATCGGTGCATCGGGTCGCGGAAAGCAGGATGTGGTTCGCGAGCTCGGCGCGGCGGCCGCGCTCGATTACGACGATCCGCGGTGGGAGCAGCAACTTGAGCGTGCGACGGGCGGACGCGGCGTCGATGTCGCGCTGGAAATGGCGGGCGGCCGGATCTATCGCGCCGCCGTCCGCAGCCTCGCACCGATGGGCCGCATCGTCATCGCCGGGGCGAGCAGCGGATTCGCGCGAAGCCGGAATCCGCTCGCGCGACTCGCCGCGCTGCGCAATGTGCCGTGGCCGTGGGTGCCTGACATGGTGCGGCGGTCCTACGGGGTCTTGAATTTTCACGTCGGCTGGTTGCTCGACTCCGGCGTCATTCGCCCGCAGTGGGATGCGCTCGTGCGATTCGTCGAGCAACACCACATCCGTCCGGTCGTCGGTCACGAATTCGCGTTCGACGACATCGCCGAAGCGCACCGGACACTCGAAGAACGGCGCAACATCGGCAAGGTCGTCGTCCGCGTGTCGAACGCGTCGCCGTGACGGTGCTCACGGCCGCATACCGTAATCCTCACTGGTGTTTGTGCATTCGCTGGATACGCTTCGGTCCGACCGGAGGTCACC
>DASWBH010000159.1:0-4167 GCA_036390755.1 Thermoanaerobaculia bacterium
GATTCACAGAGTCGACTTCGAAATCGAGCCGAGGAAGTTCGGGCCGTGCGGGCCGGACTGCTTCCTGCTCGATTTGAAAGTGACCGCGGCGAAGCCGAAGGCCAAAGGCTTCCTGTTCTCTCAGGTTTGCGACACCGAAGGGAAAGCCGACGTCGTCGTGGACGCGCCTGCGCGCGCGCTCCTTCTGCGCAACATCCGCGTTCGGCCGCGGTGCGAAGGCGTCCTCGGGTCGATCGTCAACTTCATCGCGCCGCTCGTCACGAAGAGCTACAGCGAGATCGCGCTGCTGCAGATGCCCGCGGACCTGCCGTTCACGATCGACTCGGTCGGCAGCACCGCGGACTCGATCTTCATCGCCGGGAAATTCGACTGGGCGAATCGTGGAGCGGCGGCCGTCAGCCCGGCGGCGGTCGCGTCATCGCAGCACTGATTCGGTTTCGCCCTCCCGGCGGAAATAGCGCAGGACGAAGACGAAATATCCGAGGTACAGCAGCCAGAAGAAGCCGAGGTAGGCGAGGAACCAGGGCGATTGGTAGATGGCGGTGAAGTCGGGCGCGTTCGGCGTCTTCGGCATTCCCATCGCGTTCACCAGGCGGCGGTAGTCGAGGTTCGGGAACACGAGCACGCAATACGCCGCGACGAGGACACCGTACCCGACTCCGATCCACCACGCGAGAAGGCTGCGCCGATACAAGCCCCAGCTGACGTACAGGAGCAGCACTCCGATCGCGCCATACACGGCGATCGCGATCGGTCCGGTGATCATCGTTCCGCGGATCGGCAGCACCGCGTATCCGGTCATGCCGATCATCGTGATGGCCGACATGACAGTCCAGAAGGCGAGGCCGAGCAGCGGCAAGGGAACGCGCTCGGTCCATCGCGTGCGGGGATCCGCGGCGAGGCATGTCGCGCGAACGTTTTCGCTTCGATAGAAGAGCACCATCAGGAGCGGAATGACGATTCCGAAGACGCCGAGAGCGATCGCGATACACGTGAGGACAACCGTCCCGGCGGTTCGCTGATCGGGGAAGTCGGGCATGAGGCGCGGCACCACCGCCGCCATCGCGATCGTTGTCATGACACCGATCACGAGCCACATCCACGCGACGATCAGCGAGAGATCGCGCGCCCATCGTCGCGCCAGCATCGATCCGATGCCGAGCGAGATGAGGAGGACGCCGCCGAGGAGGTAGACGAGCAGACCGACGATCGCAGTGCGGAACGGAGGCGCCGCCGCTCCGGCCGGAGCGAACGAGGAGAACAGGAAGATCGCGAGCGTGCCGAAGAAAAAGAGGATGCAGAGCAACCCGATCGCGAGCTGGATCACCCCGAAGAACACCAGGCTCCCGCGCCGGCTGTTGTAAGTGACGGCGGGCATCTCGGTCATGAACGCCTCCTCATCGGCCCGGCGGCTTCCCTCCGAACTGTCTCTTCATCTCATCAAAGACTCGCAACACCTCGGTCACCGCGCGCGGCAGGTATTCCGACTTCAGATACACCCAACCGGTCTCGCGATAGAGCCGCCGCGCGCGGATGCGCGCCCACGCGAAGCGGCCATGGCGCAGGTCCGGCGCGATCGCGGAGAACGGCAGAATCGTGATTCCGAGGCCGCTCGCGACCATCGCTTTGATGATCTCGACGTTCTCCGTCTGCATGACGACGTTCACGGGGATCTCTTCCTCGAGGAAGAAGTCGTCGATCTCTTTGCGCGTGTTCGACCCTGCCTCGAACAGCACGAACGGATACCGCGCGAGCCTTTTCGGATCGACGATGCGCTCGCGCGTGAGAACGTGATTGGTCGGCGTGACGATGACCATTTCTTCCTTGAGCACCGGCCGGATCTCGAGATCGGCGGCGACAATCGGCAGCGTCAGCAGCGCGAGATCGAGCTGTCGCGTGCGCAGGAGGCGGAGCAGCGCGTCCGTCTCGCCCGTCGTCACGCGAAGATCGACGTTCTTGTACAGCGAGCGGAACTTCTTCAGCAGCTTCGGGAAGATGTAGAGCGCCACGGTCATGCCGCCGCCGAGCGAGACGAGACCGTGTTGCAGCTCGCGAGCGCCGGAGATTTGCGAGACCGCTTCCTGCAGCTCGCTGTTCACGCGGTGCGCGGTATTGAGGAGGACTTCCCCGTCCGGCGTGAGCGTGACTCCGCGGCCGGTGCGGTGCAGGAGCAGCGTCTTGAGCTCCTGCTCGAGGAGCTGCAGTTGTCGCGAGATTGCGGATTGCGAGACGTGCAGCCGCTCCGCGGCGCGAATGAAGGCGCCTTCCTCGACGACGGCGCGGAACATCTCCAGCTGGCGAACGTCCATCAGTGATTCTCGGTTGACAACCAGATCCTATCTCGAAATCAGATATCTCGGATCGGAAAATTGATCTGGACGCATAGCACCCGGGATCCGATACTGCCATGCAAATGTGCGGCGTCGGATTCCTCGCGGACCTGAAAGGCGGATCGCGCCGCGCTCTGCTCGGCCGCGCGCTCGGCGCTCTCGAGCGTCTGGCGCATCGCGGCGCCATCGACGCTGACGGGAAGACCGGCGACGGCGCCGGCGTCCTCACCGAGATCCCGTGGCAGGTCCTCGGCCTGCCACAGCGGGACGACACCGCGGTCGGCGCGATCTTCCTCCCGCGCGATCCGGCGAAGGCAGCATGTGCTCGACGTCTGTTCGCGACCTCGCTCGCCGCGCACGGTCTGCTCCTCGAACGCTGGCGCGAGGTCCCCGTCGACGCGGCCGTCCTCGGACCGAAGGCGCAGGCCTGCCGGCCCGATCTCTTCCACGCTGTGATCACCCGCCGCGCCGCGATTCCGGCCGGCGAATTCGAACAAAGGCTTGCCGATTCGAGGAAGGAAGCCGAGGAGCGCGCAAGTGCGTACGACCTGGAAGAGTTCTACATTGCTTCACTCAGCCATCGCACCATCGTCTACAAGGCTCTGGTTCGCGCGGTCGATCTGGCCGCGTTCTATCCTGACCTGCGCGATCAGCGGTTTGAGACTTCGTTCGTACTGTTCCATCAGCGCTTCAGCACCAATACGCTCCCCTCCTGGTCGATGACGCAGCCGTTCCGGCTGCTCGCCCACAACGGCGAGATCAACACGCTGAGCGGCAATCGGAACCGGATGCGCGCGCTCGGAACCCCGCTCAGAGAAGGAGTGAGCGATTCGGCGAGCCTCGACGAAGCGTTCTCGTTCGGCGCGCACGACGGTGCCGCATGCCGCGAGCTGCTCGAGACGTGGGAAGGCCCGGCGCTGGTCGTGTTCAGCGATGGACAGACGGTCGGTGCGGCGCTCGATCGCAACGGTTTGCGTCCGGCGCGTTACGTCGTGACGTCGGACGGCATGCTGTGCGTCGCGTCGGAATCGGGCGTGCTCGATGCCGATGAATCGGAGATCGTGGAGCGCGGACGAATCTCGCCGGGTGGCGTGCTCGAAGCGGATCTGCAAACCGGTCGAGTCCTCGCGCTGCCCCGCGTCCAACCGCGCTCTGCGCTCCGCCCTCCGCGCTCCGAACCGCGATCTGCGAACCGCGATCTGCGATCTCTGAAAGCGTTCGGCTACACGCACGACGAGCTGCAACTGATCCTCGGTCCGATGTTCGAGAAGGGCACCGAGCCGGTCGGCTCGATGGGCGACGACACGCCGCTGGCGATCCTCTCGTCGCGGCCGCAACTCCTCTTCTCGTATTTCAAACAGCGCTTCGCGCAGGTGACGAATCCGGCGATCGATCCGCTGCGCGAGTCGATCGTCATGTCGCTCGAGCCCGATCCGCTGCTCGAAGAAGTCAGCGGCGTGAAGTTGAGCCTTCTCTTCACGACATCGCTCGCCAATGCGCTCGCAAGTCTCCTCGCCAAGGCGGCAAAGGCCGTGAAAGACGGCGCGACATCGCTCGTGCTGACCGATCGCTGCGTCGACGAGTCCCATGCGGCGATTCCGTCGCTCCTCGCGGTCTCCGCAGTTCACCAGCATCTCATCCGCGAACGACTGCGGATGCGGACGACACTCGTCGCCGACACTGGCGAAGCCCGCGACCCCCACCACATCGCCGCGCTCCTCGGTTTCGGCGCGGACGCGGTCAGTCCGTGGCTCGCGCTCGATCTCGCCGGAGAGAATCGCGACCGCTACATCGCCGCGATCCGGGACGGTTTGCTGAAGATCCTGTCGAAAATGGG
>DASWBH010000160.1:0-18403 GCA_036390755.1 Thermoanaerobaculia bacterium
AAAAGCGCACGCTGGCCGATCTTTCCGCAGGCGAGCTGCGCGAGTTCAAGCGTATGGGTTTTTCCGACCGCCGCCTCGCGCATCTGTGGAAGAAGGGCGAAGCCGAGGTGCGCGCGCGCCGCCATGCGCTCGGCATCCGGCCGGTCTACAAGCGCGTCGACACCTGCGCCGCCGAGTTCGCGACGCAGACGGCGTACCTGTATTCGACCTACGAGGAGGAGTGCGAGGCCGCGCCGACCGACCGCAAGAAGGTGATCGTGCTGGGCGGCGGCCCGAACCGAATCGGCCAGGGGATCGAGTTCGACTACTGCTGCGTGCACGCCGCGATGGCGCTGCGCGAGGACGGCTACGAGACGATCATGGTCAACTGCAATCCGGAGACGGTCTCGACCGACTACGACACGTCCGATCGTCTCTACTTCGAGCCGCTGACGCTCGAGGACGTGCTCGAGATCGCCGAGCTCGAGAAACCGGAGGGCGTCATCGTGCAGTTCGGCGGTCAGACGCCGCTCAAGCTCGCCAAGCAGCTCGGCGACGCGGGCGTCCCGATGTGGGGCACGTCGGTCGATTCGATCGACATCGCCGAGGATCGCGAGCGATTCGGCGAGCTGGCGCGGACGCACGACATCCTCGTCCCTGACAACGGCAGCGCCATGACCGAAGAGGAAGCGCTGCGTGTCGCCAATCGCATCGGATATCCCGTCGTCGTCCGCCCGTCGTACGTACTCGGGGGACGCGCGATGGCGATCGTGTATGACGATCACACGCTGCGCGAGTACATGGCTTATGCAGTCGAGGCGGCGCCCGGCCACTCCATCCTCATCGACCGGTTCCTCGAAGACGCGATCGAGCTCGACGTCGACGCGATCGCCGACGGCAACGATGTCGTCATCGCCGGAGTGATGGAGCACATCGAGCTCGCCGGGATTCACTCAGGCGACTCGACGACGGTGATCCCGCCCTACATCATCGGCCATCGCGAGCAGGACCGGATCCGCCGCCGGACCGTCGAGCTCGCGCGCGCGCTCAACGTCATCGGACTGATGAACGTGCAGTACGCAATTCAGTACGGCGAGCTGTACGTGCTCGAAGTGAATCCGCGGGCATCGCGCACCGTGCCCTATGTCTCGAAAGCCACGGGTGTTCCGTTCGCGAAGATCGCCGCGCGCGTGATGGCCGGACAGTCGCTGCGTCAGCAGGGCCTCGCCGGTGAGCCGCGCGTCGACGCGTTCTTCGTGAAGGCTCCGGTGTTTCCGTTCGGCCGTTTCCCGCGCGAAGACACTGTTCTCGGACCTGAGATGAAGTCGACCGGCGAGGTGATGGGCAGCTCGCACAATTTCGGCGAGGCGTATTCGAAAGCGCTCCTCGGCGCCGGCGTGCGGCTGCCGCTCGGCGGCACGGCGTTCATCTCGGTGAACGACAACGACAAGCGGCCGATCGTCGTGCAGCTCGCTCGCGAGCTCGTCACCCTCGGGTTTCATCTCATCGCGACCTCCGGTACTCACGACTTCCTCGCCGGCCATGGCGTCGAGGTCGGACTCGTCTGGAAGATCCACGAGATCGAGCGGCCGAACATCGTCGATCGCATGATCAACGGCGAGGTCACGCTCGTCATCAACACACCGCTCGGCCGCTCGGCCTATCACGACGACACGTACATCCGCCGCAACGCGCTGCAACTCGGGATTCCGTGCATCACCACGCTGACCGCGGCGACCGCATGCGTGGAAGGAATCCGCGCCGGCCGCGACGGCGTGCGCACATTCGCGGCCCTGCAGGAGCAGCACGCGAATGCCGAGCCGCACCGGCGAGCAGGATAGCGCGAACGTCTGCTTCCGTTTTCGTGCGCTGCCTTTTACCGGCGAGCTGGACTATGTTGTCGCGCACCGGAAAAGGAGAAGCTCATGGCGATGAATCGACTATGGCGGTTCGCAGTGGTCGGGTTTGTCCTGACTCTCGCCGCGGCGTTGTACACCGCGCAGGGGCAGCAGGCCGCACCGACCGAGACGAAGGGCGTTTCACAGAAACTCCTCGGAGCTGTGGACCTCGGCGGCGAGATCGAAGGGATGGCGGGACGCCAGCTGCGCGTGCGCCAAGTGACTCTCGCACCGGGCGCTGTGTTCGCGGTCCACAATCACAAAGACCGTCCCGGCGTCGCGTACGTCCTCCAGGGGACGATTACCGAGCATCGCGGCGACGCCACGAAGGACTACACCGCCGGCGAAGTGTGGACCGAGACGAAAGACACAACGCACTGGATCGAGAACCGCGGAAAGGTGGACGCGGTCCTGATCCCTGCAGACATCTTCAAGACCCAGCAGTGAGAGGGAGCGACCGCCGCGTGTTGTTCAGGTGGCGACGTTCAGAAACAGCTTCCGGTTCGCGAGCTCCGTCTTGAACGCGTTCATGGCGCGCACGGTGTACTGAAGGCGCTTTCCGGCCGCTGCTTTATGGACCGCGCCCGAAAGTTGACGATGCGGACGCGCCGGTCCCGGTTTGCGCGAGCGAAACGTGGCTCCCGCGAACGGCGACGGCTTCTCGAACTCGAGCACGATCTCGTCGATGATCACGTCGGCTCCGCCGAGGTAGCGGAAGTCCCATTCGATGCCCTCGCCGGGGCGGAGCGTGATCTCTTCCGGATTCACGCTGATGAACACGCGCCCTCCGCCCTGCTCGACATCGATGCGAACCGGTTGTGTCCGCGTGACGAACTCGGTGACGTCTTCGGGACGGATGAGCCGGTCCGATGAGGCCGGCGGCGCGGCGATCAGGGACGGAGCTTCGGCGCGCTGCGGAGCCGGGATGAACGACGACGGGCGCGGCTTGTCGACGCCTTGCTTCAGCCATGCGGCGACCGGCGTTCCGTTCGATTGAACTCGCGGCCGGGGCCGGCGAGTGCGCGTCTTCTTCTCGGGGACCGGCTTCGGCACCGGCGGTACGTGCCGCGCGACCGGCCCTTTGGGTGCCGGAGGCGGAACGGCGGTCGGTTTGGCCGGCAGCGACGCCGCTGCCCGTTTCACCGCTTTGGTGACCTTCTCAGCGGTTTTCCTGGCCGCCTTTCTGGCCTTCGCGGCGGCGGGCCTGGCGGCAACCTTCTTCTTGATCGCGCGCGCGGCGCGGGCGGCGCGCGCGGCGCTCTTCACACGTGCAGCGACTTTCCGGGCCGCACGTCGGCTGGCCGCGGCGGTCTTTTTCTTCCCCTGCACCTTTGCCATCGGATCTCTCTCCCCCGGTCGGAGGGTCGAAAAAATGAATGGCGCAATATAGCAGCGGCCCTGAGGTTCCGCTAGAAAAAAAGGCAGCCTCAGCCGAACACGCCGGCGACGCTGAAGCCGCCGTCGACAGCGACGCACTGTCCAGTGATGTACGACGCCGCAGGCATGCATAGAAACGCCGTAAGTCCTGCGACTTCTTCAATTTCGCCGACGCGGCCCATCGGCGTGCGGGCGAGAATTGCGGCCAGGCGAACGGGGTCTTTGAGGACCGGCTCGGCCAGTGGTGTGCGGATGTACCACGGCGCGACGGCGTTCACGCGGATGCCGTCCTTCGCCCACTCGGCCGCCATCGAGCGCGTCATCTGGACTACCGCGGCCTTGCTCATCGCGTACGGCGTCCCGGTACCGAGGTTCCGGAACGCGGCGACGGAGACGACGTTGACGATGGATGCGTCTCCTGCGCCGCGGAGGATTGGATACGCCGCGCGGCTCATCGCGAAGACGGAGTCCATGTTCGTCTCGCGCAGGTGAACGTACTCTTCGTCGGTGTAATCGGCCGTCGGCTTGCGGATGTTCGTTCCGGCGTTGTTCACGAGGATGTCGAGGCGATCGATCGCGCGGAAGATCGCCGCGCGATCGTCGGAATGACTGACGTCGCCGCGGATCGCGCGCGTGGCCTCGCGGCTGTCACTCCACTCGCGGAGACGGTCGCCGTCGCGGGCGATGCCGATCACGGTCGCGCCGAGCCGCAGGAACTCATCGGCGATCCCGAGTCCGATGCCGCTCGTGCAGCCGGTGACCAGCGCGATCTTGCCTTTCAGGGACCAGCGGTCGCTTGTCATTCTGAGTCGCGCACCGGATCCTTCGCCGTCTTCGCGGCTCAGGATGACACGCTATCCAATCTCGCTCTTCAGCACGTCTCGCAACTCTTTGGCGATCCGGTTGATCTGCGTTGCGTCCTCGCCCTCGACCATCACGCGCACGAGGTTCTCCGTACCGGAATAGCGGACGAGGATGCGGCCGCGCGACCCGAGCTCGCCGAGCGCTTTCTTCGACGCGGCCTGGTATCGGTGCAGCGAATCGAGCGGCGGCTTCGAGCTGACTCTCTCGTTCAGCAGCAGCTGCGGCATCGGAGTGAACGTCCGCAATTGCGAGAACTTCTTCGGCTGTTGCGCGAGGATCTGGCCGAACACGAGAGCGGTGTGAATGCCGTCGCCGGTGGTGTGCACGGTGAGGTCGATGATGTGGCCGGACTGCTCGCCGCCGAGAATTGCGCGCTTCTCCATCATCAGCTCCAGGACGTACTTGTCGCCGACTTGCGCGCGCAGAAGCTGAATGCCGTCGGCCGCGAGCTGCTTCTCGAATCCGAAGTTCGACATGACCGTCGTCACGATGGCGCCGCTCTTCAGGCATCCGTTGCGTCTGAGGTGCTGCGTCCAGAGGTAAATGATCTCGTCGCCGTCGCGGATCTTGCCGGCGTCGTCGGCAAAAATCGCGCGATCGGCATCGCCATCGAACGCCACGCCGAAATCGGCGTTCTGCTGCACGACCACTTCGGCGAGATGCTCGGGGTGAAGCGCGCCCGACTTCTCGTTGATGTTGCGCCCGTTCGGCCGGTCGTTGATCACGACGACTTCTGCGCCGACGCGCCGGAACACGTCCGGCCCGATGCGGTACGCAGCGCCGTTGCCGGTGTCGAGGACGACCTTGCGTCCCATGAGCGCGTTCGGTTTCACGCCGGAGACGAGGAAGCGCTCGTACGACTCGATCAGCTCCTTCGATTCGGCGAGCGGCGTGTCGGGAACGCTCACGTTGTCGCGGCGCAGCGCGCGGAGCTCGTCTTCGATCTGCTCCTCGACGGCATCCGGCAACTTCATGCCGTCGTGGCCGAACACCTTCACGCCGTTGTCGGCGAACGGATTGTGCGACGCCGAAATCGAAATTCCGGCGGCAGCATCGGTCGTGCGGCACAGATACGCCACTCCCGGCGTCGGGATGACGCCGATCAGCGTCGCTTCGCCGCCGCCCGCAGCGACGCCGGCCGTGAGTGCGCGCGCGATCTCCGGACCTGACTCGCGAGTGTCCATGCCGAGGAGGAGCCGCGGCTTGCCGCCGTTGACGCGAAGGCGATGGCCGAGCGCCTCGCCGAGCGCAAACATCGTCGCGGAGTCGAGCGGATACTCGTGCGCCTTCCCGCGAATCCCGTCCGTTCCGAACAGCTCTCTCATTTCGTTTGTCCGGCGCTCTTCTTCTCTTCCGTGGTTGTCGTCGTCTCCGGAGTCGGGCCGGTTTCCGACGGCGGCGTCGGACCGACTTCGGCGAGCACCGGGACGGTCACCTGCGTGCTGAGCGGCGCGACGACGCGGACGAGCGGCGAGTCCGACACGACGGCCACGTTCTGCACGAACGTCGCCGTGCGGCCGGTCATGATAATGCGTTCGGTTCCCACCTCGCTGATCCTCAGAATCTGCGATGCCGGGCCCGACACCAGCGCGCGGTCCGGAGAGAGCGTCGGCTCGCCGACGAGGTAGCCCGCCGGCGTCTGGCCGACGAGAAACGGCCGGATCGCGACGGCACGTTGCCGCAGTTGCTCGACGTGGAACTGCACCTTGTTCGGGTCGATGGCGACGACTTCGATGTCGGGCGGAGTGTGCACGCCTTGCGGGCGCAGCGTCACCGCGACGTCGCCGCTCTGCTGGATCCAGCTCAGGTCGACGGGAACGTCGAGCGTCTGCGACGAGACGGAGTGCAGATCGGTCGCGCGACCGCGGAGGCGGACGGCGACGGTCTCGAGCACCGGCGTGGTGATGACGAAGTCGCGCGGCAGGCCGACGATCGAAAGCGGCGCGGCGAATCGCCGTTCGTAAACTTTCTCGCGGCGCGGCGCCGAGACGACCCACCACACGCCGAGCGCAAGCAACAGCGCTGCGAGCTTCAGCGCAGGATTCTTCATTGGTCCGTCCCGAAGCGTTCCACGAGCAGTTCCCTGAGCTTCCGACGATCGAGATTCTCGTGCAGTTTCCCCTCTGCCGCCGCCGCGATCGACCCGTTCTCCTCGGAGATGACGAGCAGAAGGGCGTCGCTGTCTTCGCTGAGTCCGAGCGCCGCGCGATGACGCGTGCCGTGCGCCAGCTTGAGGTCGGCAGATGTCGTCAGCGGCAGGAACGCCCCGGCCGCGACGATGCGCGGTCCGCGAACGATGACCGCGCCGTCGTGCAGCGGTCCGCCCGGCGTGAAGATCGCGACGAGCAGATCCGCCGTCAGCAGCGCATCGAGCGGCTTCGAGCCTTCTTCATACATGCGCAGCGTCTGCGCGCCTTCGATCGCGATCAGCGCGCCGATCCGGTTCGCGGTGAGGATCTCGCACGCGTCGAGGATCGGCTCGATCGGCAAACCGCCGTTCCGTCGATGAAAGACGCCCAGGAGCGGGTTGACGCCCATGCGGGCCAGAGCGCGGCGGATCTCCTGCTGGAAAAGAACGATGATCGCGAACGGCAGGTAGAACAGGATCTCCCGCGCGATCATCTCCAGGGCGCTCAGCTCGAAGGCGCGGGCGATGAAGAACGTGCTGGCAAGGACGAGCAGTCCGATCGAGATCTGCATCGCCCGCGTGCCGCGCAGCAGATTGAGGATGCCGTAGATGATGACGGCGACGAGCAGGACGTCGAGCGCATCACGCCAGGTGAAGTGCAGCGACATCAGCCAGTCGAACCAGTTCACGGCTGCGACTTCTCCTCGATGGCTGTGAGAACTTTCAGGAACTCGACGGTCTGCCGCACGTCGTGAACGCGCACGACTGCCGCGCCTCCGCGGAACGCGGCCGCGACCGCGGCGAGCGAGCCGACCATCCGCTCCGGACCGGCGGAGCGACCCGTCAGCGTTCCGATGAACGCTTTGCGCGACGCGCCGATCACCACCGGCGCGATCAACGTCAGCTCGCGACAACGCGCCAGGATCTCCAGATTGTGCTCGCCCGTTTTCGCGAAGCCGATGCCGGGATCGATCAGGATCTGCCCGGCCGCAATGCCGGCGTCCGTCGCGCGCTTTACGCGCGTGCGCAACTCCGTCGCGACGTCGCCGACGACATCGTCGTACTTCGCCAGCTGCTGCATCGTGCGCGGCTCGCCGCGCATGTGCATGAGGATCACCGGCACGTGCGCCCGCGCGGCGACGGCGCGCATTTCGGGGTCGCGAGTCAGCGCCGACACATCATTGATGATGTCCGCGCCTGCCGCGATCGCCGCGCTCGCGACCGCGGCTTTCGACGTGTCGATCGAGATCGGCACGTCCGAGCGGCGCCGGATCTGTTCGATCACCGGCACCACGCGCCGGATCTCCTCACCCGCAACGACGGGCTCCGCACCCGGCCGCGTCGACTCGCCGCCGACGTCGATGATCGCCGCGCCGTCCTCCTCCATCTGCAGGGCCGCGTGCACCGCTTTCGACTGATCGAAGTGCACACCGCCGTCGGCGAAGGAATCGGGAGTGATGTTGAGGATGCCCATGACCAGCGGCGCGCGCATGAAGCGCAGTTCGCGATTTCGGGGCAGCGTGATCACACGTCGCGTTCCCGCACGATGCTCGCTCCCAGCGCGTTCAGCCGCTCCTCGATCCGCTCGTAGCCACGGTCGATCTGATTGATGTTGTGGATGACGCTCTCGCCTTTCGCGCAGAGCGCGGCAAGGAGCAGCGCCATTCCGGCGCGGATGTCGGGGCTGGAGATGTCGGCGCCGTGCAGCCGGCTTCCGCCGACGATGATGGCGCGGTGAGGATCGCAGAGGATGATCCGCGCGCCCATGCCGATCAGCTTGTCGGTGAAGAACAGTCGCGACTCGAACATCTTCTCGAAGATCATCACGGTGCCCTCGGCCTGCGTCGCCACGATGATCATGATCGACAGCAGATCGGCCGGGAACAGCGGCCACGGTCCGTCGTCGATCTTCGGAACCGCGGCGCCGATGTCGTAGCGCACGCGGAGCTCCTGATCCTTCGGCACACGGATGTTCTTCCCTTCGACCTTGATCTCGATGCCCAGCTTCTCGATCATGTGCCTCACCGCGTACATGTGCTCGGGGACGGCGTCCTCGATCACCAGCTCGCTGCGCGTGACCGCGGCGAGCCCGATGTAGGAGCCGACTTCGATGTGGTCGCTGGGAATGTAGAACTCTCCACCACGTAGAGAGTCGACGCCGCGGATCCGCAGCGAGTTCGTCGCGATGCCCTCGATCTGCGCACCCACCGAGTTGAGAAACAGGCAGAGATCCTGGACGTGCGGCTCGGCGGCGGCGTTGTAGATCACCGTCTCGCCGTCGGCCAGGGCGGCGGCCATGATCGCGTTCTCGGTCGCCGTCACCGACGCTTCATCGAGGAACATGTTCTTCCCGACGAGCTCGCGCGCGCTCATCTGGTATGTCGTCGCGGACACTTCGATCTGGGCGCCGAGGGCTTCGAGGGCGAGGAGGTGTGTGTCGACGCGGCGACGGCCGATCGCATCGCCGCCCGGTTTCGCGACGACGACTTCGCCGCAACGCGCGAGCAGCGGTCCGGCAAGGAGAATCGACGCACGGATTTTCTTCGACAGCTCGGGATCGGGTCGCGACGAGCACTTGCCGTGGACGTGAACGCGCACGACATTTTTCTCGAGGTGGTCGACCGTCGCGCCCAACTGCTCGAGGATCTGCAGCATCACACGGACGTCCTGAATGTCGGGCAGATTCCGCAGCGTGACCGCCTCGTCCGTCAGCAGACACGCGGCGAGGATCGGCAGCGCCGCATTCTTGTTGCCACCCGGCCGGATCGTGCCTTCCAGCCGCCGCCCGCCTTCGACGATGAATCGCTCCAGAGCCACCGGGCGCGGATTGTATGTCCTTCCAATTCGTGAGCCGAATCGCTACTCTCGATCCATGATCGTCGCGCCTCTCGGATCAGGCAGCGCAGGCAACGCGTACTACTTCGAGAGCGACGGAACCAGCATCCTCGTCGACGCCGGCTTCGGTCCGCGCGAGACGCGGAAGCGCCTCGAGCTGGCCGGCCGGAACATCGAGCTCCTTCGCGCGATCGTCGTCACGCATGAGCATTACGACCACATCCGCGGGGCGGAACGCATCGCGCGCAAGTACGGGATCCCGATTTACCTCACGCGCGGCACGTTGAACGCGAGCTCGATCGACTACACCGACACGAACGTCGTCGTCTTCCAGAACAACTCCACGTTTCAGATCGGAGACCTGAATATCCACGCCCGCCGCACGCTGCACGACGCCGCCGATCCGGCGTGCTTCGTCATCGAAGCGCGCGACGGCACCCGCATCGGCATCGCCAGCGACCTCGGACACGCGGACGATTACGTCGTCCAGCACCTCAGCGGATGCGATGGCCTGTTCTTCGAGGCGAACCACGACCTCGACATGCTGCGCATGGGAACGTACCCCTGGAGCCTGAAGCGCCGGATCATGTCGCGCTTCGGCCATCTGTCGAACGACGACGCGATGTTCGCCGTTCAGCGGATGATCGGCGCGGATCTCAAGACACTCTGCATGATCCACCTCTCGGAGAAGAACAACCACGAGTCGATCGTTCGCGATCTCGCCAACCGGCTCCTGCAACGAAACGGTGTCCAACTCGAGCTCGGAATCGCGAAGCAGTTTCAGCCGACGGGAGTCTTCGAGATCAGGCGGCGCGGCCCGGCACGGCGGCCGATGATGCCGCAAGGCGCACAGATGGCTCTGTTTTGAGGGATGAGGGATGAAAGCGACCGTCATCGTTGAACTGAAACCCTCAGTCCTGGATCCTCAGGGCAAGGCCATCCAGCACTCCCTCAGCTCGCTCGGGTTCTCCGGCGTGGAAGATGTGAGGGCCGGCAAGTTGTTTCGAATTACGCTTGCGGAAGGTGAGCAGACTCGAAAAGACGTGGAGAACCAGATCCGTCAGATGTGCGAGCGACTTCTCGCGAACACGGTCATCGAAAACTTCTCCTACACACTCGACGAGTAGAGCCCGCACACTCGGTCTGCTCACTCTCTCCGCGGCATGGTCCCTGTTCGCTGCGGACACGCGCGTCCTCACGTCCATTCCGACGCGCGATCAAAAAATCGTTCGACGATGGTCGGTTCCCGGCGGACCGCGCGGCGTCGCGATCGGCTCGAGCGGCCTGATCTACGTCGGGCTCGCGGACAGACAGGCCGTCGACGTGGTCGACAGCAGGACCGGAGCGGTCGTGCGCGAGCTCGTTCTCGATCGCGCGGACATCGCGGCGACGAAAGAGCTGGTCACCCTGCGCACGAACCGCGATCGCACGCGGCTCTACATCGCGAACGGCAGCGACGAGAGCGCGACGATCCTTTCGCTGCCGAACCTCGCCGTCGTTCGCGAGATCACGATGGAAGGCGAGGCGATCCGCGACGCCGTGCCCGATCCGAAAGGCCGCTACCTTTATCTTCTCGGCAGGCGCGTGCACGTGTTCGACGCGGACGGGCAGAAGGAAATCCGCACGATCGAGTTCGCCGATCCGATGGCGCTGGCCGTCAGCAGCAACGGCGCGACGCTCGCTCTCATCGGCACCGAGGATTTCGGGAACGCGAAGGCGACGGCGGTGGCGCTGTACGACACGACGACGTTCAACGAGATCACACGCGATCCGCTGCAGACCGATCAGACGATCGAGGCGGCGCTCTTCGCGGCGAACGATCGATCGCTGATCGCGCTCAGCCGTCAGTCGCTTTTCGAGAAGCCCGTGGTTGCGCGCGCGGCGAAGTCGATGGCCAGCGGCGCCGACGGGCGGATGCACATGAGCGTCGACTTCGGCGATCTCGTGAACAGCGAGCGCGTCTGCCTGCCGGACGGAAGCGGACCGCAGATTGCCACACTCGGCGCCACGAACGATCTGCTGCTCTACGCCGAGCGACGCTGCTCCGCGAGCGGCGCGTTCGCCGGATCGAGCAGCCACGTCACTCCCGCGTCGCTGTATGGCGTGAACGCCTACGCGATTGCGTACGATCGTGATGCGAACGAGCTCGTGGTCACCGACAAGGCCGGCTACCTTACAATTTATCGAGTCCCGCGGCCGCCAATCGCCAGGTAATCCTCCTTCGCCCCGCGAAGCGGGGAGAAGGTGCGGCGAAGCCGCGGAAGAGGGGCTCGTGGCTCAGGATAAACTGCACGAAGAATGAAATTCGGCATCGTCATCCTCCCCGGCTCCAACTGCGATCACGATGCGATGCACGTCGCGAAAGACGTCCTCGGTGCCGAGGCCGAGTTCCTCTGGCACAAGGACACGGATCTCAAAGGCAGCGAGTGCGTCATCATCCCCGGCGGGTTCGCGTACGGCGACTACCTGCGCGCAGGCGCCCTCGCGAAATTCGCTCCGATCATGGAGCCGATCCGCCGTCACGCCGCTGCGGGCGGTCTCGTGTTCGGCATCTGCAACGGATTCCAGGTCCTCACCGAAGTGGGACTCCTGCCCGGCGCGCTGATGCGGAATCAGCACCTGCGCTTCCTCAGCCGCGACGTTGATCTGCGCGTCGAAGAAACGGACACTCCGTTCACGAGCGAGCTGACGACGGGCCAGATTCTGAAAGCGCCGATTGCGCACGGCGAAGGAAATTATTACGCCGAGGACGCGGTGCTCGACGAGCTCGAGCGCAGCCGCCGCGTCATCTTCCGCTATTGCGACAGCGAAGGACGTCTGACGAGCGACGCGAATCCCAACGGCTCCGCGCGCAATATCGCCGGGATCTGCAACGAGGGCCGCAACGTCCTCGGCATGATGCCGCACCCGGAGCGCTGCTCCGAGTCGATCCTCGGCAACGCCGACGGACTGGCCATCTTCAAGTCGATCGCGGCATCATTTGCGCGTGTGTAGAGCCGCGCCACGCGGCGGTGCGAGCCGCTGATGCCCAAGACCGTGCTGATCAGCGGCGGCGCGCGCGGCATCGGCCGCGTCACGGCGATGCGCCTCCTGCTCGACGGCTGGAACGTCGCCATCACCTACAACACTTCGAAAGCGGCCGCTGAAGCGTTTCAGCGCGAGGCGAACTCCGGCCTCGCCCATGACAGTCCGCGGCTCGTGGCATACGAGGCGGATGTGCGGGACAACGTGCGGGCCAAGGCCGTCGTCGAGACGATCGTCCTGAACTTCGGCGGCATCGACTCGCTCGTGAACAACGCCGGCATCCGCCGCGACGCCCTTCTGTACAACATGCAGGAGAGCGACTGGCGAGAAGTGATCGAGACGAATCTCTACGGCGCGTTCGCGCTCACGAAGCTCGTGGTTCCTGTGATGCTGCAGCAACGGAGCGGAACGATCGTGAACGTCACGTCGCTATCGGGATTGCACGGAGTCGTCGGCCAGACGAATTACTCGGCGGCGAAGGGCGCGTTGATCGCGATGACCCGCTCGCTCGCGCGCGAAGTGGCCCGCAGCGGCATTCGCGTGAACTGCGTCGCGCCGGGTCTGGTCGAAACCGACATGACCGCGGATATGGACACCGAAGTAAAAAAAGAGCTCCTGAAGCAGATTCCGATGCGGCGGATGGTTCGCGCCGACGAAGTTGCAGCCGCGATCGCGTTCCTGATTTCCGAAGAGTCGAGCGCGATCACGGGACAGGTGCTCTGCGTCGACGGCGGCACGTCGGCATAACTCCGCGATGGATTTCTCGGTCGTCATCCCGACATACAATCGCGCAGCGATGCTGCTGCGCGTGCTCGACGCGCTGCAGGCGCAAAGCGGCGCGCCGGAGTTCGAGACCATCGTCGTCAACGATGGCTCGACGGACGACACCGACCGCGTTCTGCGCGATCGAACGGATATCGTTTATCGGACACAGGCAAACTCCGGCCCCGGTCGCGCGCGCAACTTCGGCGTGTCGCTTGCCCGCGGACGCTTCGTCCTCTTCATCGGCGACGACACCGTGCCCGAACGGCAGTTCCTCGCCGAGCACGCGCGGATTCATCGCGAATCGAACGACGATCCGTTCGTCGCGGGCCTCGGCTATACAGGATGGCCGCGCGATGAGCGCGTCACGGCCTTCATGGATTACATCAACGACTACGGGCTGCAGTTCGGCTATCGCCTCATCGAAGATGGCGCGGTCGTGCCGTTCAACTTCTTCTACACATCGAACATCTCGATCGATCGCGCGCTGCTCGCCGCGCATCCGTTCGACACGACATTCCCGTCGGCGGCGTGGGAGGACATCGAGCTCGCCTATCGCCTCGACCGCCTCGGATTGAAGATCCGCTACAACGCGCAGGCCGTGACGCGGCACTACCACCGGATGAGCGTCGATTCGTTTGCGCGCCGGCAGTACACGGTCGGCAAGTCGGGCGCGATCTTCTACCGCAAGCATCCCGAGCTCGGCCACTTCCTCGGCGTCCACGAGCTGGAAACGCGCAAGCTCGCCGATGAGGCGCAGCTCGCGCGCCTGCGTCGTCGCGCGCACATCGGCGAGCGCTTCCGCCTGTTTGCGCGATCCAAAGTGTTCGAGACGCTGATGCGCGAGCACTACCTGCGCGGCTTGCGCGACGGCCTCGCGGCGCCGTCATAGAATCGCGCGCCGTGTTCATCACATTCGAGGGCATCGAGGGATCGGGCAAGTCGACGCAGCTGCAGCGCGTCGCGTCGTTCCTTCGCGATCGCGGCCGGACGGTCGTGGCGACGAAGGAGCCCGGCGGAACAGCCATCGCGGACCGCATCCGGGCGATCCTTCTCGACTCGAAAAACGTGATCGACCCGCTCGCGGAGGTGCTGCTGTTCGCGGCGTCGCGAAGACAGCACACGGTGGAGGTGATCCGGCCGGCGAGCGAGCGTGGCGAAATCGTCCTGTGCGACCGTTACGCCGATTCGACGCTCGCGTATCAGGGATTCGGACGCCTGATCAACCTCGATCAGCTCCGGACGCTGAATCGATGGGCCACGGGCGACCTCGATCCCGATCTCACGCTGCTGTTCGACCTCGCCGAGCAGATTGGACTGTCCCGCGCCGTCCGGCGAAATTCGACCGCTGCCGAAGATGAAGGACGATTCGAGGCGGAAGATCTCCGGTTTCATCGCCGCGTACGCGAGGGGTATCTCGCACTGGCCGCGGCCGAGCCGAGCCGGTTCGCAGTCGTCGACGCAAATGGCTCGATCGACGACGTCTTCGAGCGGACGTTGGAGGCGCTGCGCAAACGACTGCCGGAGATCGCCGCGTGAAGAGTGCATCGGAGCTTCTGCTCGACACCGCCCGTCGCGGCGAGCTGCACTACTCGATCATCCTGCACGGTCCCGCACACGAGGAGCTGCAGTCGCTCGCGTTGCGGGCCGCGAAGGCGCTCAACTGCATCAACCGCTCGACCGGCGACGACTGCATCGCGTGTCAGCGCATCGAGCGGCGCATTCATCCTGACGTGCACTTCGTCGAAGTCGCCGGCGACAGGAAGCAGATCAGCGTCGACCAGATCCGCGACATCCTCAGCAACGCGGCGATGCGTCCGTACGAAGGCCGGACGAAAGTCTTCATCATCGATCCGGCGAGCGCGCTGACCGGCAGCGGATCGAACGCGCTGCTCAAGACGCTCGAGGAGCCGGCGCGCGACACGATCTTCATCCTGCTCACGCGCTCGCCCGATCTCCTGCTGCCGACGATCCGCTCACGGTCGCAGTCGATCTACGTCGGCGGTGAAGAACCGCGCCACGAAGAGCTCGAGAAGTTTCTGCGCGACGCGCTCACGCGCTTCGCCACGCGCAACGATGCTGCTGCGCTGCTGAGCGCGGCGGCCGCTGTCTCGCAGCACGACGATCCCCCTGACGCCATCGCGCTCCTTGGATCGGTGCTCTGCGATGCCGCGGCGGGACGAATGCCGGCCGTCAGCGCTGCGGTTTCGCGCGACCGCTTGCTCGCTGCAGCGGACGGCACGATGGCCGCGCTGCGGAACCTCGTCGTCAACGCCGATGTGAGGCTCGTCGTCGAGCAGGCGCTCGCCGAGCTCGTGGCATAACTACCCTGGAAAAGAAAAACCCCGCCTTGCGGCGGGGTTCGAAGTGTTACTGGATGACCGACGAAATACGCTCAGAGGCGAGCTGGTACTTCGGTAAGGTTCAAAGAAGAATTCAAGAGGCGGTGTGTCAAAGGCAGGCTGGAACAACAGAAAGCGGCTCCCGCCGGCGCATCCAGTAATTCAAAAATCACGTTGCGTGGATTATCGCACAGATTGTGAAAAATTTCTCAATGTAACAACACCGTGACAAGCCTTTGTACGTCCTAGGGATACAGGCTCAGCAGGGTAGTCGTTTCGCTACATTACAGAACGGACGTTCGGTCGACTTCTATTTCGGAAAGTCACCGCGATGCCGCAAGGGACGGCATCGGCGCGAGCGACCGCGACAGCGAAACATGCCCGCCCAGCGTCTCGGCGGGTGCGCCGTTGACCAGGATGCGGACACGCTTCGCCTGAGGGAAATTGCCCACGAGCGTGTGCACCAGCGAGTAGATCGCCATCAGCTCCTGATGGCTTCCGGTCTCCCAACCGCTCGTCAAAGTCGGCCCGCCGAGGTCGACGAAGACGGTGCCGTCAGGGAGGAGATAAGCGCCTCGCACCGCCGTGTCGGCCGGAAAGAGCCGCGGCACAGCTGCGTTCGCGGAACCCTTCAGCAGCTCACGAACGACGGCCGGAACGGCACCGGCCGGATTTTCGGGCAAGGCCACGTCGCGCCGTTCCGGGACGAGCAGCAGATCGGGCGACTCGAAGTACAGCGAGACTGTGCGCACGCTGACCTTGTTCTCGACATTCAGATTCGAAGAGAGCGGCTTCTTCTTGCTGCATGCGCTTGCGGCCGCGAGTAGCATGAGGACGACAGCGATGCGACGCACTACGTTCCCGTCCTGCCCTTCTGCGGAACGGCTACGGGCTTCGCCGCGCCGGCCACCGGCGCCGGTTGAACGAGTCCGATGCGCGTTTCGTAATCGGTCTTGTACCGCTGCACCGCGCGCACGAGCGCATCGACCATCATGTCCTGAAACTCGTCGGTTTTGAGCTTTGCCTCTTCGTCGGGATTCGTGATGAACCCGACTTCGACGAGTGCCGCCGGCATCGTCGCGCCGACGAGCACTTTGAATGGCGCCTGCTTCACTCCGCGGTTCTGTACGCCGGTCGCTCGATTCATCTCTTCCTGGATGTCCTGCGCGAAGCGGCTCGATTCCTGGAGATACTGCTGCTGCGCCAGGTCCCACAGGATGAGCTTCAGATCGGCGGACGCTGTGGTCGTCGTTCGCGCGACGGTCGTCGACGCGTTCTCCGTCTCCGCCGCGCGCTTCGCCAGCTCGTCCGATGCTTCGAGCGACAGGAAGTAAGTCTCGCTCCCCTTTGCGCCTTTCACGACTGCTGCGTTCATGTGAACCGACAGGAAAAGGTCGGCCTTGTACTGATTCGCAATCGCGGTGCGCTGATCGAGTGAAACCACGGTGTCATCGTCGCGCGTCAGCACGACGCGCGCGTTGATCTTCGACTGCAACGCCGACGAGAGTTTGCGCGCAACCTCCAGCGCGATGTCCTTTTCCATCAGCCCGCCGGGCCCCGTCGCGCCGATGTCCTTTCCGCCGTGGCCCGGATCGATGACGATCGTGCGGATCCCTGCAGGCTCGGCGGGCTTGATGCCGGGCAGTTGCGGGAGCGGCGCGCCGGGCGTGGGCGCGACTTTGCGCAGGTCGAGAACGATGCGGAACGGATTCTCGAGCTTGTACGCGTCGCCGGCGATGTCATCCGCCGTCAGCTTGATCAGCAGGTCGCTTCCGTTGAACGACGCGTGCGAGACGTACGGATCATCGAAGGCCTGCTCGGCGAACGGCGCGCGCAGGGGCGCTTTGAAGTGAATCGCGTACGCACTCGGCTCCTTCACGATCGAGTAGTCCGATGGGGCCGACAACGTCAGCACGATCTTCGAAGTGCCCTGGACGTTCGTCACGGTCATCTGCACCGCCACGATCGACTGCTGCCGCGGCCGCACGGTGAGAATGCGCGCGGCCGGTTCCCACAGCGCTTCCTGCTCGGCGGCCTTGCCCAGGAAGCCCTGGAAAAATTGCCAGGGGACGTACGGAGTGCCGGCGACCACGATCGGCGGCACCGGCATCTCGATGAGATCGTCGCGGACAACGGCGAAGCGGCTGTCAGGCCCGAACGCAGCGACGGTGTTGTTCAGCGTGACTTTGAATCCCCTGCTGTCCGGTTGCAGCGAACCGCCGAGCGCCGCGATGACGTCCCTGGCGTTGATGTACGGCAGCCCGTTCTGCTGCAGAAAGCCGATCGGCTTGTCGCCCACGGGCGTGCGCAGCGTCGCCTGATCGGACGCCTGCGCGAAGACGAACGAGGCGATTGCGAGCGCGAAAATCGAGCCGAGGATGAGGAACCGTTTCATGTTTCCGTATCGAATTATCGCACTGGAATGACGTGATACTCTCGATTCAATGAAGCAGCTCGGCCTTTTTGTGCTCGCCGCGACGATCGCTGCGTGCGGCGGAGGCCAGCCCGCTTCGACGATCGCCGTGAGCAAGGAGCCGGTCAGCGTCCGCGGCTGGATCGAAGATGTCGAAGGATCTGTGCACTCCAAGAGTCCGGAGATGGAGACGGCGAGGCGTACGCAGCTGTTTCAGGCGACGCAGGTGTGGGTTCCGAACGCCGACTACGTTTCCGGCGGCGTCGCCGAGAACGGCTCGTTCATCCTTCTCGACGTCCCCCCGGGAAACGTCACGATCGAGTTCACCGCGCCGGGCGCGCAGCAGGCGCGACTGGTCCTGCAGAACATCCCCGGAAACGCCGATGTACTCGTCCCGGCGATCATCCTCAAGAACAACGGTGCGACGGTGACGAAGCCGGAGCAGGTGAAGGTGCGCGTGCCGGCCCGGATCGACAAAACCACGCCGACCGGCAAGAACGCGATCATCGCCGGCGTGCCCATCCCGATCGTCAACGCGCCCGTCGCGGCGATGGTCGACCGTCACGACTATCCGATCCCGGCGGGGTTCAGGCCCGTGGCCGTCTTCAAGTGACGCCGTCATCCTGAGCCGCGCAGACGGCGAAGGATCTGGGCGGAGGCGCGCGATTCCGCCGCCCAGATTCTTCGCGCTCTGCGGCGCTCAGAATGACGTTGACGACGTCACGATCTCCGCGAACTTCTTCAAATCGATGTTGCCGCCCGACACGACGGCCACGATCGG
>DASWBH010000161.1:0-12105 GCA_036390755.1 Thermoanaerobaculia bacterium
CGGCTTTCTGCCGCTGCACGTCGAACTCGCCGCTCATGATCCGCGGAATCAGACACGCGTACGCGGCCAGAACCTTGTGCGCGCGGATCATCGGAAAGCGGTTGCCGAGAAGGACGACGATCTTCGCGTCGACGCCGGTCAACGAGGAGGGCAGGACGACGTGGTCGGGAACGGTGTTGAACCCGCCGGTGCGCCGGTCGTTGTACCAGTGCACGCGGAAGAGATTGAGAGGATGAGGCGTGTCGGGGTCGACCGACTTCAACCCGTCGCGAATCTGCTGCGGGATCGTCGACGGATCGGCGAGCTCGGAGAATTTCGGCAGGACGATGCCGCTCTCGCGCAGGCGCTCGATGTTGCGCTCGCGCACGGCGGAGTCCACGACGGTGCGGCTGGGTGGTGGTGTTTTCATTTGATTCCTTTCATGCGGTCCCACAGACGAGGCGCTTCGGCTTCAGCGTCTGCACGGATCTGATCGATGTCGAATTGCCGCGGCGCGACGAGATCGGAGAAGAGCTCGGCGGCGAGGTCGCGATTGCCGGCGATGTGGCGGCGGCCGTCGTCGTCGCGCAGCGCCAGGATCTCGGCAGACATGTCGGACGGGAAACCGTCCGTGCCGAGCGCCACGCGCAACGGCTGCCGCGACGGATGTCCGACGGCGTTCGCCGCATTCGAGCGCGGGTTCTGTACGACCCACAGTCCGAGCTCGTCGACGATGCGCAGATCGCGCCCGGTGAGGTGCACGCCGTGCGCGATGATCGAGCCGGGGACGAGCGCGCCGAGCGCGTGAAGCCGCTCGAGCGGCGACTCGTAGCCGCGCCGCTTCGCATCTTCGACGTCGGCGAGATCTTCGGCGACGTGCACGTGCAGGCGGACGCCGAGCTTGCGGCAAAGATCTCCCGCCTCGCGAATCGTGTCGTCGGAAACCGTGAACGACGCGTGCAGACCGATCGCGCCGCGCACCAGCGGCCGCCGATTCGTGCGGATGAACCGCTCGCACTCGGCGAGTCCGCGCTTCGCCTCGCCCGGTCCGAAGTTGCGCTCCGTCGCTCCGTAGCAGACGAGCGCCCGCATGCCCAGCTCCTCGCACGCGTCAGCGAGAACGTCGAGCGATCCTTCGATGAAGTTCGGCGACTCGTGATGATCGATGATCGTGGTCGTGCCGGCGAGCAACGCCTCTGCGATGGACAGCCGCGCGGCGGCGCGGAGCGATTGCGCATCGAGCGCGCGGTCGAGCCGCCACCAGACTTTCTGCAGGATGTCGATGAAGCCGTGCGTCTCCGGCCGCGGCATGCCGAGCGAGGCGAGGCCGGAGTAAAGATGCGTGTGCGCGTTGAGCGTGGTGCGGACGGTGCGGCCCGTTCTCGTCGCGCGCGCTGCCGTGGAGTCGCGCATCGGCAGCGACAGCCGGCGTACGCCGTCGTATGCCTCGAGCGCGCCGGCGACCGCCGCGGCGGTCGGCACGAGTCCGATCTCGCCCAGGCCTTTCGCGCCGAACGGCCCTTCCGGTTCCGGGTCCTCGACGAGGATCACATCGACCGGCGGCGTGTCGCTCGCGCGCAGCACGCCGAGCTCCATCAGCTTGTGCGTCGCCGGCTTGCCTTCCACGCACGCGAGCTCTTCGGTCAGCGCATAGCCGAGGCCCATGTGCACTGCGCCTTCGATCTGACCTTCGCAGAAGGCGGGATTCACGGCGCGTCCGACGTCGTGCGCGGCGACGATGCGCTCGAGGCGGCCGTGCTCGTCGAGGATGCAGAGCTGCGTCGCAAACGCGAACGCGGTGTGCGTCTTGATCTTCTCGACGTCGTCGCCGACCGCATTCGTATCGTCGATGACCGCTTCGCCTGCGTACTCGTTCCCGCGCAGCGTGGCCAGGCAGACGCCGCCATCGAGATCGGCGCGCAACTTCTTCGCCGCGTCGACGACCGCGCGGCCCGACAGCATCGTCGCGCGTGAGCCGGTCGTCTGTCCGCCGCCGAGGGCGTAACGCGTGTCGACTTTCGGCCGGAACAGCGTCGCCGGAAGTCGCGTCACCTCGACTGCGAACTGAATGAGGATCGTGAGCAGGCCCTGCCCGACGTCCGAGTAGCCGTTGTAAAGCGAGATCGTTCCGTCGTCTTCGATGACGAGCCGCGCGCGGCCGAATTCCTTCGCGCCGTTGCCGAGGCCGGAGTTCTTCACGCCGCAGGCGATGCCGACGGCGCGGCCGCGGCGCTTCGCTTCGAGGTAATCGGGATGAATGGCCAGCAGCGTCTTCTTCAGTCCGACCGACTTCTCGAGCACCTGGCCCGTCGTGAACGTGCTGCCGACTTCGAGCGCGTTGCGCCAGCGCATCTCCCAGGGATCGAGATCGCACTTCTTCGCGAGATGGTCGATGCAGCCTTCCATCGCGAAGTTCGTCTGATTCGCGCCGAAGCCGCGCATCGCGCCGCACGGCGGATTGTTCGTCGTGACCGCGACCGATTCGATGTCGACGTTCGGGACGTGGTACGCGCCGCACGCGTGTCCGGCCGCGCGCTCGAGGACCTTCGCGCCGACCGATGCGTACGCGCCGCTGTCGCCGGCGATGCGCGCCTTCACCGCGGTGAGCTTGCCGCCCTCGTCGCAGCCGACGGCGTACTCGAGCTTCATCGGATGCCGCTTCGGATGCATGCGGACCGACTCTTCGCGATTGAGCGTCAGCTTCACGGGCCGCTTCGTCGTCCACGCGAGGAGCGCCGTTTGGGCCTGCACGGACAGATCTTCTTTGCCGCCGAATGCGCCGCCGGCGGTGACCTGTTCGACGAGCACGTTGTCGAGATCGAGTCCGAGGAATGCGGCGATCTGGCGTTGGTCGTCGAAGATGCCCTGGCCGCCGCTGTACACGTGCAGCCGTCCGTCATCGAGCGCCTCGGCCAGTGCGCTCTCCGGCTCCAGAAAGGCGTGTTCGATGCGCTGTGTCGTCCATGTGCCGCGGACGACATGCGCGCTCGCGGCGAGCGCGGCCTCGGCGTCGCCGCGTTTGATCGTCGTGCGGCCGAGGATCTCGCCGTGGTCGGTCGAGAAGACCGGCGTCAGCGGCTCGTAGGTCACATCGACGAGCGCGGCGGCCTCGCGCGCGGTCGTTTCGTCGTTCGCTGCGACCGCCGCGATGACGTCACCGGTGTAGCGCACGTCCTCGCCGATCGCGACGAAGCCGGGCCAATCGCTCTCGATGATTCCGTAGCGGCGCGTGCCCGGAACGTCCGCCGCGGTGACGACTGCGATCACGCCGGGATGCGCGAGCGCTCGTGCGGTGTCGATAGAGACGACGCGGGCGTGGGCGTGAGGCGAGAGGACGAGCGCGCCGTACAGCATCGCCGGACGTTCCATGTCGTCGATGAAGGCGCGTTGTCCGAGGACCGTGTCCAGACCGTTGTAGCGGGCGAGCCGGGCGCCGACGCCGCCGGACTCGATCAGCTCCGGCATCGCCGCGCCGCTGCGCACGCGTGCGAAGAGAGCGATCGCGTCGATGATCTTGACGTAGCCGGTGCAGCGGCAGAGGTGCGGATCGAGCGCGCGCGCGATCTCGGCGCGCGTCGGATTGCGGTTCTTCGCCACGAGCGCGTGCGCGCGGAGCGCGATTCCCGGAATGCAGAACCCGCACTGCAGTCCGGCCGCGGCGACGAAGCAGCGTGCGAGCGTGCGCTGCTCGTCGTCGCCGATTCCTTCGAGCGTCGTGATGGCGTGGCCTTCGGCGGCAGTGACCGGAGTGGCGCAGGAAGTTCGCGGATGTCCGTCGACGAGCACGAGACATGCGCCGCACTGTCCCTGCGGTGCGCAGCCGTCTTTCGCCGACTTGATCCCGCAGCGCGTGCGCAGCGTCTCGAGCAGTGTCTCGCCGCGGCGCGCATCGACGTGAACGGCCTCCCCGTTGAGCACGAACGCGACCTGCGGCATGTACGGCGTATAAGCGCCCGGACAAACATGACGCGGTGCGCGTGGTCACATGTCGATGTGGGATCGGTCAGCCGCGATCGATCTCTTCGCGAAGCGCGGCGAGGATCTCCACTTCCACCAGATCTTTAGGACGTCGTGCGGCGCGCTTCATCAGAATCAGATCGTCGAGCGACGCGACGAGGACATCCACGCCGCCCACGTCCATTCGCGTCGCGGTGCGCGCAAGCGCCTCGTACCCGCCCGATCCGGCCGGCGTCCCCAGGCAATCGAGGTTGCCGGCGGACGTCGTGAACGTGAAGTGATCGCCCATGTCGATCGTGCGTGCATCTGCAACGAACGGGAGGTCGCGGTCGGCGCCGCGAAGCTTCACTTTCAGTTCCTGCAATACAGTCGCGAGCGCCTCGAGGTTTGCCTTGTCGCGCGCATAGCAGATGTCGAGGTCGTTCGTGACCGTGGTCGACCCCCAGAGCCGGCCGGCGATCCCGCCGATGATGACGAAGCGGACGTGGTGCGAGTCGAGCGTCTTGAGGATTCGGAGCGGATCGAACGCGGCTAATGAGCTCATCGCGATCGACGGCGCGGCCTCAGCGCCGCGAGATTCTGGGCTTCACGCGTGGCGAGCTTCAGCCGTTGGCGCGGTGTGAGGGCGAGCATTCTCCGGATCGCCGTGCGGTCAACACCTGTGCCGGCAAGCTGAGTGGGCTCGAGACTCATGCCGCACTCGCGCAGAATCCGTTGAGCCGTATCGATGCGGGGAGTCACGCGACCCGATTCGATGCGCGCAAGCGCGGGTTGCGGCATGCCCGCGCGGCGGGCGAGCTCGTGCTGCGTGAGACCGGCCCGGAGACGGCAGAAGCGAATCGGGTTCACGCTGGCATTATAACAGATATGTTATCACCGAGACGTACATCACCGAGTCGGCGCCGCGTTTCCACCCGCCCGGATTCTTCGCCGTCTTCGCGGCTTGTCATTCTGAGCGCCGCAGAGCGCGAAGAATCTGGGCGGTGGCTTCAATCCTGAAGCGCATCCTTCATTCTTTCTTGTATTCGCCCGGTTGGGATCGAAAGGCGACCGCCACGCGATTCCACCCGTTGATCACGACCACCGCCCACGTGAGGTTCACCAGCTCCTCTTCGCTGAAGTGCCGGCGCGCCTCTTCGTACACGTCGTCCGGAACGTGCGTTTCGCTGACGAGCGTCACGGCCTCGGTCCACGCGAGCGCAGCCCGCTCGCGGTCGGTGTAGAACGGCGCCTCGCGCCAGGCGTTCAGCAAATACAGCCGCTGCTCGGTCTCGCCGCCGGCGCGCGCGTCGATCGTGTGCATGTCGACGCAGTACGCGCAGCCGTTGATCTGGGAGGCGCGCGTCTTGATCAACTCGAGGAGCGAGTGCTCGAGGCCGCAGTTCTCGGCGAAGTGATTGAGGGCGAGCATCGCCCGGTAACCGTCCGGAGACTTGCGCGCGTAGTCGAGTCGTTTCTGCATGGACCGACGACCGGGGACGACCTACTCCAGCGCCTTCACCACATCGCGCAAATCGACTCCGCGTCCGAGGAACTCCCAGACGGCGAGGACGTCTTCGCGGTTGATGCGGCCGGTGCCGGCGATGGTCAGGTGATCCTCGCTCGCCGTCGCTCGCGCGCGCAGGTACCACTTCACCGCGTCTTCGGGATGAGACTGCATCCACTTTCTGGCTTCGCGGATCTTCATCACATCGCGCGCTGACGGTCCGGGCGGCACGGCGGAGGTGGGAGTGGAGATGTTCTTCGCGCGCGACTTCTCGCGGTCGACGAGCGCCTGCTGGTGCAGCTGCTTCGGATTCTCGACCTTGCGAACGGCGCCGCGTGCGAGCAGTTCGCGGATCGCCGCGGCAACGACATCGAGGCTCTCCTCGATGCGCAGTCCGGAGCGGTAATGGCCCGGCGAAGTCAGGCGCGTCCAGATCACGACGGCGGCCGCGGTCAGGTCGCCGATCGTGATGCGACCCTGCATCGCCGGACGTACCGGCTGGGAGTGCTCGATCTGGGCGCCGTTCACGCTGACATCGCGGAGAGTGACTGCCTGCGAAAGCGATCCCGCCGCGAAGATGCCGGGCACGGTCTCGTCAGAGACGAAACGCGCCGCGCTGCGGGCCTGGTTGGGATTCGACATTCGCTGAGCGGAAGATACACCGTTCCGGAGTGCGACGGCCATGCCGCCCCGCTACAAGGAAAGATGCGGTCACCTCACCACGCGTAACCCGTAGTCGGCATACCGGAGCTCCGGCGGCAGGCTCGATCGCGCCGCGCAGCGCGTGACCTTCACGCGGTGGCGCCACGATCCGCCGCGTGAGGCGCGGCGCGTTCCGCTCTCCGGCCCTCGCGGATTGCGGTCGGGCGAGGAGGCGTAGTAATCGGCCGCGTACCAGTCGCTGCACCATTCATGGACGTTCTCGCACATATCGTAAAGACCGAGCCCGTTCGGCGCGCGCGAGGCGACGCGATCGGGCCCGGCGAGTTGGCGCAAGCTGTCTTCCGGCGCATCGTCGCCCCACGGATATCGTTTGCCGGCGTCTCCGCCGCGCGCGGCGAGCTCCCATTCCGCCTCGGCCGGCAGACGGAATCCGCCGCCGAGCCATTCGCAGTAATGCATGGCGTCGGTCCACGACACCGCGACCACCGGCTGTTGCGGATCGTTGAACCGCGGATCCTCGCGGCATGGCGGCGGCGCGAACCGCGCGTACTCGGCGTTCGTCACCTGATGCGCTGCGATCTCGAACGCGTCGACCCACACGCGGTGGAGCGGACGCTCGTTGTCCTCGCCGTCGTCCGATCCCATGACGAACCACGAGCCTTCGATGCGGATCACGGCCGGCGGCGCGTAGACGCTCAGAGCGACTCCCACAGCAACATCGCCGCGTAGGCGCGAAACGGCCGCCACCGCTCGGCTCGTTTTTCGAGATCGTTGATGCGCATCGCGGCCGCCGCTTTGCGGAGTCCGAGGTCGGAGGAGGGGAAGGCGTCGGGGTGGTGGAGGGCGCGCATGGCGATGTACTGCGCGGTCCAAGGTCCGATGCCGCGCATCGCGGTGAGCCGCTCGATCGATTCGTCGAGCGACGCGGCCGGCGCGAGGAGCGTCGCGTCGTCCGCGACGGCGCGCGCGAGTCCGCGAATCGCCTCCGCCCTCGCGCGCGGCATCCCCGGCAGCTCCGCCTCGGCGAGCTGCTGCGGCGTGAGGATCGGCGCGAGCCGGTTCATGATCGTCGTCGCGCCGCGGACGCTGATCTGCTGGCCGACGATCGCGCGCACCGCCACTTCGAACGGCTCCCACGCGCCGGGCACGCGGGTCCCGGGACGCATGATCTTGCAGAGGAGCGTGTCGAGTGCGAGATGCCGGTCGATCTCGATCGAGTCGGCGTCGAGGTCGAACATGCGTCGCGCGCGGGCCATGTCATCCTGAGCCGCGAAGACGGGTCCGCCCCGCCCAGATTCTTCGCCGTCTCCGCGGCTCAGAATGACGGATGCGTCGTCGAAGGCGATCGACACCCCGCCGCGCCGGTATCGCCCGTCCGCGAACGACTCGATCGCGTCGATCGCTCGCGCGCTCAGAAACGCGACGAGCGCATCCCATCGGTACGGCGGGCGATACGGCAACGCGATCATTCAGTCGAACACGCGGAAGCCCGCTTCGAAGTCCAGCAGGCGCCGCTTGATGTCGATGCCGCCGCCGAATCCGGTCAGCGCGCCGTTGCTGCCGATGACGCGATGGCAGGGGATGACAATCGGAATCGGATTCGCGCCGTTCGCCGCGCCAACCGCGCGCACCGCCGCCGGACGTCCGATCGCGCGCGCGATGTCGGCGTAGCTGCGCGTCTGGCCGTACGCGATGCGCTGCAGCTCGCTCCAGACCGACAACTGAAACGCCGTGCCGCGCGGCGCGAGCGGAAGATCGAACGTCTTGCGCTCGCCGGCGAAATACTGCTCGAGCTGCCGGTGAACCTCGGTTGCGCGCCGAGCGATCGCCGCACCGTCGCGGCGGCCGAAGTGAATCTCGACGAGCGCACCGTCGTCTTCGACGATGGTCAGCTCGCCGATCGGAGTGGAGAGGATCGAATGCATGCGCCGGTGCGCGTATTTTAGCCGCGCGCCAGGAGGACCAGCCCGTAGCGCCTCACCAACTTTCGAATTCCGGCGGCAGCAACGCGCGAATCTCCTGCGCGCTCATGCCATACAGGTCGTAGTTGAGCTCGAGCTGCTGCGCGACGGCGATCAGCCGGCGCAGGCTGCCGGGACGTCCGTCGCTCGCCGCGCCACGCTTCACGCGGTTCGTGCGCGCGTTCCAGTAAAGCTGGTCGGCGACTTCAATCAGGCCGCGGTTGGTCAGCAGGTCGCGCCGGTAATCGAGGTCGAAGATGAACCGCCCGTGCTGGTGCACCGCTGGATGCAGCAGCACGCGCGCGCGATCGCCGTGCAGTCTGTACAACTGATACGCACCGGCCAGCAGGTGCCGATGCGGCCTGCGGTCGTTCGGAATGTAGTGATAGTCCTCGCGGGGCCGGCGCTTCCCGTCCGCGCGCAACGGCGAGAGCTGATCGAAGAAGAACAGCGCCAGCCACGACCACAGACCGACGTCCGCCGTCAGACCCGGACCCTCGATCGGCTCCAGCACCTGAGTCAGATATTTCGCCGCGTCGAGCTTCGTCCTCAGAGTCCGCTGCTCGATTTCAATGCGTGGCCGCACGGCCGACGAGAACTCATCGACGTACAGCAGCGCCGGATTCTTCTGAAACTCCGCGCCGGCGCGGATGCTGCCGAGGTAGATGCGAAACTCCGCGATTCCTTTCGCGTTCAGCTTCCGCAGCGCCGTCACGCCGGCTCCTCGGATGCGCTGCGCATGCGATCAGCAACGCGATGCAGGCCGCAGAACGCCACGATCACGTCGTCGATCCAGGCGCGTCGGTCGTCAGGATCGGCAGGAACGGGATCGGCGATCATCTCGCGCGCCCATCGGATCCACAGTTCCGGCCAGTCGTTGCCTTCGTCGTTCTCGTCCCAGCCGTCGACGAGGAGGAATTGCGTGAGCACGGCGCGCACCGCTGCCGGATAGACGAGCGCGAAGAACGCGTCATCCTGCCGGGCCAGGCGCTCGATGCCGTCGATCCGGTTGTTGAGCTCGAGGATGGGCTGATCCGCTTCGAAATGAATCCGCCAGACCTGGTCGCCGAGGTCGTCGAAGTTGACTTCGAGGAGCGAGAGCTGTGCGCCCGATCCGGCGCGGTCGCACGAGACAGTGATGTCGTTCGATGCCGCGACGATGCGGCGCTCGCCACCGGATTGATCGACGACTTTCACGCGAAAGCGCACGATGCGGTCGGAGTCGATGTCGGTCAGCCGCCGGTCCTGCGGTGCGGCGAAATCCGCAATCGAGCCGCAGTCGAAGCGCATGTACGACGTGCGATAGAGCGCCTCGATGTAGACGCGCGCGTTTTTCGGCGCCTCGATCGCTCCGATGTCGAGCTCGGGATCGAAGGCGAGGATGCCGTCCTTCTCCCGCCGCAGCTCGATGCGGATGGCGCTGCGCGGGATCCTGATGCGCTCAGTGAAGTTGAGCTTCCGCAGCATCCTCGTCCTTCGGCGACACGCGCACGATGACGTCGCGCCGCGTATCGAGTCCGGTCACGGTCAACTGGAAGTCGGAACGCTCCGGCTGAAAGTCGATGTGGTTGTCGCGCGCCGCGCCGATGCGAGCTCCGTCGCTTCGGAGCGCGACACCGCCGCGGCCGATGGCGAAGTCGAACGGACTGTATTTGCGGAACGGATCGCCGCTGCGCGTCCGATACGCGACCTCGATCCGCAGTGCGGCGGCCATGACGCCGCTCTTCGTGCCGATGACCGTGAATCCGCCGCGAGTCGGAACGATGCGAACAGGATTCGGCCTGGGCGGCACATCAACGGAACCGCTCTGGACCTCGCCGCGATCGATCGCGCCGCTCGAAGCGTTCGCCGCGGTCAAGTCACCCTCCTCCGGGACCGTCACGGAAAAGATATCCGCGAGTAAATCCGGCGCTCGCCCCGCGGGCGGAACCGCGAGCGCTGATGCGATCTGCGCGATCGCATTCTTTACATAGCGCAGGGTTGACGCGCCGTTCTCGTAAAGCGTGCGCACGCGATCGTTGCGCTCCGACCAGTCGGAGTGCGCCGGATTCTCGGCGTCGCCGAGAAACGTGGCGATCGCGTCGTCGTCGGCGACCAGCAGTGCGCGCACCGGTTTGTCCCGCGAACTACGCACCTCGGGGATGGTGATCCCGCGGCGGATGAAGTGATGTTCGCCGCGTCTCAGCGCCTCGTCTTTTTCGAGTACGACGTCGAAGTGCGAGCTGGCCGCGCGGCTGCGTTTGCGCCGCACCGGAATGCGGACGCGAAAGGCCAGGCGGTCGCCGGACTCGAAGCGCGCGCGAACGGCTTCGATCTCGTCCGGCGCGATCGCGTCGTCGCGCCATTTCGGCGCGCCTGCCGTCGCCGGCTCGGGAATCGTGATCCATTCATCATCCGGCAATGCCATCGACCAGCGGGCGAGCGCGCACAACTTGCCGAGGTTCGCGTCGGAGGCTTCGCGCTCGATCGTGCGGCCGGTGATCGTTTCGCTTCTTCCGTTCTCTTCCACGACGACGATGAGATCGCCGCGCGTGATCGGGTAGAAGTACTGGCGGATGGCCGAGGCGAGGATGGCGTCGAAGCGCAGGTCGTCTTCGCGGTGGAACGGGATCACGATCGAGAGGCCGGGCTCGTCGCGCTCGAGGCCGAAGTCGGCGATGAAGCGTGCGGTCGCAGGAGCGTCTTCGATCGCGTGCGGGAAGTCGTCGCGGCCGGAGTTCGCGAAGAATCCGTATGGGGCGAAGCGGCGTCCATCGATGACGTGCGTCTTCAGCACCGTCTGGCCGAGGAGGAGCAGGCGCCCGTCGTCGGCGCGGCGCGTGAGGCCGAACATAGTATGGATACGCGACGAGACGGGGAAGACCGCTTTGCCGAGGCCCCAGCGGCCGCGATCGAGCTCGCCTTTGCCGGAGCGGCCGACGTTGCGCCAGAAATAATAGAAGTCGTTGCGCTCGCCGCGTGAGTCGTCGAGCTCGGGATCTTCGCCGGGGTCGCCGACGAGTCCGCGCGTGCCAGAGTCCTCGACGACGACGAACGGCATGGCCGCGAACTGCGGCACGTCGACGTGCGTCTCCAAACCTTTGAGATATGGCGCGGCCGTTTCGGGCGACAGCGCGTGCTCGCCGGTGGCGAGCCGGATGCGCACGCGCACCGGCGTCCTCCCGCGGCGCGCGTCGAGCGAGTTCTGAATGGCCTCGCGCACGAGCGCGTCGGCGAGGTCCTGCGCCTTGAAGAACTCGTCGTGGACGGGATCGACGTTGATCTCTCCGCGCGACATCTCGCGAAAGTGCCAGGAGGGGAGCATGGGCGGGCGTATTTTACGGTGCCCTCACTTCCGTGGGCCTTCAGCGCCGGGACGCGCGTCGCGCCGCTCCGTTCACGCGGCGTCGAGTGCGGCGATCATCCGCTTCAGCGCCACGAGGCGGTAGCTCGCGATTATGAGCGTCTTCGCCCGCCGCCAATCCGTACGCGCGTCGACGCGCATGGCCGTCCAGCCGTGTTTCGCGCCGAACTTCGACGCGAAGAACCGTTTGCCGTCGACGAGGTCCGACTGGAGACCGCGATCGGCCTTGAACACGAGACACATCATCCCGGGCTGCTCGTGATCATCGAGCACGGCAAACGTCCGTTTCTTTCCCGCCTGAAACGTCGGATGGCTGAACGTCGTCGTCTCGACGCACTCGGGAAGCGCAGTGCAGATCGCGCGGAGCTCGTCCAGGCCGTCGGGTTCTCGCATTCGTGAGGTCATGGTACATGCGGCTCGCGCGGTATTTCATGCGCGCGGCAGCAGGACGAGTCCGTAGCGCTGGTAGTGCCGGAAGTCGCGATCGTTCGTGACGAGGCCGACGTCGTGGTCCAGACAGCTCTGCGCGATGAGAGCGTCAGCTATTTTCGATTTGTGGCCGCTGACGATGACTCGTGCGCGCAGGTGCCCTGCTCGAGCCCAGTAGCCGTCAGTCACTTCGAGCAGCGGCAGCGCCGTGAGCACGTCTGCTGTCTGTGCTGCAGATCGATCGCTGAGCATCTCCGTGAGCACGACCGGAGGCAGCACGACGCTTC
>DASWBH010000162.1:0-3354 GCA_036390755.1 Thermoanaerobaculia bacterium
GGTGGAGACCATCTCGTTCACGTTCACGGAAGTGAAGGTGTCGTACACGCCCATGGCCGGCGGATGCGCTCAGGTCAGTTTGAACTTCACGCGTTTCTCAGGTCCGCCGACCGGATACGACGCGTTCCTCAAGTGAGCTTGGAGAGCAAGCAATGAATCGCCGAATGACAAACAGAGTCATCACCGTTTCCGCGTTTCTGCTGGTCGTTACGCTGCCGCTGTTCGCTGCGTCCGACATCTTCCTGAAGGTCGATGGCGTACCCGGCGAGTCGAAAGCGCCCGGACACGAGGGCTGGATCGAGATCAGCAGCTTCAGCTTCGGCGTCACGCAGCCGACCTCCGTCGGATCGGCAACGACGACCGGCAGCAAGACGCCCGTTCACGACTTGAGTTTTACGCACGTGGTCGACAAGGCCTCGCCCATTCTGATGAACGCTGCTCTCACCGGACAGCACTTTCCGAACGTTACGATCGATCTGCACGGCCAGCGGTATCTGCTGAAGGACGTGGTCGTGTCATCGTTCCAGCAGGCGCACTCGCCGACCGCGAGCAACGTGGTGCTCCTTGAAACGGTGAAGATGCACTACGCGCAGGACGCGACGCATGAGTCGACCATCACCATGCGCAAGGCTGGCAAGGGTCAACAGGAGTTCCTGATCTTCAAGCAAAGCAACAACGCGATGTTCACCGGCGGCTTGGCGGGTCAGGCGACGGTACAGAGCCTCACGATCAGCGGCAACAACTCGGCGATCATCGCCGTGTGCGATCCGACCGGCACGAATGGGATCCTCATCGGGCTGCGCCAGGCGTCGGTCGCCAGGCAGAAGATGCCGGAGCTGGGAGTCGTCATTCAGGGAGGCACGCAGCCGGCGGAGCAGAAGAAACAGAAGGCGGATACGCAGCAGTTCATGCAGTATTCGTTCAAGAACGCAACCATCACCGGCTTCACGCCGATGGCCGGCGGCTGCACGCAGGTCGGCCTCAACTTCTCGAGCTATACCGGTCCGACGACCCACTTTGACTACCTGAAGTGACCACGACCGCCATCGAATCGCTTCCCGTTGCCGATGCTGCCGAGGTCGCGAAACCGGCGGCGGCAACGGGCCGCGCTGCGCTCGTGCTGGCGTGCTGCGCCGCGTTCGTGGCGAGCTTCTGCATGCTCGTCATCGAGCTCGTCGCGGCGCGCATCATGGCGCCGTACGTCGGCGTGTCGCTCTACACGTGGACGAGCATCATCGGCGTGATCCTCGCCGGGATCAGCAGCGGCGCGTACGCCGGCGGCCTTCTCGCCGACCGCTACCCGCGCCGCTCGACCCTCGGCTGGTTGTTCGCCGTATCGGGTCTGGCCGCGCTCGTGATCGCACCGCTCGCCGATGCGATCGGCCGGTGGCCCGCTCTCCCGCACGTCGCGCCGACGCTCGTCACGCGCGTGCTCTTCCTCGCCTTCTCCGTCTTCTTCGTTCCCGCGTTTCTCCTCGGAACGATCTCGCCGGTGACGGTGAAGCTCGCCCTTCGCAACATCGAGAAGAGCGGGGGCACGGTCGGACGGATCTACGCGTTCTCGACGCTCGGCTCGATCGTGGGGACGTTCGCGACCGGCTTTCTGCTCATCGCCTGGCTCGGGACGCGGACGATTCTCGTCTCCGTTGCGGCCGTGTTGTTGTTGTCGGCGTTCGTCTTCAGCGCGCGGCGAACGTTCCCCGTGCTCATCGCGATCGCCGCGCTCGGCGGCGCGTTCGGTTTCGCCGGACCAACTCGGCTGTTCGACCTCTGCCGCATGCGGCTCGATCCGATGTCGTACGGCGACTACTACTTCAAAGAGAGCAACTACTACACGATCCGCCTCGCGCAGTTGCAGCGGCTCGATCAGTCGTACGTCGAGGTGCTGATCCTCGATCACCTGATCCACTCGTTCAGCGACATGCGCGATCCCGGCTATCTGCACTATCCGTATCTGCGGTCGTTCGACGATGTGGTGCGCTGGAAACTGCGCACGACCTCGTCGCCTCGCCTCCTCTTCCTCGGCGGCGGCGGTTACACGCTGCCGCGTTACATCGAGGCGTCCGTGCCGGGAGCGTCGATCGACGTGGTCGAGATCGATCCCGACGTCACCCGCGCCGCCACCGACTACCTCGGCGTCAGCGCGCACGGGCGCATTCACACGATCAACGCCGACGCCCGCTGGTTCGTCATGAACAGCCGCAGGCAGTACGACGTGATCTTCTGCGACGCATTCAACGACCTTTCGATTCCGTTCCATCTGACGACGCGCGAATTCAACGAAGCGGTGGGCCGGCTCGTTGCTCCGGGCGGATTCGTCGCCGCGAACGTGATCGACAACTACCAGCGCGGCAAGTTCATGCCTGCGTACATCCGGACGATGCGCGCCGCGTTCGGCGCGGCGAACGTCGCACTCGTTGCGGACTGGTTCTCGACGACGGTCGACACGCAGAGCACATTCGTCGTGCTCGCGTCGCACGACACGCGCGACCTGATGTCCTTCGTGAACGCGCAGCGCTCGAGCGCGATGCACGTGATCGTCGACCCGCGCGCGCTCGATGCCTACCTCCGCCCGCGCCACCCGCCTCTGCTCACCGACGATTACGCGCCGGTCGACAATCTCGTGGCCGCGCTGTTCGAGCAGCGCTATCGCTATCGAACGCAGTGAGAAGTCAGCGGTCGAGCTGAGGCCGAGGACTTTTCGCAAAATTCTACGCAGATCCAACCGACGGATGCTCTAGACTCGCGGCGCACCCGGAAGGAGGTTCGGTGAAACAGTCCCTGCCCCGCCTGACCCAGCCGCTCGTCCGCGAGAACGGAAGTCTCCGCTCCGCGACCTGGGACGAGGCCCTCGACCGCGCTGCCGATGGAATCCGCGCTTCGGTCGATCGACACGGCCCCAGCACGTTCGGACTCTTCAGCTGCTCGAAGGCAACGAACGAGGCGAACTTCATCTCGGAGAAGTTCGCGCGCGTCGCCGTCGGCAGCAACAACATCGATAGCTGTAACCGGACCTGACACGCCCCGAGCGTCGTCGGTCTGGCGACGGTCTTCGGAGCCGGAGGCGGCACGAGCTCCTACACGGAGGTGGAGGAGACGGACCTCATCATCCTGTGGGGATCGAACGCCCGCGAAACGCACCCGATCTTCTTTCATCACGTCCTGAAGGCGCTGCATCGCGGCGCGAAGCTTTACGTCATCGATCCGCGACGGACCTCGTCGGCCGAGTGGGCGGACGGCTGGCTCGGGCTCGAGGTGGGGAGCGACATCGCCCTCTCGAACGCGATGGGACGCGTGATCCTCGAGGCCGGGCTCGAGAATCGCCCGTTCATCGAGCGCGCCACGACGGGCTTC
>DASWBH010000163.1:0-2005 GCA_036390755.1 Thermoanaerobaculia bacterium
CGGTACGACGCGTCGGTCTTGATTCCGAGACGCCGCGCCGTGCGGCGGATGACGCCCGGCTCAAACCAGGCGCACTCGAGGAGCACGTTTCGCGTCGAGTCGCCGATCTCGCTCTCCGCGCCGCCGATGATCCCGCCCAGGGCGACGGCGCGCCGCGCGTCGGCGATGACGACGGTTTCCGCGTCGATCTCGCGTGTCTCGCTGTCGAGGCTGCGCATCTTCTCGCCGCGATTGCCCGCGCGAACGATGATCGTCTGCTCCGCGAGCTTGTCCAGATCGAACGCGTGCAGCGGGTGCCCGAGGTCGAGCATGACGTAGTTGGTCGCGTCGACGATGTTGTTGATCGCGCGGAGACCGACGGCCTCGAGACGCTGCCGCACTTTCGCCGGCGAGGGCTTGACGTTGACGCCGCGGATCACGAGGCCGGTGTAGCGGGCGCACATCTCCGGGACGTCGATGCGGATGGTTGCGCCACGTCCTCGGCCCTCGGTCCTCGGTCCTCGGTTGCCGCTGCCCGCACGGAGCTCGCGGCCCAGCGCCGCCGCCAGCTCCCGCGCCATCCCGACGTGCGACATCGCATCGACGCGATTCGTCGTGATCTCGAGATCGAAGACGGTGTCGTCGCCATGCTTGTCGACCGAGTCGACGGCGTGCCCGATTTCCGTGAACCGGTTCGACAACTCCTCGCCGGAGAGGCCGGTAAGGTCCACGTAGTCGTTGAGCCAGTCGCGGGAGAGCTTCATGAGGCGCGCGATTTTAAGTCATCCCGAGTGCGAGTTCGGAATGACAGCTAGAACGACACTTTGCGCAAGACGCCTTCCGCCGCGTCGTGCGGGTTGTTCCGCTTGCGCACCACGTCCTCGAGAATGCGGTCGTAGTCGTCGCGCGGAATCGTCCCGCCGATCAGCCGGTCCATGAACTTTTCCTTCAGCTGCGTCTCGATGCGGATGCGCACGCGCTCGCGGTTGCGGCGGTCGAGCTCGCCGGATGCCAGGAGATACGCGTAGTGCTTCTCGATCGCCTCGTCGAGCTCCTTCACGCCTTCCGACTTCGACGCGACCGTCTTCACGATCGGCGGCACCCAGTCGCCGTGCTCCTCGACGAGCGACATCATCATCGTGACCTCCGTGACGGTCTTGTCGGCGCCGGGCCGGTCGGCCTTGTTCACGACGAAAATGTCGCCGATCTCCATGATTCCGGCCTTGATCGCCTGGATGTCGTCGCCCATGCCCGGCACGAGCACGACCAGATTCGTCTGCACGGTGCGGACGACTTCGATCTCGTCCTGACCGACACCGACCGTTTCGACCAGAACGATGTCGAAGCCGGATGCGTCGAGCAGATCGACGACATCGTTGGTCGCCTTGGCCAACCCGCCGAGGAAGCCACGAGTGGCCATGGAGCGGATGAAGACGCCGCGGTCGGTGTAGAGGTCGGTCATGCGGATGCGGTCGCCGAGGATCGCGCCGCCGGTGAATGGCGACGTCGGATCGACGGCGATGATGCCCACGCGCTTCCCCTGCACGCGGTAGTGCTTCGCCAGCGCGGCCACGAGCGTCGACTTGCCTGATCCGGGCGAGCCGGTGACGCCGACGATGCGCGCGCGGCCGGTCGACGAATAGATCGCGGCGAGGAGCCGCTCGCTCTCGGGATCGTCGCGCTCGACGAGTGAGATCGCTTGCGCTAACGCGCGATAACGGCCGGCGAGGATGTCTGCTGCTAGATCGTCCACGAGTTTATGCTGAGCGAAGCGAAGCATCTCCTGGTGGGTCGGCGCCGCTCATGGCACCAGCATCGCCGTTCGCGCAAAAGATTCTTCGCCGTCTTCGCGGCTCAGAATAAACTACAAGACTACTCATTCAGGATGTGCCGCGCGATCACGAGCCGCTGGATCTCGCTCGTCCCCTCGCCGATCGTGCAGAGCTTCACGTCGCGATAGTACTTCTCGGCCGGGAAGTCCTTGATGAAGCCGTAGCCCCCGAAGATCTGCACGCCGCGCTCCGTC
>DASWBH010000164.1:0-6222 GCA_036390755.1 Thermoanaerobaculia bacterium
GCCCGTGCCCGTAAATGCGTGGATATGCATGCATTTTTCGACCGAATGTGTGCAATCTCACGGCGAGGAGATGAAGAGGCCGCTGCGACGGCGAGGGATACGTTAATGACGACCCCGACTATGCGCCCCGGCCGTCTGTCCGTGAACTCACGACAAACAGCGCCGGAATTCCCCGCAACCAACCTTCCTTTTCAACGCAGCAGAACTTTTTCCCCTGACTCGAGTCTCACGACTCTGAAAGGAATTATTCATGTTCAATCAGAAGCAGAAGTTTCCGTTCGGCAAAGTGGCGGTAGGGTTCGCTTTGGGCGTGGTTTCAGGCGCAGTGCTGGGCCTGCTCTACGCGCCGGTAACGGGAAAGAAAATGCAGAAGAAGCTCGCCGGCGTGACCGAGAACCTCATCGACAGGGTCGAAGAGAAGGTCGAGGACGTCCAGAAGACCGTCCGTCGCATCGCCAGAGCATAACGACACAGTTGTGGTTGTTGAACGAGGCCCGCAAAACGGGCCTCGTTTTACTTGAGTCCGGTGCCGCGGGCCTTTCGCTGGCGCGTGATACAACGAACGAGCACGATGCGCATCGTTGATCTGACGCGCGACCGCGTCGACGACACCGCCGCGCTGCTCCAATCGGCATTTCGCGGCCGAAGCGACGAGTGGCCGGACGCGGCCGCGGCCCGGCGGACGGTCGACGCCTCTCTCGACGCGGGGAACATCAGCCGCGTTGCGCTCGATGACGCGGACGACGTCATCGGCTGGATCGGCGCGATGCCGTCGTACCGAGGTAACGTCTGGGAGATTCACCCGATCGTCGTGGCCCGGGAGCGCCGGCGCACGGGTGTCGGGCGGGCGTTGATCGGCGACGTGGAGCGTCTCGTTCGCGAGCGCGGCGGGCTGACTCTCTGGGCAGGCAGCGACGATGAGAACGGCGAGACGAGCCTCGGCGGCGCGGATCTGTACGACGACATCGCCGGGGCGATTCAAACCATCCGGAACTTGCGCGGCCACCCGTACGAATTCTTTCTGAACGTGGGGTTCCGGATCGCCGGCGTGCTGCCGGACGCGAATGGGCCCGGCAAGCCGGACATCTTCCTCGCCAAACCTGTCGTGCGCTGACGATGCCGGGCGACATCACATCGCTCGTCGCATCCGAGGCGGGGCACTTCGTTCTGGAGTCGGGGTACCACGCGTCGATGTGGCTCGATCTCGAGACCCTTTTCCTGCAGCCGGCTCGCATCGATCCTCTCGCGGCGGATCTCGCGTCGCGGTTGTCGAAGCACGCACCGGAGCTCGTGTGCGGGCCGCTCGTCGAAGGCGCGTTCGTCGCGCTCCTGGTCGCGCGCGAGCTCTGCGTCCCGTTCGCGTACACGGAACGCACGGCGCGTCGCGGCGACGAGCTTTACCCATTCGACTACGAACTTCCCCGCGTTCTGCGGCCGCATCTCGGAGGCAAGCGCGTCGCAGTCGTGAACGATGTGATCAGCGCAGGCTCGGCCGTTCGAGGGACGGCAGAGGCAGTGGAAGCTGCCGGCGGCACCCTCATCGCCATCGGCGCCCTTTTCATCCTCGGCGACTGGACACGGCGGTTCGCCGGCGAGAAGAAGATCGCAGTCGAAGCGCTCGCCGAGACGAAGTTCGACCTCTGGAAGCCGGAGAACTGTCCGTTGTGCGAGCGTGCCATTCCGCTGCAGCGAAGGATTCAGACCACGTAGTGATGACCACGATCGTCGCCATCAGCGGCAGTCTTCGCGAGCGTTCGTCGAATTCGGCGTTGCTCCGGATCGCGGCGAGCGTCGCCCCGGAGGGAACGGACGTTGTCATGTACGGAGGAGTGGGGACGCTCCCGCACTTCACTCCCGATCTCGACTCGGAAGGATCGACGCCGCCGGAACCGGTGCGTGCCTTGCGGGAGCTTTTGATCCGGTCGGACGCCGTGTTGATCTCGTGTCCCGAGTACGCTCACGGCGTTCCGGGCGCGTTCAAGAACATGCTCGACTGGCTCGTCTCCACGGGCGAGCTGGTCGGGAAACCGATCGCGCTGATCAACGCGGCACCCGCCGGCGGAGAGTTTGCGCACAGGTCGCTCATCGAGACGCTGCGGACGATGAACTGGCGCGTGGTCGAAGATGCATCGCTGATTCAGCCGTTTCTCCCGCGCAAGCTCGTCACCGACGCCGTCGACGACGAGAGCCGCAAACGCATTCGCGATGCTGTCGCAGCGTTAGTGCGGGCCACTCAAAGCTGAGGCAACTCGGTCACCGTGCGCGGTCCGCCGGCGCTGCCGGTGTTCACCGTCGTCTGCGGCTCGAACAGCAGGACGTGCACCTCGGCGTCGGCGATCGGCAGATGATCGACGCCGCGCGGGACGATGATGAATTCGCCCGGCCCGACGACGTCCTCCTGCTCGCGTCCCCACACGCGAGTCCGCATGCGCAGCGTCCCGCGGATCACCAGGAACATCTCGTCCTCGGCATCGTGATGGTGCCAGACGAAGTCGCCGGTGAGCTTCACGAGTTTGACGAGCGAGTCGTTGACGGTGCCGACGATGTGCGGCTTCCAGTAGTCCTTGATCAGCGCGAGTTTGCTGTCGAGATTGACGACGTTCATGCGTGTCCTCCTCCGCGCAATATGCGAGCCGCAGCGCGCCTCTCAGCCGTCGCAGCGGCTCTTCGACTCCTCGATGACGTAGACGGTCACGTGTGATCGGGAGCCGTAGCCTCGCCGCGCGAACGGCCGCGACGCTCGGGGGCCGGCCCCGGTGAAGACGTCGATGTGACGACCGCGAAAGTGGCCGTGATCGGTCGCGACGAACATCCCATCGTGGACCGTGCCGTCGGGCAGGTGCGTGCCTTTGAGTTGCGGGATGTACAGCGTCGAGCCGATCTTCACGAACCGCGGATCGACCGCGATCGTGCGATACGGAACGAGCGGACAGCCGGTGGCGGCCAGTCCGTACTTTTCATGCGTGATCCGGAAGCGGCTCTCGCCGCCCACTCTCTTTTCGAACATCACGGTGCGTCCGTCGCGCAGCCAGCCCGTTCCTTCGATCGCCAGATCGCGTTTGAATCGAGGACTCGTGTGGGCGACGACTTCGCCGTGCATGTTGCGGAGGACAGCGTCGTCGCGTTTGCCGCGATAGCGCGGCGCCGACTCGTCGATGATCCAGTAGAAGGTCATGAGCGCACGCCCCGCTCTCCTCGGCGCATCCGCACTTGCCGGCGCGGTGGAGAGAAGCGCGAGGAAAATCGCGATCGGGACACCGCGGACGCTGCGCACTGCAGCGTCCGTTTCGCGTTCTGTGCCAGAGGAGCCGGTTACCGGATGCTCGTCGCGTTAGAATCCGTCCTCGGTCCCCGGTCCTCGGTTGAATGACAGCGCTTCGCAGATACGGTATTCCGATTGCGATCGTCATCGCGGCGCTGCCGGCGATCGTGCGGAGCGTGCACCTCACGCAGGCGCCGCAGTTCGCGGCGCCGCTCGTCCACCCACGCGTACTCGACGGCCGGCCGCAATACTCGGCGGAGTTCCTGCCGGCGACATCGACTCACGTCGTGCACGGCTCGTCGATCGCGGAGCTCGCGGACGGCGATCTCCTCGCCGTGTGGTACGGCGGCAGTGACGAGACGCGCACCGATGTGGCGATCTACGCGTCGCGCTGCGATCATCGGACCGGCCGGTGGACTGATCCCCAGGTCATCGAAACACCCGACAGCGCCGAGCGGGCACTGCGGACGCGCGTGAAGAGCGTCGGAAATCCTGTCGTATTTGCCGCCGGGCCGCGCGTGTCGCTGTTCTACACCGCGATTCTGTTCGGCGGCTGGTCGGCGGGCACGATCTGCCTCAAGGACTCTACCGACGGAACGACATGGTCGCCGGCCCGCCACGTGCGCACGTCGCCGCTGTTCAACATCGGAATGCTCGTGCGCGGCCGGCCGTGGCTGTACGCCGACGGCTCGATCGCGCTCCCGATTTACCAGCAACTGGAGCGGCGGTGGTCGGCGATCGCGCGGGTAACGGCGGGCGGCGACGTGGTCGATCAGGTGCGCATCGAGGATCCGCGGCCGTTGATTCAGCCATGGATCGTTCCGACTGCGCCATCGAGCGCCGTCGCATTTCTGCGATCGGCCTCGCGAATGCCGTCCAGCGTGACTGTGACGAAGAGCGACGACGGCGGCATGCACTGGGATCCCGTTTTCGGAACGAGTCTCGTGCAGCGCGACTCCGCCGTTGCCGGCGCGCGGCTCGCGGACGGATCGCTGCTGGCGATCTACAACAACACCGCGTGGGACCGCCGCGATCTGTCGATGGCGCGGTCGCCTGACGGCGGCATTCACTGGTCGAAGCCGTTCCCGATCGAGCGGGACACGTCACCTGACAACATCGTTCGCCGCGAGTACTCGTATCCGTATCTGATTCAGGCGAACGACGGCACTTACCACCTGCTCTACACCTGGCAGCGCACGCGCATCCGCCACATCGCGTTCAACGACGCGTGGCTGCTCGCTCAATTCCAGTTGCGGAGTTTCCGCGGTTGAACGCGCTGCATTACGTGCCTTGGGCGGGCGTGCCGAGCATCACGTCCGTCGCGCTGCTCTCCGACCTCGTCGCATCACACAGGTGGTTCGAGCGTACCGATCGCCGCGCCATGCTCGCGACGCTGGCCATCCTCTGCATCATCATTTACGCCGCCGTCCTCGGATTCCTCCCCGACATCTACCGGCTCGGATTCACGCCTCTCCCGACAGTGCTCCTCGCGCTGACCGGCATCGTTCTCGCGCGGCGATCGACGCCGCTGGCGGTCTTTGCGCTCGTCGTACTCCTCGCGTTCGACCTGCATCTTCTGCCGTCGATGAATCTCTTCGACTACATCGTCGACCCGATCGGCGGCACGTTCGCAATCGGCTGGTGCGCATGGCGCGCCGCCCAGGCAGTGTTTGCGCGGCCCGCAACGGTGTCACGGCGTGCGGCTGCCACGCCATGAGTGCTCGCTCGATGTTGCCGCGATTCCTTTACGGGACTGCCTGGAAGGAGCAGGAGACCGAACGGCTGGTACGGCTCGCGATCGAGAACGGTTTTCGCGGCATCGACACCGCGAATCAGCGCCGTCATTACTTCGAAGCCGCAGTCGGCGATGCAGTCTCGGGCGCGATTCGCGACGGGATCGTCGCGCGCGATGAGCTCTTCCTCCAGACGAAGTTCACGTATGTCGAGAGCCACGATCACCGATTGCCATACGACCCGCGCGCGCACGCTGCAACGCAGGTGCAGCAATCGTTCGCGAGCTCGCTCGAGCATCTGCAAACCGCGGTGATCGATTCGTACGTGCTTCACGGTCCTTCGAGGCGGCGCGGCCTCGGCGCGATCGATCTCGAGGTGTGGGGCGCGATGGAGGGCCTTCACCGCTCTGCCAAGACCCGCCACCTCGGCATCAGCAACGTCGCGGTCGATCAGCTCGAAGAGCTCTTCCCGCGCGCATCGGTACGGCCGTCGTTCGTGCAGAACCGCTGCTTCGCGCGACTCGGTTGGGACCGCGACGTGCGCGCGTTCTGCCGGAAGCACGGGATCGTCTATCAGGGCTTCTCGCTGCTCACCGCGAACGTTCGCGAGCTGCAAAACGCCGCGTTCCGGTCGATCGTCGATCGCGTCAACCGCACGCCGGCGCAGGTCGTGTTCCGGTTCGCCCTGCAGATCGGGATGCTGCCGCTGACCGGAACGACGGATGCCGAGCACATGCGCGAAGACCTGGCCATCGACGACTTCGTCCTGAGCAAAGACGACGTCGAGGCGATCGAAAATATCGCGATCTGACGCAGAACGTGCGCGGCGTCACAGCAGCAAACTTCACGTCAACATGGGTTTGCACCCGTTCCGATTGACCCATTGCGCCTGTCACTAATGTTGTAGAGGCGAGCGGCCGAAAGGGCCGCAAAAAGGCGTCTTTGGAACGATGTCCACAAGCTTTGAGCTGCATATCTTGGACATCACACGCTGACGTGACCGAGACCACGAAAAGGTCACACAGCGAGGGGAAGGAAAACGATCATGTGGGTCTTCGACGGCGAGACATGGACTAACGAAGGCGGCCAGCCGGAGCAGAAGGAATCGCTCGAAGCACAGGCTGCGCGATATGAGCAGTACATGCCGGAATTGCAGATTCAGGAGATCGTGTCGGTTCCGCAGCGGGCGAAAGACGTCCCGCCTCAGTTCTGGCTCAGGCCAGGGAC
>DASWBH010000165.1:0-4352 GCA_036390755.1 Thermoanaerobaculia bacterium
GTTATTCTGTCGCGGCATGCCCGTGGCACCCCACACTTTGCTCGACGCACGCGACGTTCATCTGCAGTTTCGCGCGGACTCGATCGTCGCTGCCATTCCTCCGCTGCTCGGACCCGCGCTCGTGCGCATCGCCGGCGAGGCCGCGGCGGAGTCGATCGTTGCCGACGTCGTGAAGCGCGAACAGGAAGGCGCGACGAAATGCGGACCGATCGGTCTGCCGCACACCCGCTCGGCGGCGGTCGACGAGTTCGTGCTCGCAGTTGCGGTCAATCCGGATGGCGTGATCGCCGGCGACGCCGAGCCGCGCATCATGTTCGCGTTCGTGTCGCCTGCCGCGCGCCGTCAAGAGCATCTGAACCTGCTCGCTGCGCTCGCGAGGCTGTCGCAGAACGCCGCGGTCGTCGATCAGATCGTTCGCGCCACTTCGCCCGAGCAGGTCGTGGAGACGCTGCGCGCGTTGTCATTCTGAGCCGCGAAGACGGCGAAGAATCTGGGAGGGGGGGCGATTCCGCCACCCAGATTCTTCGCGCCCTCCGGCGCTCAGAATGACTCACTCCGCCGTGATCTCCTCGCGGTCCTCGTCGTAGGCGAAGAGATTTCCGAATCGCGCCCAGCGAACGAACGTCTCGAACATGGCCTCGTAGTTCTCGTGCGGCAGCGCGATGATGATCATCTCCTTCACGTCGTCCGCGCTGATCGGCTCGTCGGGATTCCGCTGCAGGCGCTCGTAGATGTCGCGGAACAGCTTCATCGTCAGGAGCTGCGTGCGCCAGATGCTTTTCCGCTCGTCCGCGCCCGCACGGACGAATCGCCAGCCGAGCGGGGTCAGGACGACGTCCTGCTTCGGTGTGTCCACGAAGCCGAGCATCTCCGCGCCTTTGGTGATGGCGATGACACGGCCGAACTCCTGGTGCGCGTGCGCAGAGATCTCGAAGACATCGTCGCGGCCGCCGTGCGCGTCGAGATATTCGATGAGCCCCACCACTTCACTCGTCGTCGTCTGCGGCAGCGCCTGCACCGACGCCGCCTCGCGTTTTCGCACCTCGGGCGAGACATCGGGCAGCTCGGCGCCGGTGATGATCTCGTGCAGGTAGTCGACGAGCTCTTCGGACTCCGCCGACCGCTGGTCGCGCGGGCGAGGCAGCGGATTCTCCACGATCGTGCGCACGCGTCCCGGGTGGCTGCTCAGCACGATGATCCGATCGGCCATGTAGACGACCTCTTTGATGTCGTGGCTGACCATCACGATCGACGACGGGTTCTTGTCCTTCGGCGCCCACAGATCGATGACTTCGGCCCGAAGGCTCTCGGCGGTCAGCGCGTCGACATGGCTGAACGGCTCGTCCATGAAGAGAATCTCGGGATTGACCGACAGCGCGCGGGCGATGCCGAGGCGTTGCTTCATGCCGCCGGAGAGCTCGCGCGGGTAGGCTTCTTCGAATCCTCCCAGGCCCACGGTCGTGATGGCGTGCTCGCATCGCGGCCGAATCTCCTCGTCGGGTAGTCCGGCTGCCTTCAACACGACGGCGACGTTCTCGACGACGGTCATCCACGGATAGAGCGCGAAACTCTGGAAGACGATGCCGACGCCGGGCGTGAGTCCCTCGACGCGCTGTCCGCGGTAAAACACTTCACCCGTGGTCGGCTTGATCAGTCCGGCGAGGATCCGCAGCAGCGTCGACTTGCCGCTTCCGGATGGACCGAGGAGCGCGACGACCTCGCGCGGCTTGATCGTGATGTTGATGTCCTCGAGAACGTGCAGGCGCCCGCCGTTCGGCAGCGCGAAGTCGTGCGAGATGCCGCGGGCCTCGCACAGGCTCTCGGTCGTAGTAATCGTTGTCATTCTGAGCGCCGCAGAGCGCGAAGAATCTGGGCGGCGGAATCGCGCCACCGCCCGGATTCTTCGCCGTCTACGCGGCTCAGAATGACAGCGAGCTCATTTGCTCAACGAGTATCGCTCTTCCGCGATGGCATACAGCCGCCGCCACACGGTGCGGTTGAACAGCACGACGATGATCGCCATGAGGATCACGCTCGCCGCGAGCCGCGGGAAATCGGCGTGTTCTGCGGCGACGCTGATCTGCGCACCGAGTCCGTCGGTCGTGAGCACCTGACCTTTGAACGTGACGTACTCGGCGACGATGCTCGCGTTCCACGCGCCGCCTGCCGCGGTCACCCAGCCGGTGACGAGGTACGGAAACACGGACGGAAGATAGAGCGAACGAAAGCGCAGCCAGAGGCTCATGCGATAGCTGCGCGCCGCTTCGCGCAGGTCGCCCGGGATCGCCATCGCGCCGGCGATCACGTTGAAGAGGATGTACCACTGCGTGCCGAGGAGCATGAGCAGGACGCTGCCCCATCCGAGCGACACGCCCGCCGCTTTCAGCAACGCGATCACGAGCGGGAAGAGCATCGGCGCAGGAAACGATGCGGCGACCTGCACGACCGGTTGAAAGACGCGCGACCATTTCGGCGAGAGGCCGATGGCCAGACCGGCGGGCAACGTCCAGATCGTGCCGAGCGCGGTCGACAGCAGCACGCGGCCGAGGGTCCAGCCGCCCGCCTCGAGGATCGGCAGCACGTCGCGGCCATGAATTTTCCGGAGGATCTCAAACACTTTCCATGCGCCGAACAGCATCGCCGCGACGAGCACGACGAAGAGCACGAGCGACACGGCGCGATTCGACGACGCCGGCTTTTCAGCCGGCGCAACGTGCCTGTGACCCCGCCGCGCCCGCATCACGACCCTGCCCATCACGTCGCCGGCCCATTCCACGAGCGCCGATCGGCGCAGCCAGTCGAAGAACCAGGACGATGCGATCTGCTCGTCGGCGCCTTCTTCGACGCGAAACTTCTGCGACCACACGACCACCGGCCGCCAGACGAGTTGATCGAGAACGACGATCATCGTCACCATCGCGAAGATCGCCCACAGCATCGCCGGCACATCGCCTTTCGCGACGGCCACGCTCATGTACGAGCCGATGCCGGGCAGCCGGAAGTCCTTCGTGCCGAGGACGAACGATTCCGTGATCATCAGGAAGAACCAGCCGCCGGCCATGCTCATCATGCTGTTCCACACCAGGCCGATCGCGGAGAAGGGAAGCTCGACCCATTTCAGGCGCTGCCACCAGTCGAAGCGATAGATCGTCGCCGCTTCGATCTGATCGTGCGGAACGGAGCGAAGCGAGTGATAGAAGCTGAAGGTCATGTTCCAGGCCTGACCGGTGAAGATCAGCAGGATCGACGCGAGCTCGAGGCCGGTGTTGCTGCGCGGGAACAAGGCGACGAGTGCGAGCACGACACCGGGCATGAAGCCGAGGACGGGGATGCTCTGCAGGATGTCGAGCAGCGGGACGAGGACGCGTTCCGCGAGCTTGTCCTTCGCGGCCCAGTAGCCGTATACGAGCGTGAACAGGAGTGAGCACCCGTACGCGATCACTCCCCGCGACAGCGAGTAGAAGACATAGCGCGGCAACGCGGAGGGCGACAGATCGATGTGAACTGCCGGGCGCAGCGTGCGCCATTCACCGGCCAGCGAGAGGAGACCGAACGCGGTGCCGGCTACGCCAACAAGGAGCGCGAGATCGAACCAGGCGAGGTGCCGGAACCGATGGAGGAACGCGCTGGCCTGTCCCCACGCACGGTTCGGCATCACACGTCTACGATCACCAGATCGAATCCTCGGGCGGCATCGAGCAACTGATGCACCGTGCTCCGCGCGAAACGGCTGACGAAGCCGTTCCTCGTCGGACGGCCGACGACGAGCATCGTGATGCCTTCCGACTTCGCAAAGTCGAGCAGCGCGCCGGCCACGTCTTCGGACTCGCGCGTCACCACGGTGGCGCCGAGCGAGATCGCGAGCTGCACGTTCTCGCTGAATTTACGGTGCTGCTCGGCCGTCATGTTCTCCGGATGGTCGCGGCGCTGCCGCACATAGACCGCGTACCAGCGCGTATTCATGCGGCCGGCCAGCCGCGACCCGCGCAACACCAGCGGATGGGCGATCTCCGGCTCGAACGGCACCGCGACCGCCAACCGCACCTCGGATCCTCCCTGCACGACAACCGGTCCGCCCGAGTACGTCGCCGTCTGCAGCAACGCGAGCTCGCGAAGACGAACGAGCAGCTCGGTCCGGAAGAAATTCTCGAGCGCGCGGCTGGCCTGCTCGGGCGGATAGATCTTTCCCTGTCGCAACCGTTCCTGCAATTCAGCGACGGGAAGGTCGACGAGAACGACCGAATCAGCGTCGCGAACGATGCGGTCGGGTACGCGCTCGCGGATGTCGATGCCGGTGGCGGAGCGCACGACGTCCTGCACTCCTTCGAGATGCTGCACGTTCAGCGCGGTCA
>DASWBH010000166.1:0-9558 GCA_036390755.1 Thermoanaerobaculia bacterium
TTCATCGTAGGTGGAAAGGATCCGCTTTCGCTCCACCTCCGTCCGAGGTTTCAAATCGCCGGCAACATCGATGAGAAAGGCGAGTTCCCGCGCGCGATAGTTGTTGAAGCCTGGACCGCCGGAACCGATTCCCACAAGCACGTCGTCGGAAAGAGCAGGCGCATCGTCGGGAAGTTCCGTTCCGGACATCGCCCAGATCGACCGGATGTGTTTTCGCTTGGTTCCTGGATTCACGTTCGAGGGAAACAGCAGTAGTGCCCACAGCATCTCGGCCATAAGTTGCTGGGCGGGGGGCGGAGCGGGGCCCATCTGCTTCCGGAGCTTGGTCATGAAGTCGTCTTTGCCTTCATCCGGATGGTCCACGAACGCCTTCCGCACCTCGTTGATGTTCTCGCCTGTCCATAAGGACGAGGTCGACAGAACGGAAACATCAGCGATCAAACAGCGATCGATCCACGCGCGAGCAGCATCGAGAGTTGGCGACAGGTCACGCGATGCGATTTCTATAGCCATTCGTATCGGAGTTTACCTGCTTCGCGATCGCATCGACTTCGTTCCTGGTCGTGCGAGAGTCTTCGACGAAGTCGCGCATCACGCGCGCGGTCGCGGCGACGTCGATGGTGTCGCCGCTCGCGACAGGTTCGGAGATGCGCAGCAACCGCTCCGCAAAATCGCGCGCTTCCCTCGCCTGCTGGATGCGCCACTCCTGCGGCTCTTCCTTCGCCTGCTCCTCAGCGATCAGCGCGTCGATGCGCGAGAGGTAGCGGTCGCGTCCCCATCCGATCGCCGCCCGGCGCAGCAGGCGCATGTGCCGGCCGGCGAATGTGCGCAGCTCCGTCGCGTGCCACCCCTCGCCGATCCAGCGGAGGAATGCGAGGCAGGCTTGTCCGGGCCGCCTGAAGTACGACGCGATCCTCACGTTGGCTCTGTCCCTTCGTTCAGAATCGAAAGGTACGCGTCATAGGCAAAAACGCGGTTCCGGCGTTTGCCTGTCAACTCGCGCGCCAGTCCGAGCTCGCGCAGAAGATCCATTCCTGCGGCCGTGGCCGGGAAGGACAATCCGCTTCGCCTTCGCACGTCCTGCATGGAGGTGACCGGACGCGCTTTGAATGCTTCCTGCACGCGAAGCGCTGAACCGGCGCGGCGTCCGCCGGCTGCAATGCGATCGCGATCGGCCGCAAACAACTCCGCCAGCCGCCGCGCCGTCGACACCGCCGCCTCGGCGGTCTCGCGAACGCCCGTCAGAAAGAAATCGAGCCATGCCTCCCAATCTCCTTCGCGCCGCACCCGATCGAGCAGATCGTAATAGCGAGTTCGATTCTGTTTGAAATAGACGCTGAGGTACAGCAGCGGATCGCGAAGGATGCCGGAGTCGCAAAGCTGAAACGTAATGAGAAGACGGCCCACGCGGCCATTGCCGTCGAGGAACGGATGGATGGTCTCGAACTGAACGTGCGCGAGCGCAGCGCGGACGAGCATCGGCACAGGTGCACGATCGTCGTGCAGAAACTTCTCGAGCGATGACATACAGCCGGCGAGCTCGTTCGGCGGAGGCGGAACAAAACGCGCGTTTCCAGGACGCGATCCGCCGATCCAATTTTGCGAGCGCCGGAACTCGCCCGGCTCTCTCCCGCTGCCTCGGCCTCGCGACAGGAGAACGGAGTGGATCTCGCGAATGAGGCGATTGGAGAGCGGAAATCCGTCGCGAAGGCGCGCCAGACCGTGATCGAGCGCGGCAACGTAATTCGACACCTCGACGACATCGTCGAGCGGAACACCGGGCGCCTCGTCGAGCTCGAAGAGGAGAAGGTCGGAGAGCGACGATTGTGTCCCCTCGATCTGCGAAGAGAGCACGGCTTCTTTTCGAACGTACGAGTAGAGGAAAAGCGACAGGTCCGGCAGAAGCGCCGACACTCCGTCGAGCCGGCCGAGTGCGAGCAGCGCGTCGTCGAGTCTCCGCTGAAGCGCAGCACCGATCCGGAGCGGCGGCTCGGGGGGGAGCGGCTCGGGAACAAACGCCCGCACGCGCTCGCCGGCGAGCGTGGAGATCTCGTATTTGCCGGTGACTCCCCGCTTCAAGCCGCGCCTCCGAAGTGAAGGAACGCTGAATAGCGAATCGTGCTATTCAGCGTTCGCGGTCAAGTTTAAATAGCGGGAGGGCGGTGGTCAAGGGCGCCGACGCGTGCCGGCTAGTACACCGTTCGTGCACCGCTCAGAACCAATGAAGAACCAACGCGCGCGTCGTAATCGCCGCTCCGGTTCGGTTCGAGCGCCTCTCGCGCTCGAACCGACGCTCGATCTGGCTTTCAGCGGTGAGAGCGGCACAGGTTCCGCGCGCGCGAAGGCCGGCATCGCCGCGTCACCGTCGCTCTCAATATTCTTCAGGTGATCCGCTGCGGCTCGTTCAGCGAGACGACCTTCGTCAATCGGTTCGGAACGTCGGCTGCTCCTGCTGGTTGTGCGACCCGGTCAAAGGACGAGAGCTGCCGATTCGCGAAGCAGACGGCTCGCGCGACTCGAGGACGAAGACGATCGGGATGTGAGTGCCGACTAACGAGGCCACGCTGAACGAGAGACAAATCCATCACGCAACGCTCATCTCACCGCCTCGGCACGTACGTATTCAGAATCTCCCCGTTCGCGAATGCCAGCGACGACGTGAGCTTTAAGGGCACGCGCGAGGTGAAGATCCGCATTCCGGTCCCGATTGCGACCGGATTGACGACTAGATAGAACTCGTCGATCAGACCGTTCTCGATCAGCGACGAAGCGAACGACGCTCCGCCGTAGACGACGATGTCCTTCCCCGGCTCGCTCTTCAGGCGGTTCACCGATTCGACGAGCGGTCCGTTCTCGACGCGGACGTTGCGGCCTTCGATGCTCTTGACGGTCCTGCTGAACACGATCTTACGGATGTTGACCATCTTCTGGGCGAACGCATACTCGGGACTCTCCGGCTGGACGCTTTCCCACCACCGCACGAAGTCCGGCGCCATCTTCCGGCCCAGGAGGAGCGTGTCGCTCGCGTCGGTCAGCTCGTTCACCAACTCGAGGGCGCGCGGGTCCGTGTCCATCGACATCCAGTCCGCCTTCCCTTCCGGATCGGCAACGAAGCCGTCGACAGTGATCTGCATCTGCAATTTGAGTTTTCGCATGTCCTATAGACCGTCGATGACGGAAAAATCATCGGCGGCCGATTCTCCCCCGCGTCAAGTCTCCCACGCGAACTTCGCGAACATCCCCTTCCCCTCGACCGCCATTCCGACCATCCAGTTCGACGGCCACCAGCGCAATGTCCACTGCTCGACGCCGAGGCGGCGGAGGGACTCGTCGATGAGGTCGTGAACGCGGTCGAGCGAAAACGGCTCGCTGCGCAGCGTCGCGGCCGTCGTGAGGTCGAGGTGATCGATGAACGGGCCGCGCACGATCCACGCTTCGGTGCCTCCCGCGGCGCGAACGAGTTCGACGATCGTGCGCGCGCTCGCCGTCCGCAGGTGCGCCGCGACCTGAGCCGATAACGCGAAGCTCAGGCCGAGCCACCCCTCGGGGTCGATCGCGTTCACCTCGTCGTCGGGCAACTCGCGCGGGCCGGCGGCGAAGCCGAAGAATCCGCCGGCGTACCGCGCGCACTCGTGCCACGAATGCGCGCCGCACGCGCGCCGCAACTCCTCCGGGTTACGGCGGCGCAACGCCTCGAAGACCCGCTGCCGGCTGCCGGTCCGCGCATATTCCGCGACCCACGGCTCGAGATCCTCACGCGTTGCCACTGCTTCCGGGCCGAAGAGGAACGTGACGACCGCGCCGAAATTGCCGCCGCGGCCGGGAAAGAGATTCGACGCGAGCGCGGGCAACTCCTCCCAGTCGAAGCGACGCAGCTCCGTCACCTTCCCGCGCTTCACCGTGACGCGCTCCGTCTTCTCGTCCGCGACCACGACAAAGCGGTAGCCGAGCTCCGACGCGATCCGGAGAATCTCCTCGCGCCCGATCCCGCAGACGAGAACGACTTCCCCCTCGACCGGCTCCTCCCCCCGAGGCTCGACCCGACAGCGCAGCGTCTCGACGCGCGCGGCGCCACGCACGGCTTCAGCAAGCGCCGGATGCGGCGGCAGGAGCGCGCACGGGAGCTTCGGAGGATCGAATGCGAACAGCTTTCTCAGGCCGAGCCGCGACGTGAGCCGGGTTCCAGGCCGCCACACATCGTCGAGAATGTTGTATGTCGCTGACGCGACGGCACGCTTCCTCTCTTCGACCGCACGGAGCGTCTCCAGCAGACGGACGCGCGCTTCGTGATCCTCCGCCGGCAGCTCTTCCCAACTCTCGTCGGGAAAATCGGCGTAGACGTGATCTGCTTCGATGCCGGTCAGCCGCTTCATGACATCGAGCAGCGACTCCGGGGCGAGCCCGTCGATCCGGGCGATGTCGGTATCCACTCGAATCTTGTCGGAGCCGACGCGCTGGAGGATCGCGGGGGAGACGCCGGCGACGAGGAGGACGGGATATTGCGTCTCGCGGCCGCCGCGGACGAGCGTCGCCACGAACGCGGCCGTCTTGTAGTTACGAACGTCGAGACGCTTCCGGACCGTCAGAAGCAGCACATGGTGCTCTTCAGCGCTCGTGGTGACGAGCGCGATCCGTTCGTGACGATCGGGTTCGAGCGCGCGGACCGCCCGCTCGACGATCGCGCGCGTGAGGGCGTCGCGGTCGCCGCTCAACCGCGCGGCAGCGACCCGCGGGTCCGGCGGCGGAGCGCCGAACCACGCGGTGTACAGCGAGATGCGCTCGGCCACGATTACTCCTTCGTTTCGGAGACGCCGAGGATCTCCGACAACTGTTCCGGCGTGGGCGAGGCGGCAGCGTCTTCGCCGGTATCCTGTGTCGCCGCGGCGGTTTCGTTGCTCCTGCATTCCGCCGGAACCGGCGTCGAAACGACGACCGCAATCTCGCCCTCGCAGTTCGCAAGAAGATGTTCGACGAATTCGCGGCGCGCGCGGGCGCTCATCCCGCGAAAGCCGGTGTAGATGACGAATGGTTCCGCGTAGTCGAAAGCAGCGCGCGCGAAGCCGGTCGTAATGCACGCGTCGCAGCAGGGGATTACAGGCGTGGTGTGAAGCTTCCGGTTCATCAGGTCTCCTTTGCTTGAGTGCTCTTGCAAAGGAAACCCGCTCGAAGCTCATTTTGCGAGTCCCCCTCGCCTCATCCGGCACGATCGCCGCGGGCACCGTGGCTGGCTCGCGTTGCCAGCTCGGTTGCCGGGGCACCGGCACGACGCCGGCACCCGCTCTTGATGATGCGGAGGATGTTAGCACCGCGGCGCTTGACTGTCAAGCTGTTTTAGCTACCATCCAGCCATGGCGAGATACACGAGCGTCTCCTTCCCCGGTCACGCGCCCGTCTCGCTGAAGTTCAGCGACACGGACCGGCTGTACGCGAAGGTGATGGAGCGGACGAGCGCCGAGCTTCGCGACCTGATCGGGATCGAGTCGTATGAGGAACTCCACCGCCGGGCCGACTCGCGCGGCGTTTCCGTTCACGCGTTCCTGCGCGCGGAGCTCGAGAACGCGCTCGCGGGCGGCCGGCCGTACGTGTACCGCGGCTGGCCTGCCGGCTCGCTGAAGAGCGAACAGGACGCGCGTGCGGTCGTTCGCGCGGCCAAAGCCCGATCGTTTCTCGATCCATTCGCCGGACGCGCGAACTACGCCGGTGCCGCGGCGTCCGAGGGATTGCGGTCGTTTTATTGCGAGATCAGTCCGGTGTTCCGCGTCATCGCTGCGGCCAGGCTCGCGGCGCTGTCCATGACTCGGGATGCGCGCAGACGTGCTGCCGCCGAGCTTCGCGCGTTCGAGCCTGCGGCAAAGTCACTCGTTCAGCTGCAGGGCGCGATCGTCCACGCCGGCCGCTGGCCGGTGCCGGACCTGCTCCGTGCAGTCGTGGCCGAGGCGCTGCCGCGAACGCCGGGAGAGCTGACGATGGCGAAGCTGAACGAGGCACTGTCAGCAGAGATCCGCGATGCGGCGGCGTTTGTCGAGCAAGAGCCGCTGATTGCCAACCGGCCGCAACTGGTTTGCGAGGACGCGCGCGACCTCGCCCTCTTCGACCCGCTCGACGTGGAACTCGTCGTCACGAATCCGCCGTCGCTGAATTTCCGCTCGTATGCGCAGCCGTTAGCTGCTGCGTTTCTCGGCGTACAGAAGACGCGCGCGGAACGTTCGCTCGCGACACACGCGGCTAACGAAGTGCTGGCGATTCCGCAGATCGTCAGGAACGTGGCCGCGGTGAATCGCCGCGACCGCCGCATGGGGCGCGTCGTCGCGAACTACTTCGTCGATCTTGCGGACGCGTTTCGAGCCGTGTCCCATCACATGAGCCACCGCGCCACGATTGCGGTCGAAATCGAAGACTCAACTGTGGCGGGCGTCCACGTCGACACCCGGCAGCACACGATTGAGATTGTCGAGTCGCTCGGGTTCAGCCTCAAAACAAATGGCGGAAGGTTTCTGCTCTTCAAACGGCGGTGAAATACGATTCTCCGGCTGCAATGCTCCTATCGCCGAATCGCACCGTCATCTCGATCGATCTCGCACACTCGGTCTATGCGAACAACGGCCTTGCGGTCCTGACACAGGAGGCAGGACGTCTAACGGTCGATTTGCCCGGGCTTCCGCTGCAGGGCACACCGGATCCGCACGAGCTGGCGCTTTTCCTCACTGGATTGGCTTCTGAACGCGGTGCCAATCTGATCTTTCTCGACGGACCTCAAGCGTGGCGCGATCCGACGGAAGAACGCACGGAGTTACGCGTCTGCGAGCGCAAACTTGCAGCGCCGGCAAAGACAGGACTGCCCGGTCACGTCAAGCCGGCGAATTACACGCCGTTCGTCACGTTCTCGATCCACGTCTTCGACGCCCTCGATCACCTCGGTTGGCCTCGACTGCTCGAGCCGGACGCATGGCCGCCATCGAGTGGCCGACATGCGATCGAATCATTTCCGCTCGCCGCGTGGCGCAGCCTGCAGATTCCGTCTCTTCCGGCGAAGGCGAAGGCAAAACCGCATGACATCACCTCGCGCTTCGATGAACTTCAGAAACTCGCACCGATCACAATCGCCGGCTCTCCCAATCACGATCAGCTCCAGGCGATCGTGGCGGGACTCGCAGGTTTCCCGGATCTCTTTCACGTGAGCGTTGCCGGCGTGCGTCCAAGAACCGTCGACGGCGTCTGGCGTGAAGGCTTCATTGTCCTGCCGAAACGAAGGTCCGCGTCGAACGTTCACGAGGAACATCAAGCGCAATTCACCGTGCAGAAGCGTCGCTGGTACGCGTGGCAAATGGTTCCGGGTTACTCGTCCGAGGGCTACTTCTCACCGATTCACGTGAGCCGTTTCACGCCGCTGAAGACGGGCACTGGCCTGGTCGAAGTCGCGTTCTTCAATGCCGGTTACGCAGAAGGCGTTCAAGGTTTTCTCATCAAAGCGCGCGTCATGAAGCGAACCCGCGATTTCCTTCTCCTCGACCTCTCACCGAACGGACAGACCGAACGCGTCGCCATCATTTCTGAGTTGACGTTCGGATGGCTGAAGAAACATCACGATCAAGTGTTCGACCGTAATGTCGATTCGGATGACGTTCAAGAGCTGCTGGATCTGGTGTACGAAATTGAGCATGAATGAGAGCGGTCTGGTGCGGGCATACCTTCGGACGTTTTTTGGCTACGGTCAGCTGCGCGCGAGGTACTGGTTCATCGGTCTCGAAGAAGGTGGCGTCAGAACACTCGACGAATTTCTGACCCGCCTGGACGCGTGGTCACGCTGCGGTCAGCCGGAACTCGTCGACCTCGCATCATTTCATCACCAAATCGGCGTCGACGAATGGTTTCGCGATCCGGTTCCGCTGCAGCGCACCTGGCGGGCGTTGATGCGAGCTCGCTTCGCCGCGGAGGGCGTGGAGAACGTCTCGACAGAGCAACTGAGACGCTTTCAGGCGCGGCAACTCGGTAGCTCATCGGGTGACACGGCGCTCCTGGAACTCTTGCCGCTTCCCGCGCGCGGGAGAGCACCCGACGAACCGTGGATCTATCAGCCGCTCGGCATCGCCGACCTCGCGAGTCGTGAACGCTACATCGCGGCGTACACGGACCTCAGGCGGGATGCGCTCACGAAGATGGTGCGTAATTACCAGCCGCGCGCAGTAGTGACGTACGGTGACGTGCAGCGCTGGCGCACGCGCCTCGGCGCGGATACTTCGCTGAATGCGAAGGCGTGGACGACCACGGTTGGCGCAACCGTCATCGTGTGCTCACCGCATCCGGAAGGAGCGCGTGCGAACGCACACTGGGACGAGATCGGCAGGTACATCCGGGCGACGGAATGAGGGCGCTTCCCAGCCCGTTGCGAATCCTGTTGCGTGGCAAGACGGCGTGGAAAGACACGCTGCTCATGAGGTGGGCCGGGTGGGGCTCGTCCCACTCGGTCTCAAGCGCGACAGGTGCTAAGCGGACAGGTCACCGCGAGTTGAAATGACAGCAGGATAGAGCTTAATCGAAGCGCATGTGGCGGGGAGCGGGAAGACAGTGGACCTTGACACCCGCGCCCACAGGAATCCGAGACGACTGCCACGAAAAGCACCGCAGGAGCCACGCAACACTTAAAGACCCGCTGGAGAGGCGGGTCTTTGGGTAGAACGACCTCGCCGAACCCGTGGGCCGCGAGCGCCGCCGCAGGCTTCGCCACCAGCCAACCGCGCTATCCTTCCCTCATGCGCCTCTTCATCCTCGGCAGCACCGGCGGCAGCGGGCGCGCGCTCGTTACACAGGCGAAGGCGCGCGGCCATGAAGTGACGACGTTCGGACGCTCGGACGAGAACGCGATCCACGGCAATCCGATGGACGCAAACGCGCTCGCCGCAGCGATGCGGGGGCACGATGCGGTCCTCTCCGCGATCGGCGCACGCACGCTCATCGCGCACCGCCTGCGCACCGAAAGCGCGCGCGCCGTCGTCGAAGCGATGAAGCGCTCCGGCGTGCGCCGCCTCATCATCATGTCCTCGACCATGACCGACGAACACCCCGGCTGGAAGACGTGGTTCTTCTCGCGCACGCTCATCCGCTCGCACGCGAACGATCAGCGCGCGATGGAAGCCGTGGTGAGGGCGAGCGATGTCGACTGGACCATCGTCCGCCCGCCGACGCTCACCGACGGTCCGCTCACCAACAGCGGCACCCTTCTCGATCACGAACCGGGCCAGGCGCGCCTCAGCCGCGCCGACACCGCGAAGCTGATGCTCGATGTCGTTGAATCCGGCGTGTACAAGCGGCAGGTCGTCTGGATGCGGTGATCGCGACTAACGATTCTGCTCTACCGCCCTTTGAGAGAATCGGGTCGCGCACGTGCGTGCGCAGAACCACCTCGCTCGGACGCAAAAACACAGCGATCGAGCATCGAAGCATGGTGCTTCCGCCCGTCATCCTCACCGAGATTCACAGCGACCGGTCCGGCGATCAGACGGCAGCCGCTCTGTCAGCCATTCCTCTCCTTCCGATCGCCGATGGAGATTGGCTTCGAGC
>DASWBH010000167.1:0-13180 GCA_036390755.1 Thermoanaerobaculia bacterium
CGTCGCGACCCGGCTGCGACACCCTTCCAGTCGCCAGAGTGGGTCCTTCCCTGGTTCCGTCACTTCGGCTCCGGCGAGATCCTCGGGCTCGCCGCACGCGCGGACGGCGGGCTCGAAGCGTTCGCGCCTTTGTTCATCCTCCGCGACGAAGACGATCCGTCGGAATCGCTCGGCATGCTGATCGGAACCGGGAATACCGACTATCTCGATGTGCTGGCGACGTCGCGCGAGGCTGTCGACGTGATCGTCGCGCGTGCGACAGAGGCCGATTGCGCGATGTGGGATCTGCAGCAGCTCCGCGAATCATCTCCGTTGCTCGCTGCCGCTGCACCGGCCGGATATGAAGACCTCGTCGAGCCGCACGATGCGTGTCTCGTTCTTTCTATCGACGGCGCCGATCTCGGATCAACGCACTTTCGCAAGAAACTCCGCTACTACCGCCGCTCGCTCGAACGCCTCGGATCCGTGCGAGTGGAAACGCCGACGATGCAAACCATCGATCGATTCATGGACGCGTTGTTCGACCTCCATGCGGCACGGTGGAAGGTTCGCGGATTGCCGGGCATGCTTGCGGCGGAGGTCGATCAGTCGTTTCACCGCGAAGTTGCGCGAGGCATGCTCCATTCGGGAGCACTGCGGATGTATGCGATCTGCCTCGACGATCGGATCGTTGCGGTCTTCTACGGGTTCGCGCATCACGAGACCGTTTACTTCTATTTGAGCGGCTACGATCCGGCGCTGGAGAAGCTCAGCCCCGGAACGCTCGTGGTCGCGCACGCGGTCGAGGAGGCGGTGCGCGACGGCGCGAAGACGTTCGACTTTCTTCGCGGCGCTGAGGATTACAAATACGCGTGGGGCGCAGAGGATCGGCGGAACCGGCGCCGGCGGCTGATTCGAACCTGATCCTTACTCGAAGACTCTGCGGATGCGGCGCGCGACGGACGTGTCGTCGAGGTCGGCCGCGATCTCGCTGCCGAAAATGCGGAGCTGCGCCTGCTCGACCGGCTGCTCGTTGCGGAAGCGACGGCGCAGCACGCTCGTTGCGACGTCGAATTTTGCCGCGGAGAGTCTGGCCACATCCGGCAGCTCGACGAGAAGTTGCGCGATCGGGCGGTCCTCGAGCGTGGCGGCGAATTGCACCATGTCGGCGTACGTCACAGCCGTCCGCCCGCAGCGGATGAGAGTTGAATCGAATTCTGACATCGCGAACCCGTGATAATGATCGGTCGCGTCCGGCTGAAGCGTTATGACGAGGATCACGACTTGAAAACGAACGCCGCGCGGCTACTCGACTCACTCAACGTCACTTACGAGATCCGCGAGTACGAGGTCGACCCCGGCGATCTCGCCGCGGAGGGCGTCGCGGCGAAGGTAGGAATGCCGCCCGAGCAGGTGTTCAAGACGCTCGTCGCGCGGGGCGACCGCAACGGCGTCTGCTTCGCCGTGGTCCCCGGCGATCAGCAGCTCGATCTCAAAGCGCTGGCAAGACTCTCCGGCGATCGCAGCATCGATACGGTCCCGCTGAAGGAAGTGCAGCCGCTCACCGGCTACATTCGCGGCGGAGTCACGGCGCTCGCAGCGAAGAAGACTTATGGGGTGTACGTGGACGAGACGATCGAGCTCTTCGACGTCGTCTCGGTATCGGCCGGAATTCGAGGCGCGCAGATCATCCTCTCGCCCGGCGACTACATTCGTGCAACGAACGCCCGAGTCGGCCCGATCGCAAAACCGAAGTAGTTGGGGGTCAGGTCTGTAGTTCCCAGTTTTTTCTGCAATCTGTAGAAAAAACTGGGAACTACAGACCTGACCCCCATCTCATGGTCGTGGAATCGTGAAGGTGAAGACAGCGCCGCCGCCGCGCACGTTCTCTGCCCACACGTGTCCGCCGTGCGCCTCCACGATCCCGCTCACAATCGCCAGGCCGAGGCCCGCGCCCATGTGCGCGGTCTTCTTCGCCTGCCAGTACGGGCGGAAGACATTTTTCAAATCCGCGTCGGGGAGTCCCGGCCCGCTGTCGATCACCTGAAAAACGACGTGGCGCTCTTCCGGCCGGCCGGAGATCGTGATCGTGCCGTGCTGCGGCGTGAACTTCATCGCGTTGCCGAGGAGATTCGAAAAGACCTGGATGAGCCGGTCGCGATCCGCGCAAATCTCCCCGAGATCGGCGGCGACGTCGCAGACGATGTTCTGCTGCTTCTGCTCTGCGATCGGCTGATTCGAGGCGCACGCGTCGCGGACGACCGGCTCCGCAGCGGTGATCTTCATGTCGACGGAGAAGCGGCCGGCCTCGAGCCGCGCGACGTCGAGCAGATCCTCGATGAGCCGCTCCATCTGCCGGGCGGCGATGCGAATCGTCTCGATCAGGTCGCGCTGCTCCCGCGGCTGCGCCTCGACCAGCAGGTCGGCGCTCAAGGCGATCTTCGTCAGGGGATTGCGCAGATCGTGCGAGACGATGCCGAGGGTTTCGTCGCGGACGCGAACGGCGGTTTCGGCTTTTTCTTTCGCCTCGCGCTCCTGCTCCAGCAGGCGGACGCGGCGCAGCGCGAGCGAGGTGAGATCGCCGAGCGTTCGCGCGCGCACGACGTCGGCGTCGCGAAACACGCGGCCCGACTGCCGGCTGTTGAGCAGCACGAGCGCCCCGAGCGGCTCGTCTTCGGCGATGAGCGGCGTCACGAGCACTTCGCAGTTCGGGCAACTGTCGGCCAGGTACGGCGCCATCGACTTGCCGAACGTCTTCATGTCCGCGAGGATCACCGGTTCCCGGCCCCGCATGATCTCCTCGGTCATCGAGCCGGGGAACGCGACGCGAAGGCCGCGGGCGGGAGTGCCGCGTCCCGCTGCTGCGACGACTTCGACGTGCTTGAACGGGCCGGCCAGCCGCTCGACGTATACGCCGTCCGCGCGGGTGACTTGCGTGGCCCGATTCGTGATCTCGTACAGCACTTCGTTCATCTCGACCGCGCCAGTCAGCGCGCTGGCGAGATGGCGGAACGCCGCCTCTTCCTCCGCGCGCCGCTCCAGCTGACCGCGCACGCTTTCCGCTTCGCTGCGCGCCTGGCGCTCCTGATCGAGCAGACGCTCGAGATCGTCCGCAGCGCGCTTGCGCTCGGTCATGTCCCGCGCGTAACCGGTGAAGCTCGTCTGATCGCCGCTCCGCCACTCGCCGAACGAGATCTCGATCGGAAACTCGTGACCGTTCCGGTGAAGGGCGATGAACTCCGCGCCGTTCCACGCCAGGTGGCGCTCTCCCGTCCTGAGATACCGCTCGATGCCGCGGCGGTGCGCTGCGCGGAAGCGCTCGGGGATGATCATTTCGAGGCTGCGGCCGGTCATCTCCTCCGGCGTGTAGCCGAAGACGCGCTCCACGGCGGGGTTGCAGAACAGGATCGTGCTCCTGGCGTCGATGGTGAAGATCGCGTCGGGCGCGGTATCGGCGACCGCGCGGTACTTCTTTTCGCTTTCGAGCAGCACCTGCGCGGTACGACGACGCGCGATGTAATCGCCGATCTGCGCTCCGATCAGCGTCATCACCGGCAGGAGAATCTGATCGGGCTCGCGGGCTTCGCGCGTGAAAAACTCCATCACACCCTGCACTTTGCCCTCGTGCAGGATCGGGAACGCGAACGCCGCGCGAAGACCGGCAGAGGCAGCGCGGGCGGCGCGCGGGAAGCGCGCGAGGTCGCTGATGTCGGTCAGCCAGACGGCGTCGCCTTTTTCCCAGACCACGCCCGGCAGTCCCTCGCCGCGCGCGAACGTCATGCCTGCTGTGAAGTCCGCGGCGACTTCCCGCGGAAGTGACGGGTCGTGCCATTCGTCGACCTGCACGAGCCGCTCGCCTGCTTCGTCGATCTCCCACAACGCGCCCATCTGCCAGTGCAGGTTCTCGCAGATCGTCTGCATGATCCGCCGCGCGATCTCCGCGACGGGCCGGTCCTGATTGAGGAGCTTCGTCAACGCGAGCTGCGCCGCAAGGCGCTGCTCGGTCAGATACCGTTCGGTGATGTCGCGCGCGATCTTCGCGTAGCCGATGATCTTCCCCTCGTCGCGGATCACCGTCGTCAGCCCGTCGGTGAAGACCCTCCGGCCGTCTGCGCGCAAGTGCCACCGCGTGTCTGGGGCGCGCCCGGACTCGCGGGCCGTGCGCAGCTCCTTCTCCGCGACGCCGTCCGCGCGGTCGGCCTCGGTGAAAAGAATCGCGAAGTTCTGACCGACCGCGTCGGCCGGCGGCCGCGCGAACATCCGCTCCGCGCCGGGGTTCCATGTCTCGATCGTCCCCTGCGGATCGAGCAGAAAAATCGCGTGCTCGGTCGCCTCGTCGACGAGGAGCCGGAACACGCTGTCTGTTGATGCCGCGAGACTCGGCATGTTGCTGATCATGAGTAATGCGAAAACCGTCCCATGGGAATGCGCTCGGTGTGCGCCGTGTAAGATGAAGCTCCCCGCGATGGGGAGTCGCCAAGTGGTAAGGCACCGGTCTTTGGAGCCGGCATTCGGTGGTTCGAATCCACCCTCCCCAGCCAGCCCTTCAATTGGTCTTTTTCTTGCCTTGTCCTCCGCAGGTTGCCCGTAGGGATTACGGAGTTTCCGCAGCAGGAGGATGCATGACAAACGCGTGGCCGATCGATCCGGGGGTGAGCAGACACGTGAGCGCGAACAACGTTGCCGCGACGGGCATCGCCGGGCTCGATCACATTCTGGTCGGTGGACTTCCCCGAAACCGCGTCTATCTCGTGCAGGGTGATCCGGGTGTCGGCAAGACCACGCTCGGACTGCAGTTCCTGCTCGAAGGGCGGCGCGTGGGCGAGACGGGTCTGTACATCACGCTCTCCGAGTCGGCCAACGAGCTGAATGCGGTGGCGAAGTCACACGGGTGGTCGCTCGAAGGCATTCACATCTACGAGCAGATGGTGAGTGAAGAGGAGCTGCAGGAAGACGACTCGACCGTCTTCTATCCCGCCGAGATCGAACTCGGCGAGACGATCAAAGGGATGCTCCTCGAGGTCGACCGGGTGAAGCCGAGCCGCGTGGTTGTCGACTCGCTCAGCGAGATCCGGCTGCTCGCGCAGAGCACGCTGCGCTACCGCAAGCAGATCCTCGCTCTGAAGCAGTTCTTCGCCGGACGGAACGTCACGGTCCTCTGCCTCGACGACCGTACATCCGAGGTGCACGATCTGCAGTTGCAGAGCGTGCCGCACGGCGTCATCGAGCTGGAGCGGTTCACGCCGCTCTACGGAGCAGCGCGCCGGCGCATGCAGCTCGTGAAGGTCCGCGCGCTGAATTTCAAAGACGGATACCACGACTTCAACATCATCACCGGCGGGATCGTCGTCTATCCGCGCCTCACCGCGGCAACAGAGCACCACGGACCGATCGAGCTGCAGGCGATGCCGAGCGGACTCGAGCAGCTCGACCATATGCTCGGCGGCGGCATCGATCGCGGCACGAGCACGGTCATCATGGGCCCCGCCGGCACGGGCAAATCCGCCCTCTCTACGCAATACGCCGTTGCCGCTGCCCAGCGCGGCGAGCACGCGTCGATGTTCCTCTTTGAGGAGAGCAGCTCCAGCCTTCGGAATCGTTCCCGTGCTCTCGGCATGCCGATCGACAAGTTCCTGGACAACGGTTCCATCTCCGTTCGCCAGGTCGATCCGGCGCAGCTGCAACCGGGAGAGTTCGCGCATCTGGTCCGCGATTCCGTCGAGAAGCAGCACACCCGCGTTCTCGTCATCGACAGTCTGAACGGATATCTGAACGCGGTGCCGGAAGAGCGTTTCCTCCTGCTCCACCTCCATGAGCTCCTGACGTACCTCGGCCAGAGCGGCGTGGCCACGATCCTGATTTTCGCGCAGCACGGCCTCGTCGGCTCGATGCACGCAGCCGTCGACGTCAGCTACCTCGCCGACTGTGTCATTCTTCTCCGCTACTTCGAGGCGCAGGGACAGATTCACAAGGCGATCTCGGTCATCAAGAAACGCAGCGGTCCGCACGAGACCGCGATTCGATCTCTGTCGATGGACAAAGGCGGGCTGCACATCGGCACGCCGCTGGAAAATTACCGAGGCGTCCTCACCGGCATCCCGACGTACGAGAAGACGCTCCCGCACGGGCGGTCCGGGTGAGCGACCGCTCCGACCTTCTGCTCGTGATCGCCCCGATCGGCCGGGACGCCGTCACGATCTGCGAGCAACTGGCGCGCGCGCGCATTCGCGCCGAAGTGTGCAAGACGGTGGGCGACGCGTGCGAGCGGCTGCAGGACGGCATCGGCGGCATCGTCATCACCGAGGAGGCGCTGCCACCGGACGCGATGAACGAGCTCATCGCGGTGCTCGTCAAGCAGCCGCCATGGTCCGAAATCCCGCTGATCATCCTCAGCGGTGCGCCGTCGCTCGACATGAAGCCGCGGTCGTTCGAGTCATTGCGGCGCCGGACGAACGTCACGCTCGTCGACCGTCCCGTGCGCGTGAACAGCCTGATCAGCGCCGTGCAGTCGGCGCTGCGCGCGCGTGAGCGGCAATACGACATCCGCGACCTCATGGCCCAGCTCGAGGAGCGCATCCACGAGCGCGACCGCTTCCTCGCCGTCCTCGGCCACGAGCTGCGGAATCCGCTCGGAGCGATCCTGCTCGCGGCGCAAATGCGCGATGACGACGAACGTCTGGCGGAGGAGCACGCGCAACTGATCGAGAGGCAGTCGCGCCATCTGACGCGGCTCGTGAACGACCTGCTCGATCTGTCGCGCGTCGCCGCCGGCAAGATCGTGCTGAAGCGCCAGGTCATCGATCTTCGCGATGTCGCCGCGCAGTCGATCGCGGTCATCAAACCGATGGCCGACAAGCAACACGTCCAGTTGAGAACCGACTATCCGCATCACGCGGTGCTGGTCAATGCCGATCCTGTTCGCGTCGATCAGATCGTCACGAACCTGCTGAGCAACGCCGTGAAGTACACGCCGGAGGGCGGCCACGTCACGATGGCGATCGAGGAACAGCAGGACGGCGCGTTCGTCGAGGTGACCGACGACGGCGTCGGCGTTGCGCCGGAGCGCATCGACGGCATCTTCGAGCTGTTCGCGCAAGCGGAGAACGCGATCGGCCGCGCGCAGGGCGGCATGGGCATCGGTCTCGCGCTCGTGCGCAATCTCGTGCAGTTGCACGGCGGGACCGTGAACGCGAAGAGCGACGGAGTCGGAAAAGGAAGCGAGTTCACCGTGGTCCTGCCGCTCGCCACGCCGGAAGAGCGCGCCGAGAGCCCGCGGGTCGAGCCCGTCGCGCCCGCCACGATGCAGCCGTCGCGGCGCAGCATCGTGATCGTCGAAGACAACAACGACGTCCGCGACCTGCTCCGCCTCAAACTCCGGCGTCTCGGACACGAGGTGAAGGACGCGCGCGACGGAATCGAAGGACTGAGCATGCTCCTCTCCGAGCGTCCCGACCTCGCGCTCGTCGACCTCGGATTGCCGGGAATGGATGGCTTCGCCGTCGCGCGCCAGGTCCGGCAGCAGCTCGGCCATGACGTCGTGCTCGTCGCGGTCAGCGGCTTCGGTCAGCCGGACGACAAACGACGCGCACTCGACGCCGGTTTTGACGAGCACATCACGAAACCCGCCGACGTGCATGACATCGAAAACATCCTGCAGCGTTTCCCGCCGCGGAATACCGCGGCGTAGCTCGATGTATGTCGCCGAACGTACTCGTCGTCGAGGAGCATGCGGATCTCCGCTCCGCAGTCGTTTCCGCGCTGAAGCGCGAGCATTACGTGTGCGACGGCGTGCGCAGCAGCGACGAAGCCGTGGCCATGCTGCGCGATCACCATTACGCCGCGGTACTCCTCGCGCCGCTGCTGCCGGTCAACGAAGATCCTGTCGTCCGCTATGTTCTCGCGCACGATCCGGCAGAGATGCCGACGGTGATTCTCATGGCGGACCCGGGAGCGCCCGAGTCCGCCGGCAACTACGCCACTCTCGTCAAGCCGTTCAATCGCGAACAGCTCATCGCTGAGATGGCGAAGACGCACTGAATCCGGCGCGAATCGCTCAGTACCGGAACTGATACTCGAGCTGCATCATGACCGACCTCGGCTCGTTGTAATGCGTGCCGCCGAACGTGTTGCTGTTGTCGATGAGATAACGCGAGTTCGTCACGTTCATCACCGACAGCTTGATCATGAACGCGCCCAACGTCGTCCCCGCGGCGGCATCGAAGCTCGTATGCCCGGGCAGGTGTTGCGGGCCGTCTCCGTTCAGGAAGCCGGAGCCGTACGCCATGTTCGCGCTGACCCATGATCCGCGCGGAAGCTGAAGCGCGCCGCCGGCGCTGAGCGTGTTGCGCTGATCGTGATCGAGGAAGAAACGCTCGTCTGACGGCGGGCTGAAATCGGTGAGACCGCCGGACACGCCGCCCTGTCCTTGGACCGTTTGATGCGAATACGCGAAATGCACGCGCACGAGCTGCGCAAGCAGCGGCGACTGCGCCGATGCTTCGAGCGCACGGATGCGAACCTGATCGATCGTCAGCGGAAAGAAGATGTTCGAGTTGCCGAGGACGTCGTGGTCGAAGAAGTTGCGCGCGTGGTTGCGGAACCCGGAGACGGCGAGGTTCCATCCGGCGGCAGTCGTGCCTGCACTCAGCTCGAGCGAGCGATCGCGCTCTCCCCGCAGCGGCAGGAATCCGAATCCCTGCTGCACCGCGAAGTCGAGGACAGGCCCGCCCACGGTCATGAGTGGCGGCGGCTGGTACACGTCGGTGAAGGACGCGCGCAGGACGAGGTTCGACCCGATGCGCAGCGCCGCACCGGCACGCGGCGAAACCGCGCTCTCGCGGATCGCGCCGTCGAAACGCGTGTAGCGGACGCCGGCGCGAACCGTGAGACGCGGCGTGATGTCGAAGCGATCCTCTGCGAAAATCGCAGTCACGCTTCCGTTCTGTTGCTGCCGCTGGGCGAACGAAGCGTCGCTCGACCGCAGGCCGAGCGTCGTCGAGTCGCGCTGGCCGAAGCCGGAGATACCCGCTGAGAAATCATTCCCCTTACGCGAAACATTCAGCGTTCCCTCGGCACCGGCGTAGAGCGAGCGCCGCTAGTCACGGATCACGATCGGGTCTTGCGGCCCGCCTTCAAAATCCGCAGCGTTCGCGTGGAAGAACGGCGCGACCGTGAGCAATGCTGATGGCGAGATCGTCCGCAGCCACGACGCGTTGAGGAAGGTGTCGCGCTCGCGCTGCTGATCGCGGACTCCTGCCGCCTGCAGGTCGTGATCGTTCGGGATCGAATAATCGTCCGCCCGTGCGGATGCGACGACACGCAGCTGATTGCGGTCGTCCGGAAGGAAGTTCAGCGACGTGAACATTCCGGCGCCGCGTGCCTCATCGTGAATGATTTGCGCCACCGGCGGCTCGAGGCCGAGGTCCGTGCGGTTCGCGCTGAGGCTGGTGTAGTAAGCGAACCGGTCGCTGTGGCTGCCGAGGTTGATCTGGTCGTCGGTCGAACTGTGCGAGCCGTAGTTCAGGACGAGATGTGCCTCGTTCAGCCGTTCGAAGCCGCTGCGAGGAACGACGTTGAAAACAGCGTACGTGCGATCGCCGTACTCGGCCGAATATCCGCCGCGCTGCGCCTCGAGGTAATCGACATCGCGCGGATCGAACTGCGGACCAACGTTCGTCGCGATGTTCGTGTTCGGCACGGGAACACCGTCGATGAGCCACTCGACCTGATGACCGCCGCGAACGTGAAGCTGGTCGTGAACCACGTACGCGCCGGGCACGAAGTCGGTGATCATCGCCAGGCTGTTGGCGCGATCGGCACCAGGCGTGTGCTGGACGTCGCTGCGGCTGACGAACGTCTGCGTCGTCGCCGAACGTTCGTCGACCATCGGCGCCGCGGTGACGTCGACCTCGGTGCTCGCCGTCGTGAGCTGCAGAGCGAGATCCGCGGTCACCGCGGCACCGGACGTGACGTCGAGCGCCCGCGACGGCGTGGTCACGTCGTGTGATTCCGCCTGCACGGCGTAACCGCCGATAGGGACTGCCTGAAATGTGAATGCACCGTCGACGGACGTCGTGGCGCTCTGATGCCAGCCGGAGGTCCGCGATTTCAGGACGACCGTCGCACCGGCGACAGGATTGTTCTGCGCATCCCGAACGACTCCGCGAACGCTCCCCACGATCGTGGCAAGCGCGGTCGAAGCGATGAGCGAAATTGAGACGGCTGCGATGCGCGCGATGCGCATCAGCATGGGGCGTTTCATACATCCTCCACAAAGGAACAACTGTGCGGGCGGAGAGGGGGAACGGATCAGGCCCGCGGCGGAGGAAGTTCTGGGGAGGATGTGCGGCTAATCAGCGTAGGAGGGACGGCCTCCGCAATGACAGACGTCGTGGCAGGTTCGCGCAATTCAATGCGAGGAGTCAGCGTCGACAGCACAGGCGCGACGGTCAGCCCTCGCACCTGAGCCCGCTGTGCATTCGCGCCGATCGAGCAAGCTCCATGGGAAGAACAACCATGGTGCGACAGCCTCTGCATCGGACACGACTTCGCGCCGATCTTCCCGCAGCAGCACTTCGCCGGCCCGAGGGCCGGGAGCGCGAACGCGGCGAGCACGATGGCGACCGCGACCAGGCACGATGTGACGTAGCGCACAAACATAGCTTAAGTACCGGCTGCATCAGGGGAAACAGGCAAAAAGATGGTTAGAATGCAACATTTGTTGAGGATTCCATTTCTCGCTGTCTGCCTCACGCTCGCCGTCGCGGCGCCCTGCTTCGCCCACGCCGTCGTCGACCTCGGCGTCCGCTTTGTCGCGCCGGAGTTCGTTCCCTCCTCGTCGAACGTGCCGATCGACGTGGTCGTCGACGGACTGGCGTTTGACTCGGCGTTCGGCGTCACCGTCGACATCCACATCGCGGATGCGAAGGTCACCTCGTCCGATCCGTCGTGGCGCTGCACGACTTCGAGCACGCTCGTGGAATGCTCGGCGGAGGAACTGAAGGCGGGACCGCATCCGGTGCATCTGGATGTGAAGGTTCCGGCGGGCGGATCGCTCCATGCGTCGGCGACTGTCGCATCGCTCGGCAGCTTCGACCCGGTCGACGCGAACAACGATGCGGCGCTGGACAGCCGCGTGTTCAATCGCTCTCAGTGTCAGCAAACGGCGCCGCAGATCGCCGGCGATTTTCAATGGACGCCGTCGGCCGGCGCGACCGTGTACGAGGTCTACTCAGGCCTCGATGGCGAGACGCCTCATTTCGCGGCGCGCACGACAGAGACGCACGCGAATATCGCGATGCCCGGCGGCCAGGTGACGTGGTTCGTGCGCGCGCGGTTCGACAGCTGTCCGGCGCTCGACAGCGCCAACGGCGCTTTCGAATCGCACGCGGCGCCGGTGAAGTTCGCCGTCGCGACTGTCTCCCACGGCGAGCTCACTGCGCCGCAGTCGGCGGCGGTCTTCGGAGACACCGTCTACGTATCCGATCCGGTGGCGAAACGAGCCTTCACGCTCAGCCCGTCCGCGCCGAATCTTGCGCCGCTGCAGATCTACGGCGACATCGTCTCGAGTCCGCCACTGTTCAACGGCGGGATCGCGACCGGACCAGGCGGATATCTGTACGACGCCGACAGCGGGACGCATTCCGTGCGATTCGTCGATTACACGCATTACATGTACTTCGCTGCAGGACAGCCGAACTCCGGCGGGACCGTGGATGGCCACGGCGTTCAGGCGCGCTTCGACTCGCCGACTGCGGTCGTCGTCGACGACGTCGGCACGTTCTATGTCACGGATGCGGTGAGCAACGTGATCCGGAAGATGGTGTACGACAGTACGAAGTTCGACTTCATCGTGACGACGATGCCTGGCCACTTCAGCGAGCCGGCCGGCATCACGATCGATCCGTCCGGTAACGTGTTCTTCGCCGAGCGCGGAAATCACGTGATCCGGAAGCTGGCAAGCGACGGCAGTGTCACCACGCTTGCGGGCTCGCCCGGCGTGAACGGCCACGCCGACGGTGACGTGGCGAGCGCGCTGTTCAACCGCCCGTCGGGCATCGCTGCCGATCCGTGGGGCAATCTCTACGTGACCGAAGAAGGCAATCACGACATCCGCAAAATCGCGCCGAATGGGCGCGTCACGACGGTCGCCGGAGATCCTGCGATCGCCGGCAGCAGTGAAGGCGCGGGATCGGCTGCACTGTTCGAGCGCCCCGGACTTCTTGCCGTCGCTCCCGACGGCACGCTCTGGATTCCCGACACTGCGAACGGACGGCTGCTCCATGCCGCGGCATCGACAGGCGAGCGCCGTCGGGCCGCGAAGCACTGATCCGATCGCGGATCAACTCTGCAGCCGCAGCCGGATGAACGCGGTTTTCGTGATCGGATCGGTTCCGTAGAACGGGACGAGCTTCTGCGGGAACCAGTACTTCGTCACGTTCGCGCCGATGCCGACCCGCAACGGGCCGCGCGTGATCACGTCGAACGTATAGCCGGCCAGCAGCGAGTTGATCGTGAACGTCGGCACCGGCGGCGCGAGATCGGGCCGGTTCGGCGGATGGAAATGCGGGAAGAGCTCGTCCTTCTCGACGCGCTCGGCCCGAAGGCTGATCGAATTGCGATTGCCCGCGCGGAGCAGCGTCTCGATCAGATACGCGTCGAGCGTCGAGTGATGCGACTCCTTGAAGACCTGGCCCCACAGGAGCGTCGTCGACGAGTGCAGCGACCCGAGCGGGACGTCATACGAGAGCGAAGCGGTCTTGCGCTTCTGGTTGCGCGGCTCGAGCGCTTCCGGTTTCTCGAGCTTGCCGGCCGAGACCTGCGCGACAAGGTTCGCGATCGGCGTCCACGAGACGCGCGCCGATCCCGAGTCGATGCGGTGGATCTCGACGTCGGTGCGCTTCTCGTCCGGCTCGCCGCCGTGGAACGCGCTCGCTTCGAAGTTGAACTGTCCAACGCGGTAGCCGGTCGTGACGACGCTCGATGCGATGTGCGTCGAGTCTTCGTAGTGATGTCCGATCACGGCCTGTGGGATCTCGCTCGCGGAGAAACGATGCGGAAACGCGACCGGTCCTAATGCCGGGTCGCCCATCGGTGCGACGTAGAGGAATGCGATGCCGCCGCCGACAGGGCGCGCATATTCGGCGGCGAGCTCCATGAAGAGATCGTGCGGATGCTGCCCGTCGATGATCCCGCGGCCGAA
>DASWBH010000168.1:0-5413 GCA_036390755.1 Thermoanaerobaculia bacterium
GCTGAACACGTACCACACGTTCTCGTTCGCCGATTACTACGACCCGCAGTTCATGGGCTTCCGGTCGTTGCGCGTGATCAACGAGGACCGCGTGCAGCCCGGCGCCGGCTTCGGCACGCATGGTCATCGCGACATGGAGATTGTCTCGTACGTGCTCGAGGGCGCGCTCGCCCATCGCGACAACATGGGCAATGGCGGCGTGATCCGCCCCGGCGAAGTGCAGCGCATGAGCGCGGGCACGGGCGTGCTGCACAGCGAGATGAACGCATCGAAAGACGAGCCCGTGCACTTCCTGCAGATCTGGATCATGCCGGACCAGCGCGGACTTCCGCCGAGCTACGAGGAGAAGAAGTTCGCGGATGCAGAGCGCACCGGTGCGCTGCGTCTCGTCGCGGCGCGCGACCCTCGCGACGGCGCGGTGAAGCTGCATCAGGACGTCCGGATCTATTCCGCGCTCCTGGACGGAGGTCCGGTCTCGCATCAGTTCGCGCCGAACCGGCACGGATGGCTGCAGGTCACGCGCGGCGAAGTCGATCTGAACGGACACAAGCTGTCGGCCGGTGACGGAGCGGCCATCTCGGAGGAGGCGACGGTTACAATCACTGGCTCCGGCGGCGAAGTGTTGCTGTTTGATCTGAACTGAAGCTGGGGAGCCTTCTCCCGCGTGCGGGAGAAGGTGGCCGAAGGCCGGATGAGGGCGGCCCTCACCCGGCGCTGCGCGCCACCCTCTCCCGCACGCGGGAGAGGGCACTGCGAATCCGATGGTCGTCCTCGTCCGCCTCTTCAAATCCATCCTGGTGGCGTTCTTCAAGCCGAAGATCGACGTTTTCGACCAGGCGCGCGTCACGATGCGCATCTGGCCGAACGATCTCGACCTGAACATGCACGCGAACAGCGGCCGGTACATCAGCTTCATGGACATTGGCCGCATCGATCTGCTGTCGCGGATGAAACTGCTGCGGCGCGTGACGAAGCTTGGCTGGCGCCCGCTCGTCGGCGGCTCGATGATCACGTATCGAAAGTCGCTCCTTCCGTTCGAGCGCTTCGTGGTGAAGTCGCGCATCCTCTGCTGGGACGAGAAGTGGCTTTACTTCGAGCACATCATCACGAACTCCGCCGGCGACCTCGCCGCGATCGCCAACGTGCGCGGCCTGCTGCGCGGACCGGAAGGCAACGTGCCGCCTGCCGCGCTCGTCGAGCTCACCGGCCGCCGCGATGTCACCTCACCTCCGATTCCCGACTTCATCCGCCGCTGGAACGAAGCCGAGGAGCGGGCGTGACGAAGAAGGAGAGGGCGAAGAAGGCCGGAGAGATTCTCGACCGCATCTACCCGCATCCGGACATTCCTCTCCGGCATCGCGATCCGTTCACGCTGCTCGTCGCGGTCGTTCTTTCGGCGCAGACCACCGACGCGCAGGTAAACAAGGTCACGCCGGCGCTGTTCGCGCGGGCGTCGACTCCGGCACAGATGGCGGCCCTGCCTGAGCGCGTGATCCTGTCGCTGATTCGAAGCTGCGGGCTGTCGCCGTCGAAATCGCGGAACATCAAAAGGCTTTCGGAGATCCTCGTCGAGGAGCACGGCGGACGCGTGCCGCGCGACATCGAAGCGCTCGAGAAATTGCCGGGAGTCGGCCACAAGACCGCCAGCGTCGTGATGACGCAGGCGTTCGGCGTGCCGGCGTTTCCGGTGGACACGCACATTCACCGGCTTGCGACGCGATGGCGGCTGACGAACGGCAAGAGCGTCGAGCAGACCGAACATGACCTGAAGAAGCTCTACCCGGAGGAGGAATGGGGCCGCCGGCACCTGCAGATCATTTACTTCGGCCGCGAGTACTGCCTGGCTCGGCATCATGAATACGGGGCGTGCCCCATCTGTTCATGGGCAGCGGCCCGTTCGCGGACCGCGGAGCGCAGTAGCAACCGACAACCCGTATAATCGCGAGAGTCCCTTGGTCCGCAAAATAATATTCCTTACGCTGCTCATCCCAGCATCGCTCTTCGCGAAGAGCTATGGCGAGTTCGACATCGCCAAGGCTCCGCAATGGATCGACGTCGCGCCCGCCGAGTACGCCGCCCCGGTGCCGAATGGTGTCTCCCGTTATGGCGTGTACGACATCCTCTCGGATCATCAGGTGCACGTCGCGCGCGACGGCTCAACCGCGCAGTACTACCGGATGGTCCGCAAGGTTCTCACACAGGCGGGCGTCCAGAACGCCTCGCAGTTGTCGATCGACTTCGATCCTTCGTTCCAACGGCTCACGGTTCACGAGATCACGATCGTTCGCGGCCCGCGACGGAAAGATGCGCTCGACGCGTCGACCGTGCGCGTGATCCAGAAGGAAGACGAATCCGAAAACGAAATCTACGACGGGCGGCTCACCGCGCTCGTGTTTCTGAAAGACGTCCGGCCGGGTGACGTCATCGACTGGTCATGGTCGATCGACGGGGCGAATCCGATCCTGAACGGCCGCTACGCCGATGAATACGACATGCGCACCGAGCTGCCGTCGCACCGCATCCGCCACCGTCTCGTCTGGGACGGCGCGCGGCCGCCGCAGACGCGCGGACAGGCAGCCGTGCAGAACGGCAACACGTTCACGTGGGAGACGCACGACGTCGCCGCGGTGGACATGGAAGACTCACTGCCCTCGTGGTACGAGCCGTGGGACTCGGTCGAGGTGAGCGACTTCGGGTCGTGGAACGAGGTCGCGCAGTGGGCAGTCCGTTCGTTCAAAGCAGACGACGATTCGCTCGCTGCCGTCCGCGCGCTCGCCGCCAGGATCCGCCACGATCATCCCGAAGATCCTGCGACCGCCGCCATCCGCTTCGTCCAGGACGACATCCGCTACCTTGGACTCGAGATCGGACGAAACTCCCACGAGCCGCGGCAGCCGAAGGAAATCCTCGAGCAGCGCTGGGGCGACTGCAAAGAGAAGGCGCTGCTGCTGTCGCTGCTGCTGCACGAGTTCGGAGTCGACGCCGATCCGGCGCTCGTCAACACGAAGGCGAAGCAGCGACTCGACACCCGGCTCCCCTCGCCGTTCGCGTTCGATCACGTCATCGTGCGCGTCGTTGCGAACGGCAACTCGTACTGGATCGATCCGACGATCGCCGATCAGGGCGGCACGCTGCAGACGATCGAGACGCCGAACGACGCGCGAGCGCTCGTCGTCCGCCAGGACTCGAACGCCCTGACGAGGATCGCCACGATCCGCCGCGGCCGTACGGTAGTCGAGGAGATCTACTCCGCGCGCGACGCGTCGTCGCCGACGACGCTCGTCGTTCATTCGACCTACACGGGGACCGACGCCGACCTGATGCGCTCGGAGCTGTCGTCGATGGCATCCGACGAGATCGCGCGCGAGCGCATCAACCGCTACGCCGCTGACCATCCGTCGATCGCCGCGGTCGCGCCCCCGTCGATCGCCGACGATCGCGCGAAGAACACGATCGTGATCACCGAGCGCTACTCCATCCGCGACCTGTGGAAACGCGGCGAGTGGACGTACTACCCGCGCGCGATCGAGCCTTCACTCGACAAGCCGAAGACGATCATCCGCTCGATGCCGCTCGCGTTCGACTACCCGCTGGCGATCGTGCAGCGCGTGACGTTCCGCTTCCCCGCCGGCGCGTCGATCGACGCGACCGACGCATTCGCGCGCAGAACGCCCGCGTTCGTGTTCGCGTTCAAGCCGACCGAGCGCGACCGCTCCGTGACGCTCGAGTACTCGCTTCGCGCGCTCCGCGACGCCGTACCCGCCGCTGAGGTCGCGAAACACCTCACGGCGATCAACGACATCGAAGACGAGCTCGGCTGCACGGTGAAGCCGGCGTTCGGAACCGCGGAGATGCGCCTCATCCCGCGGAGCGGACACGAGCGGATGAGCTGGCTCTGGGGCGGTGCGGGCGCGATGCTTCTCGCCCTGCTCGCTTTCCTGTTTGTTCGCGCGAACTTACCGCTCGCCCCGCCGTCCGCGAACTGACCAGGTCGTGTGCGAATTTGGAAATTATCTGTAAGTAGAGCACGTTGGCTGCGTCATCGCGTGATGCCTGTGCGGGATTTAGGAAGTGACGATCCGCGCCACCCAAACCGGATCTCCACCAGCAGCACGGAAACAACTTCATAGGAGATTTCCCAGGAATGCGTAGCACCGGTACAGTCAAGTGGTTTAACGATGCGAAGGGCTTTGGATTTATCACCATGGAAGGTGGCGAGGACGTGTTCGTTCACTTCTCGGCGATCCAGTCCAAGGGCTTCCGCACCCTCCCCGAGGGTGCGCAGGTCGAGTTCGACGTCGTTCAGGGACCGAAAGGTCTCCAGGCGGCGAACGTCACCACGCTCTGATCCGACGCACAGTCGGTCGCAACGAGGACGGCGTAACAACCGTCCTTTTTCTTTTTTCGGACAATGAAACGACTCCTCGTCCTCGCTGTACTGATCGCGCTTCCGGCTCGCGCCGGCGACATCGACGTCGTGCGCGCGAACTTCATCGCGTACTACACCGCCGCCGGAGCGGACGCGACTGCGCCGCGTATGCAGCAGGCGCTCGGCGATCTCGAGAACACGACGCGCGCGAACACCGCGCCCGGTTTCCTGATGAGCGACGGCAGCTGGAGCGACATCAATTACAACGAGACGCCGAGCGGAAGCTGGTCGCCGTGGGATCACGTGCGCCGGCTGACCGTCATGGTGAAGGCGTACAAGACGCCGGGACAGCCGTACTACCAAGATCCGCAGCTGCTCGTCGACATTCAGTCAGCGCTGCGCTACGTGAACACGTTCTACGGACCGAACGATCTGCCCAACGGCAACTGGTGGTTCTGGACGATGGGCATCCCGCTCGACCTTGCTCCGCAGCTCGTGCTGATGCGCGGCGACATCGACCAGAAAACGTACGACGATCTCGTCAACGACATCTACCTGCGCATCGGCAGCAATCCGTCTGTGCGCGGAATCGTCGGTCCGACTCCGACCGGCGAGAACCTCGTCTGGTCGGCGTTCACTCACCTCTGCCTCGGACTCCTCAAAGACGATCCAACAATCCTCGGCCAGGTGCGCGATGCCATGGCTGCGGTGACCGCGCCGTCGCTTGCCGAAGGCATTCAGCCCGATAGCTCGTTCCATCAGCACGGCGCGCAGCTCTACACCGGCGGCTACGGCGGCTCGTTCGCGAATGACGTCGGCAAGTACGCGATGATCACGCGCGGGACGGCGTTCGGACTTCCGCCGCAGTCGTTAGCCGCGTTTGCCGACTACGTGGCCGACGGGATCGCGTGGTCGCTGTACGGCAACTACTTCGACGTCTCGGTAATCAGCCGGGAAGTCGCCAATCGCTCGTTCAGCGGGTTCAACGGAATCGCCGCACTCGTGCAGTCGGCACAGTTCGACTCGCCGCGCGTTGCGGAGATT
>DASWBH010000169.1:0-1642 GCA_036390755.1 Thermoanaerobaculia bacterium
CGTCTCATCGAGCTGCTTCCCGACATCGCCGGCGTGCTGCGTCGTGTGACCGACGACGCTCGACGTCCCGGCAACGAAGATCATGGCGCCGCCGTCCCACTCCGCGACGGTCGCGCGAGCGAACGACGGGCTTCGCGGTCCATATGCCGGCGGATATTCGTACGCGGCGACCTGACGCGGATTCTCGACCTGCAGGCCCGGCGTTCGCGACGCGATGAAGTAGACAGCCACTCCCTCGCCAGCCACACCGACCGCGCTCGCCGCCGGGTACTCCGGCGCGGCGTAACCGCGGCTTGTCAGCGCCTCGTACCGGCCGGCCGAGAAACGTTTGTAGCGCTCGAGATTTCGATCGTCCGCGTTGATGCCGCCGACGTGGTTCCAGACGCGGAGGAGGTGCGGATAGCCGGCGCAGCGAGCCCCGTCGACGAGCTGCTCGTACACCCGCGCGGTCACGATCTCGGTCTCGCCTCCATCCACCGCGATATTGCCCATCATCACCGAGCCGTTCGCGGCGAATGAAACGCCGCTGCAGCGGCCGCGCGTCACGGGAAGCGGCGAGCGCCAGACTTCGACGAGAGGCGATGGACCGAGCTGTCGCGCGCCGATTGCCATTCCGCGGCATGGCTCCAGACCGAAACAGATCGCGGCGAGAACGTCGTCGCCGGTCGCGACGTCAACGCAGACGTATTCGGGATGGACGGGAAGCATGGACCGGGCACATTGTGCCGCAGGCCGTAAGATTTTGCCGTGATCTCGCGAAAGCTCTGGTGGTTCATCGCGCTCGCGTTCGCGGGTCTGCTCGCCGTCGCGCACTGGGCCGGCAGGTATCCCGCGCGCGTCGTGCTGATCAACCAGGGCTCGACGCTGCGCGGCGTGAAGATCGCCACGGCCGGCGATCGCTTCGACATCGGCACGCTTCAATCGGGCGAGACGCGCGTCGTGAGAATCGAATCCGGCGACTACGTTACCGTCGAGTTCGAGGCCTCAGGCCATCGACGCTGGCGGTCCCCGGAAAGAATCGCGCCCGCGCAGTCGCTGATCCTCGACCTGCGCGACGGCCGGGTCGAGGTTCAGCGCCGCGCTCTCCGTTAGCTAGCGGAGTTTGGTCTGGATCTGCCGCGCGCGGTCGAGGTGCGAGGTGACCGTCGTGCGAACGTTGCTGAGGAACGTGCGAAGCTGCCGGTTGTGCGCCGACGGAATGAGCGCCGAGTCGAGCGTGCCGAGCAGCCATTGATGCGCGGCGACCTGCGAGTTGATGTACTGCCGGTCGAAGTCAGCGCCCGTGTACGAGTTGAGCGCGCCGAGCGTCTGCTGGGAATTGTTCTGCAGGTTGCGCGAGAGATCGTTGTCGCTGGCCCTGATGTTCGTGCGCGTGAAGAGGCTGTTCGCCTGATCGAGAGCGCTCGTGTGGTCGCTCACCATCATCCGGGCGAAGGCGCGCACGTCGTCGGAGCTGGCGCGGGTGCTGGCGGCGTTTCCGGCGTCGATCTCGCCCTGATTTGCGGCGCGAAGAATGCCGGCGATGTCCGCATCGCTGTAACCGCTGCCCATGACCGGCATCGACGAGGACGACGTCATCGTCTGATTGGTCGAGCACGCTGCAACGAGTAAGAGAACTGATGTGATTACGATCAGTCTGCTT
>DASWBH010000170.1:0-9934 GCA_036390755.1 Thermoanaerobaculia bacterium
CGCCGTTGAGCGGAGGGACGACCGAGCAGACGATCGCGCCTTCGAGCTCGTCGTTGAATCCGTGCACGAGCTGTTTGGTGAGAATTCCGTACTCGTCCGCCGTGCGCTCCCGCGCCGTGGCCACTCGCCAGGAGCGCAGCAGTTCGTCATCGCGATAGATGCCGAGGACGATGTTGGTATTGCCGACGTCGACGACGAGCAGGTTGGACACGAGCAAAGGTTACTACGTCATCCTTCGCGCTCTGCGGCGCTCAGGATGACATCACGATATCGCCCGCCGAGATCGCGATCGTTTCGGAGTCGGTGCGAATCAGCGCTCGTCCCTGGTCGTCGATGCCGGCCCACGCGCCGGCGACGGTGCGGTCGCCGATCACCGAGGAGATGCGATCGCCGAAGTGATGGACGGTGAGCAGGCGCCACTCATCAAGCACCTCCATGCGCTTCGTCGGATGCGCGAAGCGGCGGTCGAGGTATTCGACGTAGGCGACGGTCGCCTCCTCGATGCCTTTGTAGTCGCGCCCCGCGGTGTCGCTGATCGACGTCGCGTTCGGCCGGTCGTCGTTCTCGACCCGTTCGACGTTGATGCCGGTGCCCACGATCATGTGCACCCGGCTTTCCTGAACGCGCGCTTCGATCAGCACGCCGGCGATCTTGCGGCCACCGACCAGCACGTCGTTCGGCCACTTGATCCCGGCGGGAATGTCGAAGTGCTCGCGCAGAAACATTGCAATCGTGTTCGCCATCTCGAGCGGGAACAGCGAGAGCTCTTCGACCGGACGCGTGATCAGCGTCGTCGCGTAGATGCCTTTGCCTTTCGGCGAGATCCAGCGGTGGTCGTTGCGGCCGCGGCCTGCGAACTGCTCGCCGGCGATGATGATGGCCTGCGGCAGCGAGAGCTCGTTGTTGAGGCACTCCTCGAGGATGCGGCGCGCGACGAGGTTGGTCGACGCCACCCGCGGGATGATCGCCAGCGATTCGAACTTCTTCAATCGGCGGACGACCGCGCGGGTGTCGATCATTGATTCTGCTGCAGCTTTTCGAGCCGCTGCCGTAACTCGGATAGCCTCGCTTGTGCCTGCTGCACGACTGCTGCCGGTGCGTTCTTCACGAACTGCTCGTTGGCCAGTCTCGCTTCGACCGAGGCGAGTTCCTTCTGGCTCTTCTCGATCTCGCGCTGCGTGCGCTCCAACTGCTCCTTCGTGACGACGCGCTCCGGAAATTCGATGGCGATGTGAAAGCCTTCGATCACGTCCTGATGCGTGCCGGGGGGCGGCTGTCCGTCGATGACCACCTCGCTGAGCCGCGCCAGATCCGTGAGGATGTAGGCGTACGTGTTGAAGAAGTTCGACTCGCGGCCGTCGCTGCCGCTGATGAAGAGCCGGAAGCGATCTTTGGGCGTAAAGCCGCGCTCCGCGCGCACGTTGCGCACGGTCGTGATGATCGACTTCACCGCGGCGATCATGCGCTCCGCTTCGGAGTCCTCGAGCACCTCTTCGCCGATCGGATAGGGCGCAGTCATGATCGACGCCTCCACCCCTCCAAGCTTCTGCCAGATCTCCTCCGTCACGAACGGCATGAACGGATGGAGCAGTCGCAGCGAGCGGTCGAGCACCTCGAGGAGCACGCGCTTCGCCTTCTTCTGTTCGCCCACGTCGCCGTGTTTGCCGAGGAGGACCGGCTTCACCATTTCGATGTACCAGTCACAGAACTCGTGCCAGAAGAACTGGTAGATCGCATTCGACGCTTCGTCGAAGCGGAACGCGGACAGCGACTTGTTGACCGCCTTCGTCGTCTCGTTCAGCCGCGAAAGGATCCAGCGCTCGATGCTGCGCAGGTTGTCGCGGTCGATCGCACCTGCGTCTTTCAATTCGACGTCGAGGTGCATCAGCGCGAAGCGCGATGCGTTCCAGATCTTGTTCACGAACGCGGAGTAACCCTGAATGCGGCTCTTGCCCAGCGGGATGTCGCGGCCCGAGGCGAAGATCGCGAGTGTGAAGCGAAGCGCGTCGGCGCCGACTTCCTCGATGACGTCGAGCGGATCGATGACGTTCCCCTTCGTCTTCGACATCTTGTCCCCGTGCTCATCGCGCACGAGACCGTTGAGAAAGACCTGGTGGAACGGCGCTCTTCCCGTGAAGCGCAGACCCATCATGATCATGCGCGCAACCCAGAAGAAGAGGATGTCGAAGCCGGTGATGAGGACGTCGGTCGGATAGAAGATCTCGTAGTCGGGCGTGTTGTCCGGCCAGCCCATCGTCGAGAACGGCCAGAGCGCTGACGAGAACCACGTGTCGAGCACGTCGGTCTCCTGCCGCATCCCCGTCGAGCCGCATTGCGGACACTGCGCGGGATCGTCCATCGACACGGTCATGTGTCCGTTCGCGCAGTAGAACGCGGGGATGCGGTGGCCCCACCACAGCTGCCGCGAGATCGTCCAGTCGTGGATGTTCTCCATCCAGTTGAAGTACGTCGCTTCCCACGACTCGGGGATGATCTGGATCGTGCCGTCGCGCACGACGTCGATCGCCGGCCGCGCCAGCGGGTCGATCTTCACGAACCACTGGCGCGAGATCATCGGCTCGACATCGGTGTCGCACTTGCCGTGGACGCCGACCGCGTTCTGATAGGTCTTGACGGAGCTGAGGAAGCCCTGCTCCTCGAGTTTCTCCAGCACCTTCTTGCGCGCGTCAAACCGGTCGAGGCCCGCGAACTCCGCGCCGGCTTCGGGCGTCATGCGCCCGGCCTCGTCGATGACCTGCAGTTGCGGGAGGTCGTTGCGCTTGCCCGCTTCGTAGTCGTTCTTGTCGTGGGCCGGCGTGACTTTCACGACGCCTGTGCCGAACTCGGGATCGACGAGGATCGAGTCAGCGATGATCGGAATGCGGCGATTCGCGATCGGCAGGATCGCGTACCTGCCGATCAGCGAGCGATAACGATCGTCGTCCGGATGAACGGCGAGCGCGGTGTCGCCGAGCATCGTCTCCGGCCGCGTCGTGGCCACGGTCAGACGGCGATCGGATCCTTCGACGGGGTAGTCGATGTGCCACAGCTTCCCTTCGCGCTCGCGGAACTCCACTTCGACGTCGCTGATGGCGGTGCGGCAGTTCGGACACCAGTTCACCATCGCCAGGTCGCGATAAATCAGTCCGTCTTCGTAGAGCTTCACGAAGACGTAGCGCACCGCGCGGGACAGGCCTTCGTCGAGCGTGAAGCGCGAGCGTGTCCAGTCCGCTGACGCGCCGAGGCGTTTGAGCTGCTCGATGATTTCGCCGCCGTACTTTTCCTTCCACTCCCACACTTTCTCGACGAACTTCTCGCGGCCCAGGTCGAAGCGGGAGATGCCTTGTCGCGCGAGGTCGCGGTCGACGAGCATCTGCGTGGCGATTCCGGCGTGGTCGGTGCCGGGCAGCCAGAGCGTGTTGAAGCCGCTCATCCGCTTCCAGCGAACGACGATGTCCTGCAGCGTGTTCACCAGCGCATGGCCGATGTGCAGACGGCCGGTGACGTTCGGCGGCGGGATGACGATCGAAAACTTCGGGCGGTCGCGATCGATGTCGGGAGTGAAGTAGCCCTCGCTCTCCCATTTCGCGTAGATGCGCTGCTCGAAAGTCTTCGGGTCGTACCGCGTGTCGAGTTCTTCTTTCATGAGAATGAAGGCGCGGAATTATAAGATCGCTGTCATTCCGAGCCGCGGAGACGGCGAGGAATCCGGGCGGCGGCGCGATTCCCCCGCCCGGATTCCTCGCGCTCTCCCGCGCTCGGAATGACGTGATCATGATCCTCGGCATTGAGACTTCGTGCGACGAAACTTCCGTCGCGTTGCTCGAGCGCGACGGCAATGTGCGCGCGAACCTCATCGCGTCGCAGATCGAGCGCCATCAGCCGTTCGGCGGCGTCGTTCCGGAGATCGCCTCGCGCGAGCATCTGCAGCATCTCTTTCCGCTCGTTCGCCGCGCGCTCGATCAGGCCAGCGCCGGCTGGAACGATGTCGAGTCGATTGCCGTGACGTCACGTCCCGGACTCATCGGCGCGCTCCTCGTCGGCGTCGCCGGCGCCCAGGGCCTCGCCTATGGCCTCGGCGTTCCGCTCGTTGCGATCAATCATCTGGAGGGCCACATCTTCTCGCCGTATCTTCAAAAGGAAGGGCCGGCGATTCCGCTGCCGCCGCGATTTCTGTCGCTCGTGATCTCCGGCGGACACTCCTCGATCTACGACGTGCGCGATGGAGTCGCTCAGATGCTGAACCGCACGCGCGACGATGCGATCGGCGAAACGTTCGACAAGGTCGCGAAGTTCATCGGCCTGCCGTATCCGGGCGGACCGCAGATCGAGAATCATGCGCGCGCGGGTTCGGCCGATCCTCGGCAATTTCCGTTCTCGCTGCCGCAATTCAAAGACCAGTCGCTCGACTTCTCGTACTCCGGCATCAAAGCGAGCGCGATCCGGATGGCGCGCGAGCGCGGTGTGCGCGTGGACGGCGACGCGACGTTGATGGCCGATTTCTGCGCGTCGTTCCAGGACGCCCTCTTCGCGCAGCTCTTCGACCGGCTCGACACCGTGTGGGCGCGGCTCGACGATCCGAAGCCGACCGAGGTCGCGATCGCGGGCGGTGTTGCGGCGAACGGCGTGCTGCGCGAGCGGATCGCCGCGTGGGGCGGGAAGCGCTCGGTCACCGTCCGGTTGCCTGAGAAGCGGTACTGCACGGACAACGCGGCGATGATCGCGTTTGCGGGCCTGCAGCGGGAGTTGGACTGGACTGATCCGATGAGAGTCGTCGCGCGGTCGAGAATTGCGGCTGGCTCGTAAGTTGTCGGACCAACCGGTAACGTTCCGCTCTTTCGTACGTCCTATGAGATGAGCGCTGCGAGAACCATTCGATCTCCTACTCTCCTCACCGCCGCCGTCCTCGCTCAGACGGCGGCGTTTTTTTTGGTCCACAATGAGGGCCCGTGGACATCGTGGTTGCCGGCGGTTCCGGGCTTCTCGGCGAGCCGCTCGTTCGTCGTTTGATCGCGCGCGGCGATGACGTTGCTGTTTTGTCACGCGATCCGCGGAAGGTGCGCGCGGGACGCGGTGTGCAGTGGGACGGCAAGTCTGCCGGTGCGTGGACCGGCGAAATCGATGCCGCCGACGCGGTCATCAATCTCGCGGGCGAGAACATCGGCGCCGGCCGCTGGACCGAGGAGCGAAAGCGGAGGCTGATCGACAGCAGGCTCGATGCGACGAGCTCCATCGTCGCCGCGCTGAGCAAAGCGTCCCGCCGGAATCGCGTGCTGATCAACGCGTCGGCTGTCGGATTCTACGGATTCGAGCGCGACGAAATCGCGGACGAGAGCGCGCCGAAAGGCCGCGGGTTTCTTGCCGATCTCGTCGACCGTTGGGAGAGCGCGGCGAAACGCGCCGAACCGTTTGCGCGCGTGGTGATCCTCAGGTTCGGAGTTGTGCTCGCGCAGGACGGCGGCGCGCTCGCGAAGATGATGCTGCCGTTCCGCTTCGGCGCCGGCGGTCCGGTCGGGAGCGGCAGGCAATGGATGTCGTGGGTCGATCGCGACGACGTGCTGCGCGCGATCGAGTGGGCACTCACGCGCGGTTCGGTCCGCGGCGCTTACAACATCACGGCACCCGAGCCGGTGACGAACAAGGAGTTCGCGAGGACGCTCGGCCGCGTCATGCACCGGCCATCGTTGCTGCCTGCTCCCGGCTTTGCCCTCCGACTCGTATTCGGCGAAATGGCCGACGAAGCTCTCCTCGGCGGCCAACGCGCGGTGCCGAGGCGGACTGAGGCGGAGGGATTCCGGTTCGAACACGCGAAATTGGAGTCGGCCCTGCGACATGTCACAACACCGTGATCTAATTGTCACTTGCCATAAAACACTCGCTCGCATAAGGTTCCGGCCGCGCTGGAACGCCCATTTCGGCGCGATCGTTCGGGAAAACGGGTTGCTGATTCGGCTCGTTGAATTCTCCGCGGACGAGCTGCTCCAGATATCGCTGATTTGAAACGCTTTAGCTCTCTGCTGCTCATGGCCGCCCGCGTGCAGCCGTGGCAGCTGGTTAATGTCGTACGTCTGTCTTTCACAAATCAAAAGGAGGTTTTGATGAAGTTGAATCGGTTTCTGACAATCGCCATCGGTTGTCTCCTCGTCAGCCTTATGGCTTACGGGCAGACCACGACGGGCGGCTTGACCGGAACCGTGACCTCGAGCGGAGCGCCTCTACCAGGCGCAACCGTCACCGTCACGTCTCCGAACCTTCAGGGCTCGCGCACCGCGGTCACTGACACAAATGGCAACTACAACTTTTCCGCACTCCCACCGGGTGATTACACGGTGCGCATCGAGCTGGCGGGCTTGCAGTCGGTGACCAACCGCGTCAAGGTCGGCGTCACGCAGACCACTCGTTCTGATGCGGAGCTGAAGGTTTCGGCTGTCACCGAGGCAATCACTGTGACGGCGGCAGCGCCGGCGGTGCTCGAGACGACCGAGGTGCAGACCAATCTCACCGCGAAGCTCGTTGAGAGCCTGCCGACCACGCGCACGCTCATCGCCACGACCAACCTCGCGCCGGGCGTCACGCAGAACGGCCCGGGCGGCAACACGATGATCTCGGGCGGCCAGTCCTTCGACAGCACGTTCTATGTCGACGGCGCGGTCGTCAACGAGCTGCTGCGCGGACAGCCCAACAACCTCTTCATCGAGGACGCGCTGCAGGAGACCACGGTGCAGACCGGCGCGATCTCGGCCGAATTCGGCCGGTTCACCGGCGGCGTCGTGACGTCGATCTCGAAGAGCGGCGGCAACAACTTCACCGGCTCGCTCCGCGACTCGATGACGAACCCGAAGTGGACGACCCGTGGCACGCTGAACACAGCGCAGCCGACCGACAAGATCTTCCCCAACTACCAGGCCACGCTCGGCGGCCGCATCATTCGCGATCGCCTGTGGTTCTTCACGGCCGGCCGCTACCAGAAACAGGATTTCGACCGCCGCTTCGGCCGTACTCCGAGCCCGGCCGACCAGCCGGTGGTCACGTTCCCGTTTAGCAACAAGGAGCAGCGCATCGAGGCGAAGCTGACCGGTCAGATCACGCAGAAGCACTCGCTCACCGGTTCGTTCTTCGACATCTCCAGCAAGCAGCTCAATAACCCCTTCGGAACGCCGCTGGAAGCGAGCGCGCTCGACGTTTCCCGTTCGGTTCCGAACCGGTTCACAACCGTCGATTACAACGGCATCCTCACGAACAACTTCCTCGTTGAGGCTCTGTACTCGAAACAGACCTTGAAGTTCGTGAACGCCGGCGCCGATGCACCGGCTCCTCCCCAGCGCGGCACCAACATCGAATACCCGCTGCTCGGCAGCGTCTGGTCGGGTTTCCCGACGTTCTGCGGCGGCTGCGCATCCTTCCCAGAGTCGCGCGACAACGAGAACGTGAAGCTGAAGGGCAACTACTTCCTGTCGTCCAAGGCGCTCGGTACGCACAACATCTCGGGCGGCGTCGAGAACTACAAGGACATGCTGAAGTCGGACAACTTCCAGTCCGCCTCCAGCTTCACGGTCTTCTCGTATGACAACCCGGTCCGCGACAAGGACGGAACGCTGCTGAACAACATGACCCAGGCCAACGGCCTGATCATTTGGTTCCCGATTCTGGCCAGCTCGAAGGGCAATGACTTCCAGAGCCGCGGCGCATTCATCAACGACAAGTGGGACCTGAATCAGAACCTGAACTTCAACCTCGGCGTCCGTTTCGACGACAACGAAGGCAAGAACCAGGCTGGCGCGAAGGTGGCGAGCGATCACAAGTTCAGCCCGCGCCTGGGCGCCACGTATGACGTCTTAGGCAACGGCCGTCTGCGCCTCAACGCCTCGTACAGCGAGTACGTCTCGAAGATCGCGAACGGCAACGTCGGCGACTCCACTTCGAGTGCCGGCTCGCCGTCGTATCTCTACTGGCTGTACTACGGTCCGGATCTGAAGAACCTTCCGACCAACCAGTTCCTCGACGCCGTCTACTCGTGGTTCTGCGGCACCGCCGATTGCGTTAATGGCGCGGGCGGCGTGGGCGGTGTCAAGAACACCGACTTTCTGCTCGGCGGCGGTACGGCCGGCATCAGCCCGGCGATTCGGAGCAAACTGAAATCGCCGGGGGTGAACGAGTTCACAGTCGGCGCGGGCACGCAGCTCGGCACCAACGGTTTCCTCCGCCTCGACTATCAGAACCGCAAGTGGAACAATTTCTACACATTTGTCGCGACCAAGGCCACCGGCACGGTCTTCGATCCGCTGGCCGGCGGTACCGGTGCAGACGTCGATCTGAAGCTCATCACGAACTCAAACGACTTCGTCCGCAAGTACAACGCGTTCCTGCTGCAGGGTGGTTATCGGCTGTTCAACCACCTCGACCTCGGCGGCAACTACACGTACTCCAAGTTGCGCGGCAACATCACCGGTGAGAACGCCGGTGGCGGGCCATTCGTGTCGACCGGACCGAGCTACTTCCCCGAGTTCCGCAACTTCCCGAACTCGAACCCGATCGGCTTCCTCGGCGCCGACCAGCGCAACAAAGTGCGCGCGTGGGCGAGCGTCGACCTCCCGACGTTCCTCGGCACGTTCAACCTGAGCGCGCTGGAGCGCTTCGATTCCGGCACGCCGTACGGCGCGATCGGAACGATTCCGATCGTCAAAGGAGCGTTGTGCGCGACCTGCCCGACGAACAATCCTGCCCAGGGCGGCCCGGGCTACACCGCGTTCAATATCAACCAGTTCGCGACGGCCAGCTACTTCTTCACTGGCCGTGACGCCTTCCGTACCGAGAACATTTCGGCCACGGATTTCTCGCTGAACTACTTCGTGCCGATGGGACGCGCGCAGTTCTTCGTCGAAGGACAGCTTCTCAACGCGTTCAACCGTCAGGGCGTCCTCAACGTGAACACGACCGTGCGTACGTCGCTGAGCGGGTCCTGCCGTCAGACCACCGGTGCGAATGTCGGAAAGCAATGCGCTTCGTTCAATCCCTTCACCGACACTCCGGTCGAGGGAATCAACTGGGTCAAAGGCGCGAACTTCGGTAAGCCCATCAACCCGACCTCCGGCGAGCCGGCCGGCGGCGCAGGCGACTTCCAGTTGCCGCGCACGTACCGCGTTTCGTTCGGTGTGAAGTTCTAGTCCTCCGCATCACTCGCAGTCGGAGAAGCCCCGGAAATCCGGGGCTTCTCTTTTTTGTCTCGGATCGTTGATGGCCATTCGGCTCCGCTACGCGCTCGCGACGCTGCTGCTGTTTGCGGCCGCTGCGTGCGGACGCAGCGCGAAAGTCGCGGCCGGTCCGCGCGCGTTCCCGAAGGCGCCGGTGATCCTCATTTCGATCGACACGCTCCGCGCCGATCATCTGCCGGCTTACGGCTACGACGGCGTCGCCACGCCGAACCTCGATCGACTGCGCCAACAGTCAGTGCTCTTCCGCAATGCGTTCGCGCACTGCCCGCTCACCCTGCCGTCGCACGCCTCGGTCCTCACCGGTCTGCTGCCGCCGGACAACGGCGTGCGCGACAACATCGGGTATCGCCTCGACCCTCGCGCGTCCGTAACGCTTCCCGAGGCGATGCGGCGCAACGGCTACTCGACCGGAGCGGCAGTGTCGGCATACGTGCTGCGCAGCGAGACGGGACTCGGTCCGCTGTTCGACTCGTACGACGACGACATCGAGTTTCGTCCGGGATCGCTGCTGGCAGAGCTAGAGCGGCCGGGAGTCGAGACCGCCGGGATCGCGGAGCGGTGGATCGATCAGCACGATCGCACGCCGTTCTTCTACTTCCTGCACATTTACGAGCCTCACGCGCCATACAACGCGCCGGAACCGTTCCGCTCCGCGTCGCGAACCGCGTACGACGGCGAGATCGCGTACGCCGACTCGATCGTCGGCGGATTTCTCGATCACC
>DASWBH010000171.1:0-7882 GCA_036390755.1 Thermoanaerobaculia bacterium
GTCAAAGCGTCGTTCGCGCCGTCGATCGATCCGCAGTCGGTGAACGCGACATCGATCGTCGTCGTCGACGCGCAAACGCACGCCGTCATCAGCGGCAACGTCGTCGCGGAAGGGAACTCCGCAGTCGTCTGGACGCTGCCCCCGGGCGAGCGCCTGCTGCCGAACAAGACGTACACAGTCACGCTCGCCGCGATGATCCGCGGAATGAACGGCGCGCCGTTCGGAAGGAACTACACGTTCTCGTTCTCGACGGTCGCGCAGCTCGTCAGCGGCGACGTTCACCGCGAAAAGATTCGAATCACGATTCCGGACGAGAACGGCCATTCGCGCGTGAGCGGCGACGCCGGTGCGCTGCCGGCCGCGTGGCAGGCTGTCGTGACGCGGCGCGGCCACGACTACGATCCGCGTCCGCAGGCGACCGCAGCGTCCGACGGAAGCTTCTCGATCGATCTGCCGGGTCGCACCGAGCTCACGGATCAGATCGATTTGCAGGTCATCAACAGCGCCGGGTCGATCGCCGCGATCTTCCGCCTGACCCCGTTCGTCTCCTCCGACGGCCGTTCGTTCATCGCGCCCACCGATGTCGACACGCACTTCACGACGCAGGACGGCAAAGCGGCCGTGACCGTTCCCGCCGGAGCATTCGATGACCCCGCGACCATCACGGTTTCAGCCGTCGATCATGCCGCATTCAAGGACGTGCCGAACGTCGACAGCGAGCTCGGACTCGGCACCGCGGTGACGCTCGACTTCACCGGCGTCGCGAAGACACCGCTCGTCGTCGAGCTCGCGGCGCCCCCCGACGCGACTCCCTCCACGCCCTACTACCTCGGTCGCCTCGGCGACTCCGTCCTCGGACCTCGCATCGAGATCGTCGACACGCTGCGCCTCGATCGCGGCGTGCTGACGACGGCGACAGGCAACAGCTCCGCGACCGCGTCGCTCGCCAGCGCCCTGCGCGTGCGGCCTGATCAGACGTTCGGCGATCCGCAGGAAGCGAAGAACGCAATGATCCAGACGATCCGCGGCGGAACGTACGTCGGCGCGAAGTTCGCCGAAGATCCGACGTGGCTGCTGATCGAAACGCCGCTCACGCCAGGGTACGAGCTCTTCTCGACGAATCTGAAGTCGATCTTCCTCTCGGCTTTCTCGATGACCGAGAAGCGGGGACGCACGCTGTTCCCGGTCAAGGCGAAGCAGCCGTTCCAGCTCGTCGGCTACGACGCATCGACGGGCCTCGAGGTTTTCCGGATCGATCACCAGGGTGCCGACGCGCTCAATCCGCTCAACGCGATGCCGACGGCGATCACGACCGCGAGCGACACCGGCCCGTTCCCGGTCTTCGCCACGCCCGGCCGCCTCGATGTCGTGACTGTTCCTGCCGACAGCGTAACGCTTCGTTCGGTGCGCGACCTCGAGATCACATCGCTGAACGGACAGGTCACCGTCACTAAGACGATCGCCGGGAAGGCCCGGTTCGACATCCTCGACATCTCGAACGGCAATTCCGCGACGAACAATACGAACCTGTCGGTCACGTCTCTCAGCGTTCCCGCGGTCGAAGGCGATCGTCTGCTGATTTCGATGGCCGACACCGACGTCGATCCGGAGCAGACGATCGGCCTGATGTTCAGTAACTCGATCAATCTCGCCGGCCTCACCGACCCGAAAGCGATCGACGAGTACCTGCGCACGAAGCGTTGGATCTCGATTTACACCGGCGATGCTCCGCCGCTGACCGACATCACCGACATGGGGTACTTCAGCGCGGATCCCGACGCGCGAAAGATCGCGGTCAAGCTCCCGCTGCAGCGTGGGAAGACTTACCGCGTCGTCGTCAGCGGGAATCTGGAAGGTCCGCCGGTCACGGGCCGCGGCGCTCTGCTTCTGGGCCAGCATCTCGAGAACGGACAAGCTGTCCCGGCGCAGCCTGGCGACGTCAGCATCAGCTTCACGACTCGCGCTCCCGGCGGCGTGCTTGGCGAGATGACTCTGCCGAACGGCAAAGGCGGCATTCGCGACTTCGCGCTCATCGGCAACGTCGCGCTCATCGCGACGACGTTCGGCGGATTGCAGGCGTTCGACGTCTCCGATCCCGCGAGCCTGTCGCAGCAACAGCCGCCGCCGGCTCCGCTCCGGACCGTCGAAGGTCCGACCGATTACTGGGGAGTGGTTGCCGATCGCCACGGTCGCATCTACGCGACCGGAGTCAACTCGACGTTCTCGGTCGTGCAGAGCTTCCGCATCGAAGACTTCATCGATCTGCCGCCGCCGCCGGTCCCGGCGTTAAAGCCGGTCGGCGCGACCAACGTCGCGTGGCGCACCGGCGTCAACCTGGGCGTTCCGCTCGGCACTGACTGGCTCATCACCGATCGTCCGGAGGCGATTCCGAGGAAGCTGCAGGTGCTGTTGCAGGATGCGGAGCAGGTGGTCACGCGCACGCAACTGGAGCAATCGGCGACCGGCACGATTCAGCAGATTGGCGACTTCCACCGCTTCGACGTCGTCATGACCGTGCCGCGCGGGCTGTCATATCTGAAGCAGAGAATCACGATCGAGAACCGCACGATTGGCGCGCGATGGTCGGTCGATGTGACGCGCGGCGAACAGGGGATCATCCGGGCCGTGCTCGCGCGCGAGGACGACGAGCTGTCGATCGTTCGCAACCTGACGACGTACGCGGTCGTGTCGCTGTTCGGCTACGGGATCGGTGTGTATGACCTGAACGCGGTCGAGTCGAACGATCAGGCCCTGGAGACGGGAGCGACCGGTTACACCGAAGCATCCGAGTTGGTGAAAATGACCGCGGGGAAAGACGGGCCGCAGACGAACACCGTCTATCCGGCGCCGGTCTTCTGTAATCCGTATCTGCCGCCAGGCACGCCGTGTGTGTGCGATCCTGCGGCGACGGCGCCGCAGGGAATCGCGTGTGAGATTCGCGACCTGACCTACTCGCCGGACGCGTTGATCTTCCCCGGCAGGCCTGATCCGCGCCTCGACATCTACGCTCTCGATCAGCGTCGCGGCATTCTCGATCTCCAGATCACCCCTCCGCTACCCAATCCGGTACCGCCGCCGCCGGTCAACCCGGCGAACGTCGCGCTGTCGCAGGGTCTCTCGCTGTCCGATCCGTACACGGGCGCGAACGGCTCGGGCAACTTCTACCATCCGCGGCTTCGCTCGCTCGTGAATCTCTGGAATCTTCACGTACCCGGAAAGGCGTCGCCGCGTGCGCGGTTCACGTCGATGTCGCCCTATCTGCGCACCGACAAGCTCGGCGACCCCGAGAACTTCGCGCTGGTCGCCGGCAATTCGCTCGGGCTGCTCGTGGTGAAGATCAACGGCCAGCCTCTCTCGCCCCAGTCGCTCGTGGATGTCATCTGGATTCCTGCCGGCGCGCTGTCGGTTCGCGTGATCCCGCGGAGCGATCTCGCGCTCGTCATCGACAACGCCGGCCGCATTCTGCTCGTCGACCTCCGCGAGATCGACGAAAGCAAGAAAGTCGCAGCGATTCCAGCCTGCACGAACGATCTCTGCGTCGGCGAGCTGTTCCCGACTGCGAAGAAAGCGCTGACCAGCGCGACAGCGCCGTTGCCGGCCGGTGCAGATTGGATCGAAGTCGGTGCCGACGATCCGCGAATCGTGTGGAAGACGCCGCCGAAGACCGTCAGCGGCAACATCGCGCCGCTGATCGATCCTGACACCGGCATCCTGATCAGCGGGGACGTCAACGGCGATCGTGTGAAGGCGATCGCGGCAATCGATCCGCGCATTCGCTTCCGCATCCGCACCGACGACGGCACGCGCTACGTCAACTCCATCGTTCCCCTCGGAATCGCGCCGCGGGACCTGCCGAAGAAGGCGGAGTCGTCGTACGGCGCGTTCACGATCGAGTTGACGCTGCCCGGCTCGATCGTGGAGGCGTTGACGGCGAACAAGAAAGAGCTGCGCGTCGCGGTGGAGAGCGAGCGCATCGTCGGCGTGCCCACGGAGCAGACGCCCCAGCCGCTGCCTCCTGCTCATCTGCGCACGATGACGCGAAGCGGCACTGCCGACCTTCGGCCGACGACGGTGACGATGCAGCGCGTGACGCCGTACGACCCGAACGACCGGTATCTGAAGCTCGTCCGCTATCAGCGCGCGTTCAACCAGTTCGTGTCGCCGTGGATCGTCGCCGTCGCCGATCCGCGCGCGAGCGAGCAGTACGTGTGGGGCAACGGCGTGCCCGCATCGCAGGGTTGTGCGGCATGTCAGCGCCCGCCGTCGCTGCAGAAGAAGAAAGCGCCGGAAGTGTTCGAGTTGTTCACGCGCGGCCGCGTGATCAGCGTTCGCCCGGAGACGAGCCTCTTCGGCACGTCGCGATACAAATACCTCGACGACGCCAACCGCCTCGTCGCGCGAGTCTCGACGGTCATGGCGGATACAGTCCGGCCGCCCGAGGTCCTGCTCGCGGCGCAAGGTCCGCCGGTGGCGCGCGGCATGCTCCAGGAAACGACCTATCTGCACAGCGGCGAAGTCGACACGTCGGCGGTCGATCTCGACGCGGGCGGCCGCAACGGATTCGGCGTCGTGATCAGCCGCTCGTATCGATCCCGCTCGATCGGCTTTGGTCTCTTCGGGCAGTCGTGGGACGCACCGATGTTCAAGCGTCTCCGCGAGCTGCCCAACGGAGCGATCGAGTTCCGCGACGGCCGCGGCGATCTCTGGACGTTCCCGATGCACACCGCGACCGACTACAGCGCGCCGCGCGGCATGTTCCTGAAACTCGCGCGGACGTCGAACGGCTGGGCGATGACAGACCAGCGCAACCGCGTTTCGTCCTTTGACCCGCTTGGACGACTGACGCGCGACGCGGACGAGTTCTTCAATCCACAAACTGGCGCAGGCAACGCGGTCGACTACCTCTACGACGACACCGGTCGCCTGACCACGATCGTCGACCCGGTCGGACGCGCGACGAAGCTCGAGTACTACGACAGCGGCTCGGCCGAAGGTCTGCTGCGCTCGGTCCTCGACTGGCGCGGACGCAAGATCGAATACGTCTACGACTCGCGGCAACGCCTGACCGACATCCACATGCCGCTGGTGGCCAACAGCGACAACGCGAATCCAGTGACGCGCTATGCGTACGCACAGCCGTCCGCGGCCTACAACGACCAGATCGAGCTCGCACAGGCGATGACGTCGGTCACCGACCCGCACGAGGTCGCAACGGGCGGGGCCGCGCGCGTTTCGTTCGACTACGACATGTCCGGCCCAACGCGCACTCGCGTGAAGTCGCAGACTTGGGCCACCGGCGAGACGGCGACATTCGAGTACGGCACCGGCTCGGCGAAAGTCGTCGACGTTCTGAAGCAGGAGCGCGAGTTCACGATCGGCGGTTCGGGCGCGGACGCGCACGTGGTCGCGTTCGTCGAGAAACAGGTTCCGACGAGCAAGACGCCGTTCGGTCAGTTGCCGAAGAGCCTTCTCGCCGGCGTGGTCGACGTCGAGCCGAAAGATCGAAGCTGGAGCTTCGAGTTCCATCCGGATTTCGACGTCCTTACGAAGTCGGCCCTCGACGGCATCAGCGCGACGGAAAACACGTTCGCGCAGGCGCCGGCCGGCGCTCCCGGGGTCGTTCTGACCAACACGCTGACGAAAGATGCGATCAGCAGCAGCGAGGTCTCGCGAGCGTTCACCTACAGCAGCAAGGGTGCGTTCCTCGAGTCCGTGTCGGCCGGCGCCGGACAGACGATCGCGTCACCCGAGCCGTCGAGCGTGAACGTGAGCATGACCGGCGGCAGCCCATTGAAGGCTTCGAACGACAAGATCGATTCATCCACGAGCTTCGACCCGGCCGGGAGAGTGACGTCCGCGGCGACGAGCGGCGGCACGGTAACCGGCGGCGGCTCCTCGGCGAGTTACGCGTACAAGCCCGATCGCTCGTCGCAGATGTTCGAGCGCGGCGAGGTCGCAAGTGAGGACTCGGCCGGACTGACCACGCGCTACGACTACCTCAGCGCCGACAAGTCCACCATCGTCGATCCGCGGGGGATCCGCACAACGACCGAGTATGACGAGCTGCACCGTCCGATTCACGTCACCACCAGCGGTCCGCAGCTCGACACGGATGAGCGATTCACGTACGACGCGTCCGGCCGTCTCGTGAAGCACGACGAGCACAAAGGCGCCGACATCATCACAACAAAGTACGAGTACGACGCGATGGGCCGGCAGAAATCGGTCTCGCGCGATCACGTCGACGTCGGCGGATCGTCCACGACGGTGACGACGAAGTTCGACTATGACCTCGCCAATCGCAAGCTGATCACGACGCTTCCCGCCGGCGCCACGACCACTCGCGAGCTCGACGGCCTCGGGCGCGTCATGCACGAGGTGACCAACGCCGGCGGGACGGAGATCGAGCACCTCTACGCGTACGACTTGGCCGGCAATCGTGTGCTCTCGACCGACAAGCAGGTCGTGACCGCGAGCGCGTTCGACGCCCACGGACGCGAGATCGCCACGATCAACGCCGACGGCACGCGCGTCGCGCGCGACTTTGATCAGTGGGGACACGCGACAAAGGTCGAGACCTCCGGCGCGCTGGGCACGCTGACCGGCAGGACGCAGTTCGCGTTCGACACCACGCGGATGAAGTCGATCGAGACCTCTGTGGCCGGGTCGACGACGCGCAAGACTTCGATCGGCTGGGACGGCGGCGGCCGCACGAACGCTGTCGAGACCGCCGGACGTGCGATGCACCAGACCTTCGACTCGTCGGGCCGGCTGATGTCGTCCGCAGTTGGTGAGGGATCGCTCGCAGCAGTGTCGACGCCGTTCATACAGCAGACCGCGTCCTCGCACATCGGCACGCTCGCGCAGACGATCGACTCGACCGAGAAGAGCGGTCCGGCGTACCGGACCGCACGCGATTACGACACGTACGCGAATGTCGTCCGCGAGACGCTCGGCAACCGCCTCGAGTGGACGCAGAAGTTCGACGAAATGGGGAACGTTGTCTCCGCCGCTCAGCCGCAGCGGAAAGCGGCGGCGTTCGACTACGACAGTCGCGGCGCGGTGACGAACCAGACCGCACCGGACGGTGCAACGAGCAAGTACCAGTACGACTCCTCCGGTGCGCTGTCGCGCTACACCGATCCCGCCAGCGAGCACACCGGCGTCGACTCCGACTTCCTCGGCCGCCCGCTCAAGCGCACATACGACGACGGAACGGTCGAGAACTTCACGTACCGCGGCGACCGGCTCGAGACATACCGCGATCGTGAAGGGCGCTCGCAGGTCTTCACCTACAACAGCCGTGGCCAGATCACGCGCATCGAGCGCCTCGGCAGTCCCACGCTCGACGAGCTCGAATACGACGAAGCCGGACGGCTGATCAAGTGGACGAACAAGGACAGCACGCTCACGTGGGAGAACTTCAACCTCGAGGGCAAGCCGGGCCGAACGACGCTGACGGTGTTCCGCGACGGCAGCGCGTTCGGCGCGCGGCAGATCGCCGGCTTCTTCGAGCAGGAGCACACCTGGGACGAGCACGGCGAGCGCACCGAGTGGACGATGCCGCGGCCGCACAATTTTGCGACGTCCATTCCGTGGACGGACCGTGTCCGGGAGAAGCGCGACGCGATGGGCAACGTCACCACCATCGAGCGCAGGCAATTCGGTGCGCTCACTTTTGCGCCGCTGCTGAGTGCGGATTACCGCAACGCGGCGCGGCCGAACGCGCGAAGCCTCACGACGCTGTGCGGATCGACGCCGTGCTCGCCGGCCACCGTCGTTCGCACTTACGGCTACGACGGCGCGACCGGGCAACTCGACGAGCTGTCGGTCACCTCGCGTCTGGCGATCATCGCGGGGACGCGCATCATCGGCTTCAACG
>DASWBH010000172.1:0-9811 GCA_036390755.1 Thermoanaerobaculia bacterium
CGCTCACGATCCCATGGCCAACGGCCGATACCTCGGCATGCTGCGCGTGCTCACCGGATATGACACCGAGGATTACTTCCCGAAGTGGAAGAACGTGCAGACGCAGGTGCTCGACTACCTGAACGTCAAGTACGTCGTCACGCCGCCTCGCGCGGACCTCGGAGATCCGGAGCGATACGCGCTCGTCTACGAAGGACGCGACGGCCGGATCTTCGAGAATACGACCGTGTTGCCGCGTTTCTACAGCACGCCGAACGTCATCCTCGAATTCAAGAACGACCGCTACCTCGGCCTGCTGCAGAAGCACCACGACTGGGCGGGCACGGCGCTGCTGAAGAGCCTTCCCGTGAAGAGCGATCAGGAGCGCACCGATCTGCTCGCGCCGCGATCGAAGGCTGCGCCGGCGGCGAAGCTGCACATCATGTCGGCGACCGACATCGACTACCACATGCTGGTCTTGGCGCCCCGGTACTCGATGGTCGTCAGCAGCATCCCGTTCTGGCCGGGTTGGAAAGTCGTGAGCAACGGCGCGGCGATCGAGCCGATCCACGTGAACGGCGCGTTCATGGGTTTCGTCGTCCCGCCGGGACGCAACGACATTCACGTCTGGTATTCGCCCCTGACGTTCTGGGGAGGCTTGTGGGTGGCGATTGCGACGGCGGTGGGGCTTGCGCTGTCCTCCTTCGCCCCGCGGCGCGGGGAGAAGGTGCCGCGAAGCGGCGGATGAGGGGCCCTCACCCGGCGCTTCGCGCCACCCTCTCCCGCACGCGGGAGAGGGCAGAAACGTTCACCGAAACTTACGATTCAGCCGCTCGCGCGCCATGCTGTCGACGCGCGTCAGCAGCGGCGCGAGGACCTCCCGCTGCACCGTGACGAGCTGCGCGATCCCGCTCTTGGCCAGCGCGATCATCGCCTGCATCTCTTCTTCGCTGAACGTCGCGCCTTCGGCGGTGCCCTGCAGCTCGATGAAGCGGCCCTTCTCCGTCGCGACGACGTTCATGTCGACGCCGGCCTTCGAGTCCTCTTCGTAATTCAGATCGAGCACCGGCACGCCGCCGATCATGCCGACTGAGACAGCGGCGATGAAATCGCTGACCGGCCAGCTCGCGAGATTGCCGTCGATGTAGAGACGCGCGAGCGCGGTGACGAGTGCGACGAACGCGCCGGTGATCGACGCCGTACGCGTACCGCCATCGGCCTGAATGACGTCGCAGTCGATCCAGAACGTCCTCTCGCCGAGCATCTCGGCTTTCACGCCGGCGCGCAGCGAGCGTCCGATGAGGCGCTGAATCTCCATCGTGCGGCCGCCCTGCTTTCCCTTCGAGGCCTCGCGCTCGGTGCGCTCGGTCGTCGCGCGCGGCAGCATCCCGTACTCGGCCGTAACCCAGCCGCGGCCGGTGCGATACAGGAACGGCGGCACCTTCTCCTGGACCGATGCCGTGCAGACGACTTTCGTGTCACCGACTTCGATCATCACCGAGCCTTCCGCGTGCTTGGTGAAGTTCGTGTGGATCACCACAGGGCGAAGCTGGTGCGGTGCGCGGCCATCGGTCCGCGGCTTGACTGACGCGATGTTCGACATAAATCAGGTTGCCGGCACGGCCGGCACTTTCTCTTCGATCTCCGCACCCTTCGGCACGACCACGATTCCGGACTCGGTCACGGTGAAGTGCAGGCGATCGGCTTCGAGATCGTATCCGATCGTGGTGCCGGCGGGGATCTTCACACCCTTGTCGATGATGGCGCGGCGGATGCGCGAGTGGCGGCCGATCTCGACGCCATCCATGAGGATCGACTCGTCGATGTCCGAGTACGAGTGGATGCGCACGCGCGGATGGAGCACGCAGCGGTTGATCGTGCCGCCGGAGATGATGGCGCCGTCGGACACGAGCGAGTCGGTGGCGATGCCGATCCTCTGCGACTTCGAGTCGGCGAACACGAACTTCGCGGGCGGCAGGTTCATCGGCGCCGAGACGATCGGCCACAGCGGGTTGTAGAGATTGAAGAGCGGCGTGACGGACACGAGATCCATGGACGCTTCGAAAAACGCGTCGACCGTTCCGACGTCGCGCCAGTACCCGCGGTTGTGTCCTTCTTCGCCGGGGAGGTAGTTCTTGGCGAAGTCGTACGCGTAGACCTTCATGCGGCCGTACATGTCGGGAACGATCTCTTTGCCGAAGTCGTGCGCCGAGTCGCGCAGCGCGTTGCGCTGCAGCACGTCGATCATCACGCTGGCGTCGAAGATGTAGTTGCCCATCGACGCGAGCACCATGTCCGGCCTTCCGGGGATCGTCTTCGCGCCCGCTTTGGGCTTCTCGACGAATCCGGTGACGCGGAAGTCGTCATCGATCTCGACGATTCCGAAGTGATGGGCCTCCGACAGCGGCACCGGAATCGTGGCGATCGTCAGGTCGGCTTCGTTCGCCAGGTGCTCCTGCAGCATCTGATTCACATCCATCTTGTAGATGTGATCGCCGCCGAACACGCAGACGACGTCGGGCTGCTCGTCGAAGATCAGCTCGAGGTTCTGGAACACCGCGTCGGCCGTTCCGCGAAACCAGAACGGCCCCTTGCGCATCTGCGCCGGAACGACGTCGACGTACTGCCCGATCTCGTGGACGAGCCGCCACGTGCGCGTGATGTGCTCGATGAGCGACGTCGACTTGAACTGCGTCAGGATCTTGATCTTGAAAAACCCGGAGTTGATGAAGTTGTTGACGACGAAATCGATGATGCGGTAGCGGCCGCCGAACGGCACAGCCGGCTTGGCCCGGTCGCGCGTCAGCGGATAGAGACGCTCGCCCATGCCTCCGGCGAGGATCATCGTCAGAACATTTCGTCGAGCGAGCGAGCCGTACATCGCGTCTCTTCTATCACCTTTTGCGGAAGCAAGCCTCTGACCAGTTTTCACGTGTGCTAAAACTCCGCCGCGAATGCCCGGCAAGGATTACTACGAGATTCTCGGCGTCAAGAAGAACGCGACCGAAGAAGAACTGAAAAAGGCGTACCGGACGCTGGCGAAGAAGTTCCACCCCGACAAGAACAAGGGAAACAAGGACGCCGAGAACAAATTCAAGGAAATCTCCGAGGCGTATGCGGTGCTGAGCGATAAGGAGAAGCGCGAGCAGTACGACCGGCTCGGCAGCGAAGCGTTCGGCGCGAGCGGCGCGAATCCTTTCGCCGGTTTCGACTTCTCGCAGTTCATGGGCGGCGGCGGCGCGCGCGGACGGCGCGGCGCAACGCGCAGCCGAACGGTCGACTTCAGCGACATCTTCGGCGACCTCTTCGGCGGAGGCGCAGGCGCAGGCGGAGGATTCGAGCCCGAGCCGCAGCGAGGCGGCGACGTCGAGGCCGAAGCCACGATCGACTTCCGCGACGCGATCCGCGGCACCACGCTCGAACTTCGATCGTCGGATGGCCGCACGACGAAAGTCAAAATCCCGGAAGGTGTCTCGGACGGTCAGCGGCTACGCATCCGCGGGAAAGGCGCGCCCGGTCCGATGGGCGGACCGGCCGGCGACCTGCAGCTCGTGGTCCACGTGCGGCCGCATCCGTTCTACGAGCGGCGCGGCAACGACATCCACATCGAGCTTCCCATCACGATCGGCGAGGCGGTGAAGGGCGCCGACATCGAAGTGCCGACGATCCACGGTCCCGTCCGGGCGCGCATCCCGGCCGGCACGCAGGGCGGGCAGACTTTTCGCCTGACGGGAAAGGGTGTGAAACGAAAGAACGGCGCCGGCGATCATTACTACAAGGTGCAGATCGCGATTCCCCGCGACCTTCCGCCTGACGCGAAGGCGGCCGCGGAGACCATCGAGGCGAATTACCGCGAGAGTCCGCGCGCGCACCTGAAGACGGCGCTATGACCGTTGCTCCCGGGCAGATCTTCGTCATCGGCGACTCGCACATCGGTTTGGCCGACGGTCACGAGAAGCCGATCAGCGAGTGGCTCGACCGCCTGATCGCCGTCAAACCGAAGGCGCTCTACCTCAACGGCGATCTCTTCCACTACCTGATCGCGCACCGGAAGTTCTACACGCCATCGGTCGAGAAAGTGCTGCGGAAGTTTCGTGAGGTCGTCGACTCCGGCGTCCCGATCCACTACGTCGAAGGCAATCGTGATTTCTTCCTGAAGGGATCGTTCGTCGAGGACGCGGTCACCGACATCGCCGTCGAGTACGGGGTGAGCGCTGGAAAGCAGAAGTACCTGATCGTGCACGGCGACATGATCAACGACCGAGACTGGCCGTACCGCTTCTGGCGTCGCGTCTCCAAGAACGCGGTGACGAAGCTCGGCCTCGAGCTGATCCCGAAGCGCGTCGCGCGGCGTTTCGTAGACGACGTGGAGAAACGGCTGGCGAAAACGAACTTCAAACACAAGACACGGCTGCCGGTCGAACTCATGGAAGCGTACGGGCGCAAGCGCGGTCGCGAAGGATTTACGAACGTGGTCTTCGGCCACTTCCATCACAAGATCACCATCCCCACGGACGGCGCGACCATTACGGTCCTGCCGGCGTGGTACGAGACTGGCGAGGCAATGGCGATTGACCCGGCGACCGGAGATTTTTCTTTCGTGACTCTTTGAATGCCTTTGACTCCATGATCGTTACGTTCCTCGGCACTGGCACTTCCACAGGCGTCCCGGTGATCGGCTGCCGTTGCCGCGTGTGTACATCGACTGACGAGAAGAACAAGCGGCTGCGCCAGTCGGTGAAGATCGAGATCGACGGCAGGATCGGCCTGATCGACACGACGCCCGACCTGCGCCTGCAGCTTCTCCGCGACCCCATTCCGCGTCTCGACTTCATCCTCTTCACGCACTCGCATTCCGATCACCTGATGGGACTCGACGACATCCGCCCGTTCAACTTCCGGCAGCGCGAAGCGATCCAGGCGTACTCGAACCCGCAGACGGCGAAGGCGGTGCGGCGCGCGTTCAGCTACATCTGGAACGAGTCGCAGATCGGCGGCGGCAAGCCGCAGCTCGAGTTGCACGAGGTGGCAGAGCCGTTCGCGCACGATGGCGTCCGCATCGTTCCCATTCCCGTCACCCACGGCGACTGGACGATCCTCGGATTCCGCATCGGCGAGTTCGCGTACATCACCGACACGAACGGGATCCCCGACGCGTCGATGCGCCTGCTCGAAGGCGTGCGCATCCTCGCGCTCGACGGACTGCGCCCGTCGCCGCCGCACCCGACGCACTTCACGATCGACGAAGCAGTGCAATGTGCGCAGGAAATCGGTGCGGAGCAGACCTACCTCATTCACCTCACGCATGATGTCGAGCATCAGGAATTTGAGGCCACATTGCCGAATGGGGTGCACCTCGCTTATGACGGATTGCGGCTGGAGATCTGATGCAAATCTGCGAAGCGCCGGGTGAGGGCCCCTCATCCGCCTGCGGCACCTTCTCCCCGCTCCGCGGGGCGAAGGATGAGAATTCATGAAGCCGATCCTGAAAACCGGTCCCGTCAACGCGACGGTCACCGCCCCTCCGTCGAAGTCGTATTCCGTCCGCGCTCTTCTTCTCGCCGCGATGGCGGAAGACACCACGACGATCGTCAATTGCCTCGATGCCGACGACACGCGCTACGCGCTCGAGGCGCTGCGCGCGATCGGCTTCGACGTCTCCGGCTCGATCGCACGCGAGCTGTACATCGGCGAACGCAAGACGATGTCGGCGAACGAGGTGCCGATCTTCATCGGCAACGCAGGAACGGCGATGCGCTTCCTCACCGGCTGGCTCGCGTTCACGCCGGGACGTTTTCTGCTGCAGGGTGAAGAGCGCATGCACAACCGGCCGATCGGCGATCTCGTCGACGTCTTGCTCGCGATCGGGGCCGAGGTCGAGTACGTCGACAAAGAGGGATATCCGCCGCTGCGGATCCGCGGCAAGCGGATGCGGGGCGGGTTCGACGTCACGATCTCGGCGGAGACCTCCAGCCAGTTCGTCTCGGCGCTGATGCTCGGCGGCGCGACGCTGCCCGATGGCATCACGCTACACGTCTCATCGCTCGCATCGGGGCCGTACATCGACATCACTGCCGACATCCTCGAGACGTTCGGCGCGCGCGTGGAGCGCAGCGGCAACACGATCCGCGTTCGGGCCGGCAAATTGATGCGAAGCGACTATCGCGTCGAAGGCGACTACTCGTCTGCGTCGTACTGGTTCGCCGCTGCGGCGGCGACGCACGGCACGATGCGCGTACGCGGACTGGCGAATCCGACCGCGCAGGGCGACGCGGGATTTCTCGACATCCTTGCAAAGATGGGCTGCGCGGTCCGTGTCATTCCGAGCGCCGCAGAGCGCGAGGAATCTGGGCGGCGGGCGAATTCCCCCCGCCCAGATTCCTCGCCGTCTTTGCGGCTCGGAATGACAGTGGAAGTCACCGGCGCGGAGCAGCTCCGGGGCGGCACGTTCGACTGCAACGCGACGCCGGACATCGTGCCGACGCTCGCTGCGATCGCGCCGCTGGCATCGGCGCCCGTCGAGATCACGAACGTCGCGAATCTGCGCGTGAAAGAGTCCGACCGGCTCGCCGCCGTCAGCGCCGAACTGCGCCGCCTGGGCGCGACTGTAGACGAGCGCGCCGACTCCCTGCTGATCCAGCCGGGCTGGAGCGCAGCGCCTGCCACGATCGACACGCACAACGATCATCGCATCGCTATGTCATTCGCCATCAGTGGCTTGGCGCGAGGCAACGTCTCGATCGGCGACGAGCGCGTCGTCTCGAAGTCGTACCCGCGATTCTGGAAAACGCTCGACGAAATCATCGCCGGCGCCGTCCGATAAACTTATCGGTCTCGCATGCCGTCCTGGTACATCGTTCTCGCCCTGCTGTTCATCCTCGTGAACGGCCTGTTCGTCGCGGCCGAATTCGCGATCGTGAAAGTGCGTCCGACGCAGCTCGCCGAGCTTGCGGCGGCGGGCAGCCGGCGCGCCCGGATGGCCCGACGGATCGCCAAGCGTCTCGACAGCTATCTCTCCGCGACCCAGCTCGGCGTCACGCTGATGTCGCTCGCGCTCGGATGGGTCGGCGAACCGGCGTTCGAACATTTGATCGAGCCGCTGCTCGGCGGGCTCGGCGTGTTTCGCGTTGCCGTTGCGCATTCGATTGCGGCGACGATCGCGTTCATCTGCATCACGTCCCTGCACATCATCTTCGGCGAGCTCGGGCCGAAGTACATCGCGATCGACAAGACCGTCGGCACCGCGCTGTGGACGGCGCACCTCCTCCGCGGCTTCTACGTCTTCGCGTATCCGATCATCTGGTTCCTCAACCGCACTTCGCGCCTGATCCTCAGCGCGGTGGGCGTGAACCCGGCGACCGACACCGAGGTCGCGCACTCGCAGGAAGAGCTGCGCCTGATTCTCGTGCGCTCGGAGAAAGCGGGCGTCCTGACGGAAGAGAACCGCGAGATCATCGAAGGCGTCTTCCAGTTCTCGAAGCGGATGGCGCGGCAGATCATGGTGCCGCGCACCGATGTCGTCGTGCTGTCGACGCGCCGCACGATCGAAGAGAACCTCGAGATCATCCGCACGACGAGGCACACGCGTTATCCACTGTGCGACGGCACGCTCGACAACACCATCGGACTGATTCACGTGAAGGACCTGCTGCTCGCGCAGCTTCGCGGTCCGGGCCGCACGCTGCAGGAGCTCAAGCGCGACGTCCTTTTCATTCCGGAGAACAGCACGGTCGATGCGGTGCTGTCGCAGTTCATCGAGCACAAGACGCACATGGCAGTCGTGCTCGACGAGTACGGCGGAGCATCAGGCATCGTCTCTCTCGAGAACATCACCGAGGAGTTGTTCGGGCAGATTCAGGATGAGTTCGATCGCGAAAGGCCGGAGATCGAGCCTCTCGGCAACGGGCGCTATCGCGTCCGCGGCGACTACCTCATCGAAGATCTCGCCGACCGGCTGAAGGTCGACGTCGGCGAACCGGCTGAGGAGACGATTGGCGGGTATGTCGCGGCGAAAATCGGACGCGAAATCGCGCCCGGCGATCGCGTGCAGCTCGGCGACCTGTCGATTCAGGTGATCGAGGCGGAACGGTTTCGCGTCAGGTGGGTCGTCGTGCAGACGCAGATGCCGAAAACGGAGGTCGTCGAGGAGTCGGAAGCGGTACCTTAGTTGCTGGTTACTAGTTGCTAGTCGTTTTTTGCACCAGCACACTAGCAACCAGCAGCTAGTCACTCATTTCCAGCTATCGCGCGAGAACCACGCGAACAGTCCGCCCAGTACTGCGGCGACTGCAACTGCCGCGATGATCCACACGCGCGAGAACGCCATCAACCCGCCGCCTCGCTCGTCTTCCGCCGTCTGCTGCTTTCGCGCGAAGCGGGCGTCTTTGAGAATTTTATCCGTCTGCTGAATGCGCATCGGCCTAGCTCCTCAGCTTGATCACTGCGGTCTCGATCAGCTTGTCGCCGGGCAGGTCGCGCTGCCACGCCGTCGCCTTGACGCTTCCGGTCTCGCGCATCGTGCCGAACGCGGTGCGCACGTGGAAGCGGATGTTCGCGTCTTCCGCCGGCTGGACGTTCGAGAGCGTGAAGTGATACACGTTCGACCCCGGATCATGCATCACGTTGATGCCGCGGTCGGCGGTCTGATCGAGGACGATGAGCTGCGGCGGGAGTTCGATGTCCACCAGAATGTCCTTGATGTTGTTCACGCCACGATTGCTCACCGCCACGTCGAGATTGTCCTCACCCGATTCCGGCAGATCGGTCGGGTGCTTGATGTTGATCTTCAGAAGTTGTCCGCGCGAGGTGAGCGCCATGCCGCTCGTCTTGCACGCGCTCATGGCGAAGAGCGCGATGGCGAGCAGGACCATCGCCGCGATTGTGAGAGACTGATTCCGTTTCATACTGTGACTCCTTTATTGCAGAGTGCGGCAGCTCCTGGACAGGAACCGCCCCTTCCGCGTTATTTGCAAATCGCACACCGCCCGATCCGCCCCGCATGACCAGCAACTCCAAATACTTCCTCGGCGTTGACGGCGGTGCATCGAAGACAGCGGCTCTGGTCATCGACAGCGACGGAGAGGCTCTCGGCCGCGGGATCGCCGGACCATCGAATCACCTCCGCGTCGGCATCGAGACCGCGACTCGCAACATCGAGCGCGCGGTGAACATCGCGCTCGTCGAAGCAGGAATGGCGATCCGGCAGGTCGAGTACGCGTACTGCGGGATCGCCGGCGCGGATCACCCTGCGCATCGGCAGCGCGTCATCGACTCGCTCCGTATCTTTTTTCCGAAAGGCAACTTCATCGTCGACAACGACGCGCGCATCGCGCTGACCGGCGCGGTCGGATTCGGCAGCGGCATCGTGATCATCTCCGGCACGGGCTCCGTCGCGTTCGGCCGCAACGCCAAGGGTCAAGAAGCGCGGGCGGGCGGATGGGGCCCGACCATCGGCGACGAAGGCAGCGGCTACGCCCTCGGCCGCGACGGTCTCTCCGCGATCGTGCGCGCGCACGACGGACGCGGTCGTCCGACGAAGATGACCGAGTTGCTCTGCTACGACTACGACATGTGCAGCCCCGAGGATCTGCCGCGGTTCGTGTATGCGACGACGACGCATGCGGATGACATCGCGCGCTACGGCAAGCTCGTGATCGAGGCGGCGCGGCACGACGACGAAGTCGCGCTCGAGATTCTGCAGCGAGCCGGCCGCGAGCTCGCCGAATGCGTGCTTGCCGTCGCGCGCCGGCTCGAGATCACTGGCACCGTGTTCCCGGTCGCGTACGTCGGCGGCGTATTCAATGCCGAAGATCTGCTTCTCGGGCCGATGCGC
>DASWBH010000173.1:0-21434 GCA_036390755.1 Thermoanaerobaculia bacterium
CCGCGTGTCATGCATCACCGCTCTTTGTGCCTCCCCGCTTGTAGCTTCACGGGCAACGGTTTACGACTGTGCTCACTTCAATTTACGGCGCTTCCGGGTATCGGCTGTTCGCGGCTGGCGGCGCGCTCCGGCGGGAAGAACTTCCGCCGCTGAACGCCGGCGACGATGACGTGATTGTGGAAGTCGCCGGTTGCGGCCTGTGCCACACCGACATCGGATTCGCACACGGCGGCGTTCCCACCCGTCACCCGCTCCCCCTGGTCCTCGGACATGAGATCGCCGGACGCGTCGTCGCGGCAGGTCCTCATGTCGCCGGCTGGATCGGCCGCTCCGTCATCGTTCCCGCGGTCGTTCCGTGCGGCACATGCGACGCGTGCAAAGCGGGGCGTCCGACGATCTGCCGCAAACAGTTCATGCCGGGCAACGACGGCGACGGCGGGTTTGCGTCGCATGTGCTCGTGCCTGCGCGCGGATTGTGCGAAGTGCCTGACGCGCTGCCTGGCGGCACGACACTCGAGATGTTGTCAGTGGTCGCCGACGCGGTCACGACTCCCTACGAGGCGATCGATCGAGCGGCGGTTTCGAGCGATGACATCGCAGTCCTGGTCGGCGTCGGCGGGGTGGGCGGCTTCGGCGTGCAGATCGCCGCCGCGCGCGGCGCATCGGTCGTGGCGATCGATGTCGACGATGCGCGTCTCGAGCTCGCATCGAAGCACGGCGCGACTCTGACGCTGAACTCGCAGGCGCTGAACCCAAAGGATCTCAAGACGAAGATTCGCGCGCTCGCGTCCGAGACAGGCCGCGGCCGCACGGGACTGAAGATTTTCGAAACCAGCGGCACGACAGCCGGACAGCAGACCGCGTTCGGGCTGCTCGACCACGGCGCATATCTCGCGATCGTCGGCTTCACGCCGGACAAAGTCGAAGTGCGGCTGTCCAACCTGATGGCATTCGACGCGACGGCGCGTGGCAACTGGGGCTGCCCGCCGGAGAAATATCCGGCCGCACTGAAGCTCGTGCTCGACGGAAAGATCGCCATCGCGCCATACGTCGAGATGCATTCGCTCGACGAGCTGCCCGATGTCTTTGAAGCGGTAACGCAGCATCGCATCAGGCTCCGTCCCGTCCTCACGCCAAAGGAGAATTGATGAAGAACCACAATCTCGTCGACGGTTTCTCCCCTCGCGAGATCCTCGTATCGCGGCATCCGGTGCTCGACAGCAGCGGTCTGCCGGTCGACGGGCTGCACAGCATCTGGATCACGCTGAACAACCCCGGCGAGATGAACAGCTACACGAGCGACATGGTCAAGGAAATCATCCTGGCCATTCGCGAGGCGAGCAACGATCGCGCGGCCGTCGCCGTCGTGCTCACAGGCGCGGGAACGCAGGCGTTTTGCGCCGGCGGGAACACGCGCGAGTACGCAGAGATCTACGCGGGAAATCCGGGCGAGTACCGCCAGTACATGCGCCTCTTCAACGACATGGTCACCGCGACTTTGCAGTGCGATAAGCCGGTGATCTGCCGCGTGAACGGAATGCGCGTCGGCGGCGGCCAGGAAATCGGGATGGCGTGTGATTTCTCGATTTCCAGCGACCTCGCCCTATTCAGTCAGGCCGGCCCGAAGCACGGCTCGGCACCCGACGGCGGAAGCACGGACTTTCTGCCCCTGTTCGTCGGCATCGAGCGCGCGATGTACAGCGCGACGCTTTGCCAGACCTGGACTGCGCATCGGTTCTACTGGCTCGGCGGCCTGACGCAGATCGTGCCGGTGCTCCGCGTCGACGATCAGTGGGTCGCCAATCCGCTCGTCGTGACCGACCGGGTCATCGACGAATTCGGCCGCATCGCCATCGGCGAGCTGAGGGCCGGCGCGGCGCGCGACGACGCGAAGGCGCTGCTCGCTCGCGGCGCGATCGATTTCACCCTGCTCGATGCGGCCGTGAACGACCTGACGACGAAGTTCCTCTACACGATGCCGGACTGTCTGACCAAGACGATCGAAAGCGTCCGCAAGCACAAGCTCGAACATTGGGACCGCAACCGCGAATCGAATCGCGCCTGGCTGTCGCTCAACATGATGACCGAGGCGAACGCAGGGTTCCGGGCATTTCATTACGGAACGAAGCAGCACCGCGAGGTCGATTTCATCAAGCTGCGACAGCGGCTCGCCGCTGGCGCGAAGTGGAGCGAGGACCTGATCGAAGAGGTCGCTCCGTGGGTTCCGACCGTGGAGCGGGTGCAGCGATGACGTCGAAGACGCGCATCGAATGGCATTTCGGAAATCGCGTCGCGCGAGTCGTGCTCGCTGCGCCGAAGTCGAACATCCTCGATCGCGTCATGATCGACGAGCTCGACGCGATCTTTCTTGCGTTGCAGTCGGAGCGCGAGCTTTGCGCGATCGTGATCGCGTCCGACGGCCCGCACTTCAGCTTCGGCGCGAGCGTCGAAGAACATCTGCCGAACCAGATCGCCGCAGCGCTGAAGCGGCTGAGCAATCTGCTGAGGAAGATCGGCTCAGCGCCTGCGCCGACGATCGCGGCAGTCCGCGGCCGCTGTCTCGGCGGCGCGTTCGAGCTCGCACTCGCGTGCGATCTAATCGTCGCCGAAGACAACGCGCAGCTCGGCGTCCCTGAGATCCGCCTCGGCGTCTTTCCGCCGGCGGCATCGGCGCTTCTGCCGGTACGCATCGGCGCGTCGGCTGCAGCACTGCTCACGCTGACCGGCCGGAGCTGGAGCGGCTCCGAGGCGAAGCAGAAGGGATTGGTTGCGCGACTGGCGGCGGACGGAAGTCTCGATGACCACGTCGACGCGTGGCTCGAAAGCGATTTCCTGCCGAGCTCGCCCGCTGCGCTGCGTCACGCCACGCGCGCGATTCGTCAGCCGGTCACGCGCGCGCTCGAAGACGACCTGCCGGAGCTCGACCGTCTGTATCTGCAGGAGCTGATGCGCGAGCCTGATGCAGTCGAAGGCATTCGCGCATTTCTGGAGAAACGGCAGCCGCGCTGGTCGCGCGACGCGGTAAGCAAATGAGCCGCACGCTTCCCGAGCTCGTCACATATGCCAGGTCGCTTTACGACGATCTCGATCTGAAGAGCGTCCGCGAGTGGAAGGCGGCGGTGCCGGGACGGAAAGCGATCGGACACATGCCGATCTACGTTCCGCGCGAGCTCATTCACGCCGCCGGCATGCTGCCCGTCGGCGTTCTCGGCGGCGGCGATCGTCTCGAGATCATCCGCGGCGACGCGTACTTCCAGAGCTACATCTGCCGGATTCCGCGCAGCACCATCGAGCTGGCGCTCTCCGGCCGGCTCGACGTCCTCGACGGCATGCTGTTCCCGTCGATCTGTGACGTGATCCGCAACCTCTCCGGAATGTGGCGGATGCTGTTTCCCGATCGGTACGTCCGCTACGTCGACGTGCCGCAGAACTTCGATCCGAACGTCGGCGGCCGCTTCTGGCGTCGCGAGCTCGACGGGATGCGCGAAGACTTCTCGCGCATTTCCGGCCACGAGATCACCGATGACGATCTTCGCGCGAGCATCGCCGTGTACAACGACAATCGAACTGCGATCGCAGACTTGTATCGCGAGCGCAGCCGGCGCCCATGGGTGTTCCCGTTGAGCGAGGTCTACCTGTTCCTCCGCGCCGGAAACGTGCTGCCGCCGGAAGAGCACACCGAACTCTTGCGTGATTACCTGCGCGAAGCGCCGCTCGACAGCACGCGCCGCGAACAGGACCAGAGCCGCGTGATTCTCGTCGGCATGTTCTGCGAACAGCCGCCGCACGGGCTCGTCGTGACGCTGGAGCGCGCTGGCTGCTCGGTTGTCGACGACGATCTTCTGCTCGGATTGCGCTGGCTCACACGAGCGGTGGCGACCGACGGCGATCCGCTGACAAATCTCGTCGACGCGTACCTCACCGCGAGCGTGTCCACAGCGTCGCGCTACTCGCCTGACGGACAGCGCGCGCGCTGGCTGCTCGATTCATTCAAGCGCAACACGGCGGAAGGGGTGGTTTTCTGCGCGCCCAGCTTCTGCGATCCCGCGCTGCTCGAGCAGCCGATGCTCGTCGCAGCGCTCGATCGCGCGGGCGTGCCGCACACCGAGTTCAAGTACGCGGAGGACACCGGCCAGTTCGCCGTGATCCGCGAACAGGCCGGGACATTCTCGGATTCGATCCGGCTGTGGAGCGAAGCATGAGCGCGACTGTCCGCGAGGTGCAGAAGGAAGACAGCATGCTTCTCCAGAAGCGCCTGCTCGCCGATCACTTCGACGCGCTCGCCCGCGCTCCCGAAGAAGGCAAGAAAGTTGTCTACACCTTCGTGCCGGGAAATCTGAACGAGCTCGTTCGCTCGTTCGGCCTGCTGCCGGTGCTGCCGGAGATCAACGCGCTGCAGTCCGGTATGCGCAAGCTGTCCGGGGGCTACATCCAGGAAGCGGAGAAGCACGGCCACAGCGAAGACGTCTGCACCTACGTCAAGTGCGACATCGGCATGCTGCGCAAAGGCAACATCGGTCCGACGGGCAAGCGCCTGCCCAAACCCGATCTGCTTCTGCTCTCGTACACCGGCTGCTTCACGTTCATGAAGTGGTTCGAGCTGCTGCGCGAGGAGTACGACTGCCCGGTGGCGATGCTGCACGTGCCCTATCAGTCCGACGGCCACATCGATCCGCATCAACGCGACTACATCGTTCAGCAGCTGAAGAGCGAGATCATTCCGAAGCTCGAGCAGATCAGCGGCCGCAAATACGACGAAGAGCGGCTCCGCGAGATGCTGCGCCTCTCCGCGAAAGCGGAAGACGATCTGGTCTTCGTGCTGGAGAGCGCGAAGAATGTCCCGTCCCCGATCGACGCGTACTTCGGCGGCGTCTACTACATCGGTCCCATCTTCAGCGCATTCCGCGGAACGCCGGAAGGAATCGAGTACTACGCGACTCTTCGCCGCGAGATCGAAGAACGCATCGCCGCCAGGCTCGGCCCGGTCACGCCGGATGGACCGATGAAGGACGAGCGCTATCGCCTCGTCGTCGAAGGTCCGCCGAACTGGACCAGTTTCCGCGAGTTCTGGAAGATGTTCTACGACGAGCAGGCCGTCGTCGTCGCCAGCACGTACACGAAAGTCGGAGGACTGTACGACACCGGCTTCCGTCACGATCCCGATCATCCGCTCGAGACGCTCGCCGACTACGCCCTCGGCTGCTACACGAATCTCGGACTGCCGTCGCGCGTCGACCTGATCGAGCGCTACATCCGCGACTACCGAGCCGACGGCTTTCTCATCAACAGCGTGAAGAGCTGCAACTCGTTCAGCGTCGGACAGCTGCTGATGCTGCGCGAGCTGGAGAGCCGCACCGGCGTTCCCGGCGCGTTCATCGAGAGCGATCTCGTCGATCCGCGCTACTTCTCCGCTGCGAACATCAAGAACCGCATCGAGAGCTATCTGCAGATGCTCGATCAGAGGCGGCAGTCGAAGGTGGCGTCATGACCTCCATGCGCGTCTTCGTCGGCATCGACCTCGGCTCGACGACCACGAAAGCGGTGATCCTCGACGAGAACGAACAGGTTGTCGGCCGCGGGATCACGAACAGCCGAAGTAACTATGACGTTGCGGCCGCGGTCGTGCGCGAAGAGGCATTCGTGCGCGCGCGGTTCAGGATGACCGAGGATCGGATGCGGCGCGATGAGGTGCTGGGCGAGATCTGCGGATCGTTCCTGGAGCGGCTCGAACGCCACTTCCGCCTCCAACAGTATCTTGAGCAGCTCCGCCGTTTGCGCAAGTCGATGCTCGCGGCATCGGAGACACCGCGACATCAGGACTACGTGCGCGCCCTCATGATGACGGTCGAGGACATCACCGAGCGCATGGCGGAGCTCGCGCAACAGCACTTCGCCGAAGGCGCCGTTCGCAAGAGCGACTTCTTCCGCGACCTCGCCAGCTCCGACTTCATGCACCTCGCCGAGGACCGCAGCGATCCGAAAGGGATCACGTTCGAGACGCTCTGCTCAATCTTCGACGCAGCGATCCTCGTCGTCGAGAACACGATGGACGGCGACGCCTTCGACAAACACATCCGGCCTGCTCTGATGTCGGTCATCCGCGAACAGCACGAGACCATCATCTATGGCAATGCGCTCAGCCAGGCGATCGAGGACGTCCGCTCCGTCGAGCTCATCGAAACGGGCACGGTCGGCACCGGCTACGGCCGCCAGCGCCTGCCGTTTCCGAAAGAGCAGATCCGCAGCGAGATCCTGTGTCACGGCCTCGGAGCACACGCCATGTTCCCGTCAACGCGAACAGTGCTCGACATTGGCGGCCAGGACACGAAAGCGATCCAGGTCGACGCCGACGGAATCGTGACGAGCTTCCAGATGAACGACCGCTGCGCCGCCGGCTGCGGGCGTTACCTCGGATACATCGCCGACGAGATGAACCTCGGACTGCACGAGCTCGGACCGCTCGCGCAGAAGAGCCAGAGCCGCGTGAAGATCAACAGCACGTGCACCGTGTTCGCGGGCGCGGAGCTGCGCGATCGGCTCGCGCTCGGTCAAAGACGCGAAGACATCCTCGCCGGACTCCATCGCGCCATCATGCTGCGCGCCATGTCGCTGCTCGCGCGCTCCGGCGGCATCGAGAACGAGTTCACCTTCACCGGAGGCGTCGCGCGAAATCCCGCCGCAGTCGCCGCGCTGACCGATCTCGTCCGCGAAAACTACGGCGAGCGGAAGATCAACATCTCGCACGAGTCGATCTACACGGGCGCACTCGGCGCCGCGCTTTTCTCGCATCGCGCGGAACGGAAGGCGGTCGCCGCATGATCACGGCGGGCATCGACGTCGGCTCCAGCGCAGTGAAGGTCGCCGTGATGGACGACGACAGGATCCTCGCGCTGCACGTCGAGCGCATCCGCCGCCGCGAGCTGCGCAAAGTCATCGCCGAGTCGTGGCGGGTCGCGCTCGACGTGGCCAAGGCGCGCGAGTCGGATATGGCGTATGTGGCGACGACCGGCGAAGGCGATCTCGTCGAGTTCCGCCGCGGCCACTTCTACGGCATGACCACACACTCGCGCGGCGCGATCTACCTCATGCCGGAAGCGCGAGCGGTCGTCGACATCGGTGCGCTGCACGCCCGGGCGATGAAAATCGACGAGCGCAGTCGCGTGCTCAACTACAAGATGACTTCGCAGTGCGCATCGGGAACCGGCCAGTTCCTCGAGAACGTCGCACGGTACCTCGGCATTGCGCTCGAAGACGTCGGACCGATGTCGCTCGAGGCGTCGACGCCGGAAGTCGTCAGCAGCATCTGCGCGGTGCTCGCGGAGACTGACGTCATCAACATGGTGAGCCGCGGCATCAAGCCGGCCGACATCCTCAAAGGCATTCACCTGTCGATGGCCGGACGCTACGTCAAGCTGCTGCGCGCGATGGGCGTCACGGATGATGTGGCGCTGACCGGCGGACTCGCCGCCGACGTCGGCCTCGCTGCAGCGATGCGCGAGAAAGCGCGCGAGGACGGCCTGGAGATGAAGATTCACACCCACGCAAATTCGCATCACGCCGGCGCGATCGGCGCCGCGATGTGGGGCGCCTATAGGCACCGCATGCTGGAACGGCGCGCCAGAGGAGTGGAGCATTGATCGACCAGACAGAAGAGACCGAGGCCATCGACATCCGCGCTTTGGACGAGCGGGACCTCAAAGCGATCATCGACATCGACGCGTCGTCGTCGCGACGGCGCCGCCCCGAGTACTTCCGCAGCGTCTTCCAGCGCTCGAAGCAGTCGCCCATGCAGGTCTCTCTCGTCGCCGAGATCGACGGCATCGTCACGGGCTTCGTCATGGCGTCGCTCTTCTACGGCGAGTACGGGATCGCGGAGCCGACGGCGTCGATCGACGCGGTCGGTGTGGCGCCGGACGGACGGCGCCACGGCGTCGGCCACGTCTTGATGCGTCAGCTTCTGTCGAACCTGACGGCAGTCGGCGTCACCACGATCCGCACCGAAGTCGCCTGGTCTGATCTCGCACTCCTCGGCTTCTTCAAGAACGAGGGCTTCGCACCGGCGCCGCGGCTCTGCCTGGAGCTGAAGGTCGCGAATTAGCAACCGTAACCAGTCAATTACACCGACGCGATCACACGCTCGAGTTTCTCGCCCACTTGCCGCGCAACATCGGCGAGCTTGTCGTTGCCAGTGATCGTCAGCATCGACCCCGCGTCGATCGCGGCGACAACGCAGCGGCCGGCGCTTTGCTCGTACACGATCACGTTGCACGGCAGAAGAAGCCCGAGGTCAGGCTCCTCCTGCAGTGCTTTGTACGCGAGCGGAGGATTGCAGGCTCCGAGAATCACGTAGCGCTTGAAGTCGACTCCGAGTTTCTCTTTCAGTTTCTCCCGGAGATCGATCTCCATGAGCACTCCGAAGCCTTCGGCCGCGAGAGCGGCCCGTGTGCTCGCGACGGTGTCGTCGTAAGGACGATCAACGATTCGCCGGATCCCGTAAGCGGTTGTCTGCATGTCCTGGCCTCCTGGTGTCAAGCTTCCACTCGCGCATTCTGAGCCGAATCGATCAAATCTGACCTGCCGCGACGAAGATCCATCGCAATGCGAGGCCGCCGATGAGCAGAAACGAGGGGGCGAGAGCGACAGCGCGCAGATGCCGGCGCTGTTCGAGCATCTCCAGCAGCAGGGGCGCAGCGAGGCCCAGGATCACGACCAATGCCCAGAAAGTGGCCGTGAACGGACCGCCGAAGAACAGCGCGACAGCTGCACGCCCGCGTGAGCCACCATCGGCGAGAAGGCCGACGAAGAGGAACGTAAGAATCGCGAGCTCACCCGCGATGGCCATCACGTCCCATCGGCGCACGAACGCGCGCTCGTCCTCGTGCAGCGGAAGCACGAGCGCGACCGCGGCGGCGCTGGAGAAACCGGAGACGAGAAACAGCGGCGCGAGCAGCGGCGAGGCCCACAGTGCACGCGCGCCGAGCGCGCTCAGAAGGATGCCCGTGTACGCGCCGAGCGCGATGCCGAGGACAAGATTCGCGCGCTGCAGCCCGCGAGTGGGCGTGAAGCCGTAGAGAATCGAGACGGGATAGATCGCCAGCAGAATCCATGAGCCCCACGACATCGGCGACGTGATCCGAAACGCCGTGTAGAAGCGGAAGACGTGGAGCTTGTTGCCGAGATCGAGAAAGAGCGCGAGCATGCCGAGCGAGAGAACCAGCGGCGCCGCAAACGGCAGCAGGCGCATAGCCCGCGAGTCGCGTTTCGGTGCGATGGCGGAGATGATCATCAGCCCGGCGGCCATCCCGCCGAGGAAGAGGTAGACGGGAATCTCCCAACCCCAGACGTGAGCGTTATGCACTGCAACCTCCTCCCTTCTTCTTCGGTTTCGTGAAGGCACCACCTGCGGCCGGCGCGGAGGGCGGCGGGGGCGGTGCACCGGTGGCGAGCGCACGCGCGAGCGGATCGCGCGTCCAGGCGCCGATGCCTCCGGCGAGCACACGCGCGTGTCGAGGCATGTGCCGGGCGTCGCCGACGATCACGAGTGTGCGGCCGTCATCCGGCAGCTCCGCGATCGCGTTCGCGTCGAGGACCTCCGAGCCGCGCACGCGCTCTGCCGCTTTCGCGCGCGTGTCGACGATCCGAATGCTCCAGGGCGCTTCGACGACGCGCTGCGACAGTTCTGACGCCGTGATGGTCGCGTTTCGCGGTGTCGATGCAGGAGCGCTCGCCGGCAACGCGATCGCAACGACTGCCGCGATCGCAACTGTACCGATCGTGGCAAACGCAATCTTTCTGTGTGGCGGCGCTGCGTTCGCCGACGCTCCAGAAATCCAGCGCTCGACCTTCTCCGCTCCGACGAACGCAAGCAGTGCGGCGAGCGCGATCACCGCGGCGATCAACTGCGGCCGGACGTGCACGAGGTCGTAAAGGAACCACGCGCCTTTCTCGCCGCTCATATGAAAGTGATGGAACGCCGGAATCTGCAGCAGTTCGGAATACACGAACGTCCCAACGACGACTCCCCCGAACGCGAAGATCCCGTCGATATTGCCGGATGCCGAAGCGACGATCGATGTGCCGGGGCAATAACCCGACACGATGAATCCGACTCCGAGCAGCAATCCGCCGAAGAGCATCGGCCAGACGTAGGTCCAGCTCGCAATCGACTCGGAGATCTCGCGCAAATTCGCCAGACCGAGGGACGACGCGATGACGAGGCCGAGCATCGCCGTGACGATCGCGCTGAACATCACTTTGAAGACGGTCATGTCGCGCAGGTAGAACTGCGCGGCCAGTTTGGGGGCGCGGCCGAAGCCGGCGCGCTCGAGCACGAATCCGAAGCCGATGCCGATCAGCACCGCCGCGACGAGGCCGAGCTCGCGCGAAGCATGCGTCAGCGATTCGAACGGAAAGATCATGACCACTGCCTCCTCACGAACCAGGCAGCCGCGTATCCGCCGCCGAACACCGAGAGCATGAAGATCCACGCGCCGACCGACATCACCGCTCCGCCCGAGAGCGCCTGACCCGAGGTACATCCGCGCGCCGCGCGCGCGGCGAGGCCCATCACCAGGCCGCCCGAGAAGGCGAGCGCCAGCCGTGCCGGCACCGAGACGCGCGACCCGCGCAAAACTCGCGCTCCGAAACGCCCCGCCGTGTACGCGCCGACCGCGCCTCCGATGAAGACGCCGAAGATCTCGAAGACGAGCCAGTCGTCGAGAACGCTGGCCTGGCCGCCCTTTGTCGTGGCGAGATTCGCGTTCGATTTGACGTGATCCGGCGCAACGACCTCCGCGACGGCCACACCGAGCCGATTCGCCGCGCCCGAGGCGCCGAGGCCTTTGCCCATCACGAGAAACGACGTGAGGAGCACAACTCCGAGCGCGATGCCGGCGAGATACGGGTTCCAGAATTTTTCGCTCTCCATCGCAAGCTCCTAGACGAGGAAGTAAAGGTTCGGCTTCGTGCCGCGTTCCGTGTTGATCTGCTTCCACTGACGCGTGCGCAGCAGCCGGCTGATGTCGCTGGTGGCGTCGTTCAGATCGCCGACCGTCAGCGACCGCGTCGGACAAGTGGACGCACACGCGGTCTGCTGGCCGGCCTCGAGCCGATGCACGCAGAGCGTGCACTTGTCGGCGTAGCCGTCCGGGTGCAGATAGCGAGCGTCGTACGGACACGCCGCGATGCACGCTTTGCAGCCGGTGCAGAGGTCCTGATCGACGAGAACGATGCCGCCTTTCCCGTAGTAGCTCGCGCCGGTCGGGCAGTTCTGCACGCAGGCGGCGTCGCTGCACTGCTCGCATCGCGAGCTGCGGATCTCCATCGCCAGATTCGGATAGACGCCGCGGAGATCGGTCTCGATCCACGCGCGCTGCACTTCGTTCGGCAGCCGGTTCTCCGACTTGCACGCGAGCACACACGCGCTGCAGCCCACGCAGCGGAGCGTATCGATGGCCATCGCGTATCGCTTGGTCATTGCCTCAACCCTCCGCCCGCAGGATGCGCACGAAGTTCACGCTCATTCCGGTGCCGCCCATGACCGGATCCACCGCGTACTTCGTCACCAGCGCGCTGTCGGACGCGCCTCTGTTCTTCGCGAACTTCAGCCCGTTCGCCGTGTGACCCCAGCCATGCACGAGATAGACGGCGTCTCCCCGGATCCGCTCCGTTACGTGCGCGCGAACCTTGTTCGAGCGGATGCCGTCCTGATTCTCGAGGACCACGTAGTCGCCGTTCTGCAGCGGCTTCTCTTCGAACCCGCCGAGACTCTTCGCGGCACCCGCGTTGATCCACACCTCGTTCTCGCCGTAGACGGAGCCGAGGAATCGGTTGTTCGCCGTACGGCCGAATGTATGCGTGGGCGCGCGCCCGGAGAGCAGACGGAACATCCCCGCGGGCGGCTCCGCATGTGGCGTGTAGTTCGGGATCGGGTCGAAACCGGCCGCGGCGAGTGTCGCGCTGTGCAGCTCGATTTTTTTCGACGGCGTGTCGAACGAGAGCTGGAGACCGTCTTCTTCACTGACCGGAACGCGCGCACCGGTCACGACACCTCGGCCCACGAGCGTCGCCACATCCTGCCCCGCCGCTTTGGCGCGCCAGGCGATGATTTCGCGCGGATCGTTGAATGCGAAGTAGTCGCCGAGAGCGAGCCTCCTGGCGATCTCTTTGGCGATCCACCAGCCCGGCTTCGAGTCGTACATCGGCTCGACGGCCGGTTGCCGCATCGCGATGAACGGCTCCTTGTACGCGGGCGACCAGAGGTCGTCGTAGCGCTCGAGGTACGTCGACTCGGGGAGCACGACATCGCTCCAGCCGGCGATCTCCGCGGGGAGCACATCGATCGTGGCGATGAAGTCGAGCTTCTGGATCGCCTCCATCGTCTCTTTCGGCGCGGGAAGCGACTGCATGAGGTTCGTGCCGTACACGAGCCAGCCGTGCAGTTGGTACTGCGCCTTGCCCGGGATCGTGGCGTCGCAGATCCCTGACGCGAGCGTCTCGTCGGCGAGTGGATAGAGGCTCGGGTTCTTGCGATCGGCGGCCGGATGTGCCGGAACCGGCGTCTTCTTGCCGGGGAACTTCGGCAGCTCCATCGCGCTCGGGAGGATGTAACCGCCTCGCCGGCCCCAGCTTCCGAGGAGCGCGACGAGAATCGCGACCGCGCGCACGCGCTGTGTGTCGTCGCCGTACCACGTTGCATGGCGGCCCGGATGAACGAGCGACGCGGGGCGATGTCCGGCGATAAAGCGTGCGCTCTCGCGAATCCTGTCGGCGGGAATGCCGGTGATCGGATACGCCCACTCCGGCGTCTTGTCGGCGACGTGCTTCGACAGCTCGTCGAAGCCGGTCGCGTTCTTCGTGATGTAATCGGCGTCGTACCGCTTTTCGGCGATGATGACGTTCATCCACGCGAGCAGCAGCGCGATGTCGGTTCCTGGCTTGATGGGGAGCCAGTACTTCGCTTTCGAGGCGGCGACGGAGAATCGCGGGTCCACGACTACGAGCTCGGCGCCGCGGCCGATCGCCGTGGCGAGCTCCTGCACCTGCGTGTTGTGCATGTTCTCGCCGAGATGTGCGCCGAGGAGCGTGATGCAGCGGGCGTTCTCGATGTCGATCGCTTCGGGTGAGCCGACGCCCTGCCCGTAAGTCAGCGTGAATGCGACGTCGCGCGGGCCGCGGCACTGCGCGTACGACGGAGCTCCGATGTTCGGCGAGCCGTACGCCTGGATGAGGCGCGTGAACCACGAACCGCCCCAGCCGTGCGTGAAGAGCGCCATCGCTTCGGGGCCGTACTTCGTGCGGATGGCGTCCATCCGTTGCGCGACTTCATCGAGCGCCACGCTCCAGCTGACAGCTTCGAAGACCTGCTGGCCGCGTTTGGCGCGGCGGAGCAACGGCGTCTTGAGGCGATCGGGATCGTAGAGAAGCGCGGCACCGCCGGTTCCACGCGGGCAGATGCGTCCTTTCGACAAGGGATGCGCCGGATTGCCGACGATCTTCGTCACGCGCCCGTTCTTCACGTGGGCCAGGACACCGCACTTCCAGAAGCACAACTCGCAGAACGTGGGTATGACCGTATCGCCGTCAGTGTTGGGATCCGGCAGCTCGTGGGCCTGGAGGTTCCACCAGTTTGTCGTCAGACCTGACGCCAGTGCGGCGCCGCCCCCGACGCCCGTGATCTTGATGAAGTCTCTTCGCGTGAACCTCATGAGCATCACGGAAGAGCAGCGCCGCTGCCACGAAGCGCGGCGAGAACAAGTCACTGTTCTTTCAGATGATTGGCGATGAATGGGTGATGACGATCACCGTTTCATTTTCAACGGAACGTTGAAACGTTTCAACGGGGAGGTCCGGTGTTACGCTCGACGGGTCTTGAACGAAGCCGACTTCAACGACGTCACCGCCCTCCTCGCCGCGAACCCGCTTCGCGACTCCGGTGCATTGCTCCGGCGGTTCGAGCGCCGTGTGGTGCGGCAGGGCAGCGTCTTCGTCGTCGAGGGCGATCGCGGGCGCGGTCTCGCGGTCGTCGCAGAAGGATCCATTCGCGCGACGCGGCGCGTGTCCGACGAGCGCGAGCTCACCGTGTTCATGTTGAAGCGCGGCGACGTCTTCGGATTTTTGCCGCTCCTCGACGGCGGCGCGTGTCCGCTGACTCTCTCGGGCGAGACGGACGCAGTGGTGTATCTGCTCGACCGGCGGCTCTTCCAGGACTTTCTCCAACAGAATGCACCGTTCGCGGCGAATCTCCTCGCCTACATCGCCGAGCGTTTCCGCGAGTGCATCGACCAGCTCGGGATGCTCGGCAAACCGGGGGCCGTCGCGCGTCTCGCCGCTGCGCTCGTCGGACAGTTGCCCGCGGACGCGCAAAGCGGTGTAATCATCGAATGGCCGATGCGGCAGACCAGTCTCGCGGGCGCGCTCGGCATCGCGCCGGAGAACCTGTCGCGCGCCGTGTCACGCCTGCAGCACATGGGCATCATCCATCGCACGACCGGGCACCGTCTGCGGATCGTTGATCCGGTCCGTCTGCGCGCCGCGGCGGAACGATCACTCCCGGGACTTGACGATCGTCAATGACAGGCCCGCGCGGCGGCAGTACGTTGCCGGCCATGAGAAAGCTACTCGTCTTCACCGCACTCCTCACTCTCTCCACCGCAACGCTCTTCGCACAACCGCGCGGCCGCATGAACCACATGAACGGCATGTGGGATCCGCAGACAGTGCAGGCGGTCAGCGGCACGATCGTCTCCGTCGACCGCATCAAGACCGGCCGGCCGATGGGCGGCGGGATACATCTGACTCTGCAGACTGCGACCGACAAGCTCGACGTCGCCCTCGGGCCGTCGTGGTACATCGACGAGCTGAAGACGACCTTCGCAGCCGGCGACGTCATCGACGTCAAAGGCTCGCTGGTCGACAAGATGCTGGTCGCCGCTGAAGTGAAGAAGGGCGCCGACACGATCACGCTCCGCGACGTCAACGGAGTTCCGGTGTGGGCAGGCCCACGATGCCGTTGATCGGTGATCGTACTGTCCGCACTGCCGGAGCAGCGATTCGTCAACGCAGTCACACAAACGTCACGACGTGACGAGGTGCACTAATGAAAGTAGCCATTCCCTCCGATGATCGCGCCAGCATTTCGGCTCATTTCGGCCGGGCGCGCGGCTTTCTGATCTACGACATCGACAACGGTGCCGTCGCGCCAGCCGGCTACCGGGACGCGACGCATGAGCACGATCACGACTGTCATTGCGAAACCGGTCAGCGCGCCTCGAGACATGAAGCTGTCCTCGACGCCCTCGCCGGCTGCGAGATCGTGATCGCTCGGGGAATGGGAGCGCACATGTACGACGATCTCCTCGCATCCGACATCGACGTGTTCCTCACCGACACCGCCGATGCCACAACGGCCGTCGAGCAGCTCCTCAGCCATGCGCTCCCCGAACGCGCATCGTTGGGGTGCTTCGAATGAAGGAAAAGACCGGCCGCCACACGACGTCGATTCACGCAGGCTTCGATCCGAAAGACCACCACGGAGCCGTATCGGTTCCGATCTACCAGACGTCGACGTTCGCGGTGCCGAGCGTCGAAGAAGGTGCCGCGCGGTTCGCCGGCCGGTCGTCCGGTCCGATCTACACGCGCCTCGGCAATCCGACAGTGCAGGCGCTCGAGGAAGCGATTGCGTCCCTCGAGAATGGACATGGCGCCGTCGCGACCGCGACCGGGATGGCAGCGATGAGCACGGTTCTGCTGGCGATGCTGCGTCAGGGCGATCACGTCGTCGCGACGCAGCCGCTCTACGGCGCGACGGCGAAGCTGATCGAAACGCGGCTGGCGCGCTTCGGCATCTCCTGCTCGTTCGTTCCGGCGGCCGATTCTGCAGCGATTGCCCTGGCCGTCCGGCCCGATACGCGCCTGCTGGTCATCGAGACGCCGGCGAACCCGACGCTCGATCTCGCCGACATCGCGGCCGCGGCTCACGTCGCGCGCTCGGCGGGGATCCACCTCGTCGTGGACAACACATTTGCCGGTCCGCTCCTGCAGCAGCCGATCGAGCTCGGTGCTGAGATCGTCGTGCACTCGACGACCAAGTCGCTCAACGGCCACAGCGACGTGGTCGCCGGCGCGATCGTCACGTCGGACGCAGCGATCCTCAAAGCGGTGCGCGAGACCGCGATTGCATTCGGCACGACGATCGATCCGCACCAGGCGTGGCTCGTCCTGCGCGGCATCCGCACGCTCGGCATGCGCGTTGAGCGCGCTCAGACGAACGCAATCGCGCTCGCCGGCTGGCTCGAACAGCAGCCTGAAGTCGCGTCGGTCCGTTTCCCCGGGCTGCCGTCACATCCGCAGTACGAGCTCGCGAAGCGGCAGATGTCCGGCCCGGGGTCGGTGATCGCGTTCGAAGTGCACGGCGGAGCAGAAGCGGCGCGCACGCTCCTAAATTCGGTCCGCATCATCACTCTCGCCGTCTCCCTCGGCGGCGTCGAGTCGCTGATCGAGCATCCGGCATCGATGACGCACGCGGGCGGCGCGACCGCGCCGGGACTCATCCGGCTGTCGGTCGGATGCGAGGACCTCGACGACCTACGCGCCGACGTCGCGCAGGCGCTCGCGAAGGCGGCGAGCCACGTCGTCCGGTAGCGGTTCCGAGCCGGCCAGCTGACGGCGTAACGTTTCGACGATCGCGGCAAACTGGCCGCCGAAGCGTTCGCAGACATCGCAGCCGCGAAGGTGCGCGTCGATTCGCGCGCGGTTCTCGACATCGACTGTGCCGTCGATGTAGTCGGACAGCACGGCCATGACTTCGCTGCATCTCATTTCGCCGACGATGCGTTCATGCGCGGGCATATTCGTTCCTCACGTTTGCGGCGAGCCGCAGTCTGGCGCGGTGCAGGCGCGTCTTCATCGCGGCAATCGGGACGCCGATCACCGCGGCCGCCTCCTCGCCGCTTAGTCCTTCGATATCGCGGAGAAGCAGGATCTCGCGATCGGCAGCGCTGAGGCGGCCCATCGCGCGCTGGAAAAGGGCCCGCTGCTCGCTTTCGATCACATCGCGCTCCGGATCGTCGTCGCTTCCCCACCCTGCCGCGTCGCCGAGCGAGGAGAGCGACTCGGTTTCGGCCGGCTCATCGACGCGCCGGCGGTGCTGGCGCATCATCGCGTTGCGCGCGATCGTGAACAGCCACGCGCGCACGCTGCTCTCGCCGCGAAATCCGGCCGCACCGCGCCATGCCCCGAGAAACGTCTCCTGCAGCGCGTCCTCTGCGTTCGCGCCGTCGGCGCCGATGCTCCGGAGAAAGCGGAAGACCGCCGCCTGATGCCGTTCTGCGATCTCGCCGAACGCGGCGTCATCACCGCGTCCGGCGCTCGCGATCAGCTCTGGGTCAGAGGGCATGTACGAATGCCGAGGATCGAGTACAGCGGGCAGGTGCCGATCAGGCCTGTGGCCAGAGGCACGATGCCGACGAGACCCCACAGCGTTTTCGGTCCGACGACCACGAGCGCCAGAAGGGCGATGCCGACCACGACGCGGAGCACGCGATCGATCGTCCCCTCGTTCGTTGCGAAGAATCCTTTCATGAGTGATCTCCTTTCAACAGGGAAGAGCCGGAATCAGAGGAAAGGATTCACCTCTCGGCGAGGCCGCACTCGCGCATTTTCCGCCACAGCGTGGTCCGGGAGATGCCGAGTGCGCGCGCGGTCGTTTCCCGATTCCAGCGGTGCGCCTCGAGCGCAGCGCGCAAGCCGTCAGGGGATTCGCTCCGCTGCACCGGCCCGGCGACACTGGCCGGTTCGTTTACTTCCAGCGGCAGATCCTCGGCGTGAATCGTCTGTCCGCGCACAACGGCAACGCCGTACTCGATCGCATTCTCCAACTCGCGAACGTTGCCGGGCCACGAGTAGCGCAGCATCGCCCTGAGCGCATCAGGCGAAAATCGGACCTCGCGGCCGTGATGCGCAGCCACGCGCGAGAGCAGGAAATGCGCGAGCGGCTCGATGTCCTCGCGCCGCGTGCGCAGCGGCGGAAGCTCGATCGGAACGACGCGCAGCCGGTAGTAAAGATCCTCGCGAAAGCGTCCCTCGGCGATCGCGCGCCGCAGTTCGATGTTGGTGGCGGCAACGATCCGTGCGTCGGTCGATCGAGGAATACTCTCGCCGACACGCTCGAACGTGTGGTCCTGCAGAACGCGCAGCAGCTTGGCCTGCAAATGCAGAGGCATGTCGCCGATCTCGTCGAGGAACAGCGTGCCGCCGCTCGCAAGCTCAAATCGGCCGACGCGATCGCGGACAGCGCCGGTGAACGCGCCGCGCACGTGGCCGAACAGCTCGGCCTCGAGGAGCTCGCCCGGTAATGCGGCGCAATTTACGGCCAGGAACCGTCCGCGCCGCCGCGTTGAGTTCGCATGGATCGCACGCGCCAGGACTTCCTTCCCCGTGCCGCTTTCGCCGGTCAGCAGAACAGTGGCCTCGCTCGCCTGCAGGTTCTGCACGAGCGTGAAGATGCGCGCCATCGAAGTGGAGCGCGCGATCATTCCGAAGAACACCGTCGGTGCCGACGTTCCTGCCAGCGGATCCTCCTCGGTCGGTCGGAGGACGATGACGTACTTCACGCGGCGGTCGCAGATGCCGAGATCGTCCGCCAGAAACGGCGCCGCGGTAATGGAGACGATTCGCGAGCCTCCATCACTCGTGCGCATCGCCGCGCGCCAGCCCTCGCGCACCTCGCCTTTTTCGATGAGCTCCCGTAGTGTTCCGGAGGGTCCAAAGAGATCTTCGCCGAGGATTTCGCTCACTGGCCGGCCGACGATCGGCGCGGCACCAGGGCCAATCATCGTTTCCACCCGTGACGACGCATGCACGACGTTCAGGCCGGCGTCGAGGCAGATCAGCTCACGGCCAACCGAATGGAAGACCGCACTGACCGCAATGAGTGCGGTCGCGGTCGCGTCTGTGTCACAAGCGATCGTCATGAGCCGAAGATCAGCCCATGGCGAACCCGTAGCGGTGAGCCACGTCGCAACGCTATGTGATGCCGGCGGCTGGCGAAGCGAAATCAGACCGTCGCAGAGGTCATCGCCGGCCTCGCCGGCTCGAATCTCGCGCGGGCCTTCTGGTCGGCTTCGTCAGCTGTCGCTCCCAGCCCGCGGACGACTTCGCCGGTCTTGTTGTTCTTGTACTCGACTTCCCACAGCTCCTCTTTTTCGGCGATTCCGAGAGTGAGGACCTGAAGGAGAGTGCTGGCGACCCCGCCGCTCTTCTTTTCCGCGACGATCTTTTCCCAGGTGGCGTCCATGGTCCACGTCCTCCTTGTTTGGCGATATGGATAACGTGGTTGCCGCCGACACGGTGGTGCCGTGTTAGTCATCACGCGCCGATGTGACGGTCAAACTAAATCGACGCAAGCCACAGCATGAAAACGACGCCTGCGCCCGCGACGACATACGCGGCCAGCATCGCGGTCTGCGCGGCGACAGGCGGGCGGACTCGCTCCTTGTGGAGCGACCAGACGGCGTAGTCGGCCGGTATGACGGCGGCCAGAAGGCCCAGCAGCACGACCGAGCCGCCCATTGCGAACACAACGACCGGAAGCGCGAACGCGGCAGCAGCGATCACGCCGAAGACAGTCGTCGCCGTATCGCGGCCGAGTCGCACGACGAGCGTTCGTTTGCCGGCGCTGCGGTCGGCCCGCTCGTCGGGCACTTCATTGATAAACAGCACGCCGGCGATGAGGAGGCCGAGGCACACCGCGGTCGTGAGAACGTCAAGGGTGACGCGGCCGCCGAAGAGCAGCACGCTTCCGATGACGATCCCCGGACCGTACGTGAGAAAGACGGCAGTCTCGCCGAGCCCGCGATACGACAGCTTGAATGGCGGAAGAGAATACGCCGCCGCGATCGCCGCCGCTGCAGCGCCGAGGAGCAGCAACGCAGGCTTGTCGGCCCGCATCGCCATGGCTCCTCCGAGCGCGCCGGCTGCAATCATCGCGAACCATGCGATCCCGGCGAGATCGTGCTCAGTCAGCAGTGCGTCAACCAGCACGCGCTTGCCGCCTGAGAACGGCGAGCGTTCGTCCTCGCTCACGGCCAGATCGGCACCGGAGCGGTAGTCGATCAGGTCATTGATCGCGTTCTTGCCGATTTCGACCAGGAAAATCGCCGCAAACACACCCGTGAGGATGAGCGGATCGATGACGGATCCCTGATCGTGCGCGATCGCGGTCCCGACGATGAAAGGCACGAGCGAGGCGAGCGCGATCTTGGGGTCGACGAGACGCCAGACTCCCTGAGCGAACGCGATTCGCCGCTCGCGCGACTGCATCGTTCCGATCGTCGCGGTGTGCATACCGGCCTCCCAGGGACAGTGTCGGTCCGGGACGGAACTGCGTCGCGTACGCGGGTCACGTCATGGCCGTGCGGAAAGCGAGGCGAGCGGGCGGCTGTGTCACAGCCGCGTGGTGACCGGGGATGCAGGCTTCGGTCACCTCTTCACTCTGAAGTACCTCGGCGATGACGTGACGCTGTACGACGACTCGTTCGTCGAATGGAGCAACACGAGTCAGCCGATCGAGTGATTTAGAATCGAGGCGCGCGCTTCCGCATCGCCGCGTCGAGCGCCGGATCGCGCGCGTAGATATCCGGAGCGAAGTGAACTTCGCCGCCGTCGACGTAGGCGGTCCAGTAGAGAACGTGGACCGTGAGCGGACTACGCAGATCGATTGCGCGCTCGACGCCCGTCTTCGACTGCTCGATGATCCGCTCCTTCGTCCAACCCGGATTGTCGCGGAGTAAGTACAACGCAAGGTCGACCGGTTTCTCGACTCGCATGCAGCCGTGGCTGAACGTGCGCACGGCGCGCGAGAAGAGCTCGCGAGACGGCGTGTCATGCAGATAGACCGCGTAGCGATTGGGAATGTTGAACTTGATCGATCCGAGCGCGTTCCACGGTCCCGGTTTCTGACGCAGCCGTCCGCCCGCCAGGACTTCGATGTGCTCGCGCGCGAAGTAGCCTGGGTCGCGGCGCTGCTCCGGCCACAACTCCCGATCGGCAATGCTGTCAGGCACGTTCCAGTACGGGTTGAAAACGACCTGCGTGATCTCGCTGCTGAACACAGGCGTCCGATGCGTGAAGTCTTTGCCGACGACGATCCGCATCGAGAGGACCGGCCACTCGTTCTCGACGACGGTGAGGTTGAACTCCGGAAGGTTGATGATCGCGTGCCGGTCGCCGAGCCTCGCCGGCAGCCAGCGCCAGCGCTCGAGGTTGATCTCGATCTGGCGGATGCGATCGGCAAGCGGCACGTTCAGTTCGCGAATCGTCAGCTGCCCGCCGACGCCGTCGTCTTCGAGTCCGTGCAGGTGCTGGAAGTGTTTGACCGCGGCCTTTACGGCGGCATCGAACGTCGGATGTCCTGGCTCGAGATCGCCGGATGCGAC
>DASWBH010000174.1:0-16684 GCA_036390755.1 Thermoanaerobaculia bacterium
AACGGCTACGACCGCGCGTTCGGCGCCCGCCCGATGGCGCGGCTCATCCACTCGAAGATCAAGGAGCCGCTCGTCGAGGAGATGTTGTTCGGCAGACTTTCCGAAGGCGGCAACGCCGTCGTTGACGCCGCGGACGGCCAACTCACGCTATCGTATTGATTCGTGAATCAGGTCGCGGGTCGCAGGCACTGATGTCGCGCTTCCCCGATCCACGCTACGCGCGCAGTGACATCGTCGCGGTCGGCGCCGACCTGCGCGTCGAGACGCTGCGCGACGCCTATCGCCACGGCATCTTTCCGTGGCCCCACGAAGGACTTCCACTGCCGTGGTTCTCGCCGCGACGGCGTGCCGTCATGTTTTTCGATCAACTCCACCTCGGACGCAGCACCCGGAAGGCGGCGAAGGCGGCGCCGTACACGTTCACGATCGATCGCGCGTTCGCCGACGTCGTCGAAGCCTGCGCATCGGTACCGCGCCCGGAACAGGATGGGACATGGATCAATCAGGACATCATCACCGCGTACCTCGCGCTGCATCGCGCCGGTGACGCGCACAGCGTCGAGGTGTGGCAGGACGACCACATCGTCGGAGGTCTTTACGGCATCGACGCCGGCGGCGTGTTCACGGGCGAGAGCATGTTCCACCGCGCGCCGCACGCGTCGAAACTCGCGCTGCTGTTCCTGATCGATCACCTGAAGTCGCGTGGCGCGGCCTGGCTCGACTGCCAGGTCATGACGCCGCACATGGAAGCGCTCGGCGCCCGCGAGATCATGCGCGCGAGATTCCTCGACATGCTCGCCGACGCACAGGCATCGAGCGTGCGGCTCTTCTGAGCTTGATACCCCTCGCGTCACGCAAGAATGCCGGATCCTGATGAAGTGTTACGATAAAACGCGGACGGACATCGAATGGCCACATCGAGAAGGAAAGCGTCATCGGCCAGACGTGCGGCTCGGAAAACGGCTCCCGCTTCCCGGCAAACACGCGAAGCGAGGAGTGGCAGGTTCATTCTGTTTCCCACCGAACAGAGCACGATCGGCCGCAAGAACATCGAAACGGCCGTCAGCACCGTCGTCCGTAGACGATCGTAGTTGCGAATGGCAGCTGCCGAATACGAACGCAATGTATTCATCAACTGCCCATTCGACAACGCGTACGCGCCGATTTTTGAAGCAATCGTATTCGCCGTTCACGATGCGGGATTCCGGCCGAAGTGCGCTCGCGAAAAGCTTGATTCGAGTCAGATCCGAGTTCACAAGATCGCCGACCTGATCTCGCAGAGCCGCTATTCGATTCACGATCTGTCACGTACTGAGCTGGATGAGGCCAGTGAGCTCCCTCGATTCAACATGCCTTTCGAGCTGGGCATGGTATCGGCTGTAAGCTCTATAGCGGCAAACATACAGACAAGTCATTCCTGATATTCGAATCGACACGGTATCAGTTTCAGAAGTACATCTCGGATATCGCGGGACAGGACATTCAATCGCATTCCGACGATCCGAAGGTCGCCGTGACGGCGGTTCGCGACTGGCTCAGGAGCGAATCGCGTGAAAGGAACATTCCTGGAGGAGCGGAGATCTACGAACGTTACGAAAGTTTTCGACGGGAGCTGCCGCAGATCTGCTCTGAATTAAGGCTGAATTTGCAGGAGCTGACGTTCGTCGACTTCTCGTACACGATTGCGACATGGCTCGAGAAGCAGTTCTGATCCGACGCGCAGGCACCGCGGATCCGGCTGTCTTGAACTACGGCCGGACGGCCCGCCTTCGCACAGGTGCCGGCGTGTAGATCTCCGCAGTGGCGACCGTCATCATCGAGGCATCCACGCCGCCGGCGACGAGCACGCTGCCGCTCGGCAGAGTCACGGCGCTGTGCAGCACGCGCGGATCCATGAGCGCGGCCGGGGCGCGGAACGTGCGCGACGGGGTCTCGAACGTCTCGATCATCGAGACCATCTGCGCCATCATCGACTCGCCGCCGATGACGGCAACCTCGCCGCTCGGCAGAAGCGAGGCGGTGTGGCCGATCCGCATCGCGCCCATCTGCGCGGCAGTCGAGAATGTGCCGCGCGCGGGATCGAAGATCTCGCTGAGCGCGTCGACCGAAGTTCCGCCGTGGACGAACACGGTACCGTTCGGCAGGAGCGTGGCCGTGTGGCCGGAGCGGTAGGTCATCGTCGGCGCGCCCACGGAGAACACTCCCGTGGCCGGATCGAAGATCTCGGATGACGAGTCGAGTTGCTGCATCCCCATCATTTCCATCATTCCCATCATGGTTATCACGCCGCCGCCGGCGATGAGCACGCGGCCGTCCGGCAGCAGCGTGGCCGTCGATTTCGAACGCGACAGCATCATCGACGGCGTCATCGAGAACGTGTCCGTCACCGGATCGAAGATCTCGGCGGTCATCAGCATGCCCATGGGTCCGACGCCGCCGGCGATCAGGACGCGGCCGTCGCGAAGCAGCGTCGCCGTGTGGAACACGCGCGGCGTCATCATGTCGCCGACGCGCGTGAAGCTGTGCATCGCCGGGTCGTAGATCTCCGCGGCTGCAATCGCACCCATTTCATCGATGCCGCCCGCGATCAGGACGCGGCCGTCCGCGAGCAACGTCGCCGTGTGATCGGAGCGCGGTACGACGAGCGCGGCATTGCTCGAGAACGATTGCATCCGCTCGTCGAAGATCTCCGCTACGGCGGGAACCTCCATCTCATTGCGTCCGCCGGCGACGAGGACGCGGCCGTCGGCGAGGAGTGTCGCCGTGTGCCCCTGCCTCGCGTGCATCATCGAGCCGGTGGGATGGACCGTCTGCGCCAGGGCCGGCGCGGCGATCGACAGGAGCGTGAGGACAGCAATGGCTGCATGCGTGCGCATGGGCACCTTCTTTCCGTCGCGACGTCAATTTACTCCCGAATACGACAACAGGTGTCATGAAACGGTCCCGATACTGTCCTCCATGAAGAATCTCGACGGAAGAATCGCGCTGGTCGCCGGTGCGACTCGCGGCGCCGGTCGCGGAATCGCACGCGCTCTTGCCGAGGCAGGCGCGACCGTTTACGGCACGGGGCGGAGCATCGAGGAAACCAGCGAGCTCATCGCGGTCCGCGCCGATCACACCGATCCGAAGCAGGTCCGCGATGTCATTGCCCGCATTCGACGCGATGCCGGGCACCTCGACATCCTCGTGAACGACGTCTGGGGCGGCGATGAGCTCACGCAATGGGGCAAACGCATCTGGGAAGCGGACCTGAAGAAAGGTCTGACGATGCTCGAGCGCGCGATCGACACGCACATCATCACGAGCCACTACGCGATCCCGCTGATGCTCGGCCGCGGCGCCGGGCTCATCGTCGAGATCACGGACGGCGAAGGCATGTACTACCGCGGCAACATCTACTACGACCTCGTGAAGACTTCGGTCATCCGGCTCGCCTTCGCGATGGCGCAGGAGCTGCGGCGCCACGGCATCGCCTCGATCGCGGTGACGCCCGGTTTTCTCCGTTCCGAACGCATGCTCGAGCATTTCGGCGTCACCGAAGAGAACTGGCGCGACGGCGCGAAGAAGGATCCGCACTGGATTGCATCCGAAACGCCGATGTACGTCGGCCGCGCGGTCGTCGCGCTCGCAGCCGACGCGAACGTCATGAACAAAACAGGACGCGTGTTCGCCGCATGCGACCTCGCCGACGAATACGGCTTCGTCGATGCCGATGGAGCGAAGCCGCATTTCCGCCGCCACATCGAACAGAACGCGCCGGAGTATCTGTTTCCGCGGCTCGACGAGAAGTTCTGGAGCTACTTCGCCGGCCCGTACGATCTGTGGATGAGCGAGTTCGACTCGGGACGGCGCAATAACGACTGACGCGGAGTGCGGCCGGCTCTACAGGACGAAGAAAAGCTTGCCAGCGATTACGGCGAGAGAGACTCTCAGACCATGAATTCTGCGCGAGATCCCTCGCAGCCAGGAGTGCGACGGGTCAATCGTGTTCAACGCGGTTCCACTGCCCCGAGGTCCGGCAGATTCGGCGACAACGAGTGTTCGGTAACGCGCATGGCCCGAGCGAGCCCGCCCTTATCCCCCTTAGCTTCAACTTTGAACTGCAACACTGACGGTTCGGGAAGCTTAGCTTCAACTTTGAACTGCAACACTGACGGTTCGCGAAGCATATCGGTGATCGACGCCGATCTCGAAATGTTTCTGGAGGCGTTCTAACGGTGTTCGGAATTGATAGCGTTTGCGCGGCCGGTTGTTCAACGCTGCTGCGACGGCGTTGCATCGTGACTGCGTGACCGTACGCATCGAGGTCCGTTTCGGCAGGTACTGACGAATCAAGCCATTCGTGTTTTCGTTGGTGCCGCGTTCCCGTGGCGATGGAGGTCTCGGTCGCCAAGGTCCTCAAAGGAGAACATCCCGGCAGTACAACGTTGCGCGTCAATGGCAATCGCGGCCGATTGTGCATGCAGTACGTTACGGAGTTCGCGATCGGCTCAACGCGGCTCTTCGTCCTCAGTGTGCCCCGAGGCTTCGAGCCACAAGATGCCGCGGTCGGATCGCGCTGCGCATGCCTGTTCGCCTTTCCAAAACAACGCTAGACCGCGGTCTGCCTCGTGTCGACCGAGACCAACTCTGCTTCGATGGCGCCTCTTCTCACGGCCGCACCGCTCTCCTTTTGCCACCTGTAGACGGCGTGTTGGTCAGGGAAAACGAACTCGCCTGCCCCGACCCCAGCGGTGTTGCGGTGACGGTATAGAAGCCCGCCTGGAACGCCGCTCTGCAGGAGGCGGTGGCTTTGCCGTTCCGATCGGTCAAGATACTGATCGTCCGCATGTCGTTGGAGAACACGCATGAGGCGCCGGATGTTGGCGCTGAGAAATCGACGCGCACGCCCGGCGCCGGAGTGCCCCAGGAAGCCTTCACGGTCACTTCCAGCGGCGAGGGAAACAGCGTCCAGAGCGGCGCCGACTGAGGCGTGCCGAGGGTGGCCTCTGCGTGGGCGTCCGGGGGCGCGATGATGGCTCCCTGTTTGACGACCCGGATCCGCCGGTTCTCGCCGTCGAACAACAGAATGTTGCCCTGCCCGTCGATCGCCAGGCCTGAGCCGTAGTCGAATTGCGCCTGCAGGGCCGGGCCGCCGTCACCGGAGAACCCTCGGCTGCCGCTGCCGGCGACCGTGGAGATGATTCCGTTGACATCCAGCCTGCGGATGCGCCCGTCCGCGGCATCGCTGATGTACATGTTTCCTGTTGGGTCGAAGGCGATTCGGTATGGGTTGAGCGTGACCCCGGTGCCGGGATTGCCATCACCGGGGTAGGCGGGTCCATGCCCCGCCACCGTGCTAATGATCCCCTGCGGGTCCACGCAGCGGACGCTGAAGTTCCCGGTGTCCGCAATGCAGATGTTCCTCTTGATCTCGAGGGCAACATCGGAAGGACCGCTCAGCAAAGCCTGGGTCGCGGGGCCGCCGTCGCCCGCGAATCCACCGCCCTGGTCGCTTCCGGCGGGGCCGCTGCCCGCAAACGTGGTGATGATGCCCGTCGCCGCGTCTGCCCGCCGGACGCGATGGTTGAAGAGATCAGCGATGAAGATGTTCCCCTGGCCGTCCACCTTCAGGACCCCTTGTCCCTCGGCCAGTTGGGCGGCTGTAGCCGGACCTCCGTCACCCGAATATCCGCAGCTCTGGATCTGCGTGAGTGGTCCTGCCACAGTGCGAATCAACCCGTCGGTTCCGATACGCCGGACAGAGCAGAAGTCGGTGAAGACGATGTTCCCGCTGGCAAAGGTATCGACGCTGACCGGCGCCATGCCGGCATGGAGTGCTTCGACGCCTTCATGGTAGAAGCCCTGAATCGCCTCCACGCCCATGCCCGCCACAGTCACGATGCGGCCCGCCCGGTCAATCCTGCGAATGCGATGGCTGCCCCGTGGCTCAACGACCAGGATGTCTCCCGCGTTGTCGAGTGTCAGATTGCCGATGTCTTCGAAAACGGTCTCCAGAGCCCGGCTTCCACCGTCACCGATCGTGGCGGGCCCGATTCCCGCGGCAGTGGTCAGAACACCGGTGACGGCATCGATGCGGCGAATCCGTTTCGCGGAGCGCTCGCTCACGAAAATGTCTCCGTTGGGAGCCACCGAGATATTGATCGGGATCATCGAAGCATCCCGCGCCAGAATGCCGTCGGGCGACAATCCCGGGGACCCGGTGCCGGCGAGCCGGCGGAGCGAACCGTTCGATTGCACTTGCCAGACTGTCCAATTGTCGGAAAACAAGACCCGGTCTTGGCGATCAACGGCGAGGGCGGAGAGAAATACGTTCGCCTGAGTTGCTAAGACACCGTCATTGGGCCGAATGGATCCTCCTCCAACGACGGTGCTCACTACGCCATCCAATCCAACACGCCGAATTCGGTGATTGTCCCAGTCCAGGACGTAGAGGTTTCCGAGAGAGTCCAGGGCCAAGGACCCACCGGGCCGAGCGGATGGATTCAAGCGGAAGGAGGCTTGTGTCGCCGGGCCGCCGTCGCCGGAAAAACCGTTTGCACCACTACCGGCAAGGGTCGTGATGATGCCGGATGTGTCGATCTTGCGCACCCGCTGGTTCCCCGCATCGAGGACATACACGTTTCCCTGGGCATCCACCGCCACGGAACCCGTTGGGGTGTTCAGTTGCGCCTGCGTCGCCGGCCCTCCGTCGCCGCCGTAGCCCCCGCCGTGGTCAGGTTGAGTGCTGCCGGCGATGGTGCTGACGATGCCGGTAAGAGCGTCAATCTTGCGGACTCGATTGTTGCCGAAACTATCGGCGATGAAGATGTTGCCGAAGCGATCGACCGCCAGTCCCGCCGGCCAATTGAACTGGGCATCGGTTGCCGGGCCGCCGTCGCCGGAAAAGCCGATGACTCCAGTACCCGCGATGGTGGTGATCCTGCCGCTCTGATCGATCTTCCTGACCTGTCCTCCGTTTTCCTCGCCCAGGTAGAGATTTCCCTCCGCATCGAACGCCGTGCCCTGGGCTTCCACGATGGCTTGCGTTGCCAGGCGGCCTTCTCCGACGAAATTGCCAACTCCGGCGATGGTGGTGACGTCACCGGGTCCGATTTCGTCGAGCGTCGGAGGCAGGTAAAGGAACTCGGTGAAGGTCTGTCCAGAGCCGTTGGACAAGCGAACCGCAGCCAGGGCCGTAGCGAAAGGTCCTTCCCCCAGTCGCGGCGTCGTCACCTGAACCTGCGAGGGGCTGAGGATCTGGACGTTGATTCCGGCGTTTCTGTTGAAGCGGACGGCGGTGCCCTGCGCGAATCCGCTGCCGGTGATCGTCACGACCGTCCCTCCCGCGGTCGGGCCCTGGATTGGCGCAATCGAATCGATGTGCGGAGCGTCGGAGGCGGCTCGTGCGGTCCCGCCGGCCAGCAGCAGCAGCAGCAGGACAACGAGATTCCCAAGGAACTTCCCGGCCAGATCTTGCGACGTTGGATGTGACCCGTCGTTAGGGAGATGCCGAACCGCACGCGGCAGGGCGGTCAGGGGCTGTGTATTTGCGCTCATGGTTGTCGATGTCGCGCAAACGGCGGGACCCGCCCTCCGACGTTGAATCATCGGCGCATCATGGAGTTCCATGCGTCATGGATCGGTGGGGAATGCATCATACGCGCTTCCGCATCGCCAAAGTCGCATCCTGCGGCTCCATGATTCGGCATTCGGTGGTGTAAGGAGCGGCGACTGGAGTTGACCCGGTTTCGTGGAGATGTTGATATTGGGTCACGCGATCGCCGCCTGACGACTTTCGAATTGAACTGGTGATTCGTAGTGGAGCGCGGAGTGACGGCGCCGCGTATTGTAGAAGATCGAAAACATGGCCTGGTGCGCACTCACGAACGAGAAGATCCTTTCGACTTCTTCTCGGTCTCCTGTGTGAACCAGGCCGCGGCTTTTGACAGAATCTCTCGCTCTTCCTTCAGCCGTGCGTTCTCTCCACGCAGCCGGGCCAGCTCTTCGCGCTCGTCGGTCTTCAGACCGTCGCTGCGACTTCCTTCGTCGAGCTCCGCTTGTTTGACCCAGTTGCGGATCGTCTGCTCCGACGGCTCGTACCCTCGCGCCAGTTCCTTCGCCGGTCGACCCGATCGAGCCAGTCGCACCAACTGCTCTTGCAACTCACGTGAATATCACTTTCGACTCTTTCCCATCGTGGACTCCTTTGCACATCCTCAGGTGTCCACGAAATCGGGGTAAGCCCAATCCGCCAGATCGCCGAACTGGCCCGCGCCCGCAAGTACCAGGCCGGCGCCGGCCCGATGGCCGCGTCCTACAACCTGAAACCCTGAACCCCTCGTTGCAGGGAACAACACCCGGGCGTTCGCCCGGTGTTGCCGCCGAACTCATACGCTGTCAGGCGACCTGACTCTCATACTTGAACACACATCGAGGACCTCATGCACCACAACTTCACCCAACATCCCAAGGGCCTGCGCTTCACTCGGCGGCTCGACCACGAACTACCGCCTGTAGTCGCACAACTCGGATGGCGTTTCCACCACATCGGAATCCCCAGCAGCGTCGTGCACGACCCCGAGACGCATCTGAAACCGTTTGGTCTCCACGTCTCCGGCTTCAGCACCAGCCCCTACGGTGTCGAGTGGATGCGGTTCGAGAACGACAGTCCCCTTCAAGAACTCATTCGCAATGTTCCACATGTCGCCTTTGAGGTGGATGACCTCGACGCCGCTCTCCAAGGTCAGGAGATCATTCATCCCCCCGGTTCCCCTCTGATGGCGTTCGCTCGGCGATGATCGTCCATAACGGCGCGCCGGTTGAATTCATCAGGTTCCGAAAGCTCCACGATACCGATGTGGGGCAGGCCCCGTGTCTTCTCGATCCGCGGGTCGCCTGACAACACGCGCTGCAGCGGACTCGCTACGCTCGCCGCTGAGCTTGATATCCCAGACGACCAACTTCACTGCAAAGACTATCCTCTTCCCCGCCCGATGTTGTTGCGATCGGACGCGACAAACCGCTAAGCTCTTGGGACGGGCCACGCAGCTGAACAGGAGATCCGATGGACGGACGGAATCCCGGATAACGCTGGACGTTAATAACGTCGTGCGTTACTATTCCACCTGAGGTGATACGTACCTGGGCGGACGGCGAGGCCGAGAAGCTCTTCGCGCTGCAGCGCTCCCGCAAGCTGCCGGGTGATCTTCAGCGCGTCGCCCTTCGCAAGCTGCGCATGCTGGACGCCGCGACAACTCTCAACGACTTGTCCGTTCCACCAGCGAACAGACTGGAGAAACTCCGCGGCGATCGTGCGGGGCAATTGAGCATACGAATCAACGATCAGTGGCGAGTGTGCTTCGTCTGGCGTGACGGCCATGCCTACGACGTGGAAATCGTCGATTATCACTAAAGGATCAGATTATGGGCCAGTCGCTTTCAGCTGTGCATCCCGGCGAAATCCTACTGCTGGAGTTCATGGAACCTCTCGGCATTACGCAGTACCGGCTTGCGAAAGAAACGGCCGTACCGCCACGCCGGATTAACGAAATTATCCACGGCCACCGCGCGATCAGCGCGGACACGGCGTTGCGTCTTGCAAAGTTCTTTGGAACATCCGAGATGTTCTGGCTGAATCTCCAGGCGCGGTACGACTTAGACGTTCAGAAGCAGAAGCTCGGTTCGAAGCTGGCAGGTGTGCGCGCACTTTCATCGTTGCCAAAACCGCTACTCCGTGTCACCAGAGCGGCGCGCTCGCTGTCGGCTGCGGCGAAATCTGGCGCCGCACGTTCCGCATATCCGCGGAAGACAAAGTAGCATGGCCGCCGTCACGGCCTCGCCCTGGGTGTACATCGCTGTCGGCATCACATGGATTTTGCTGGCCTGCTGAGCCTAGTCTTCGGTCCAAATCTCCGCCTCGTCTAACCGCAGCGACACCTGGCTGTTGCGTTTCCGAACGTTGTTCCGATCGCGACGCTTCGTGATTCGAGCTCCGTCACTTTCTCCCAGACCCGCTCTTCTTCCTGCCAGCCGGCTTCGCGCTCCGCTTGTTCGAGGCCCGTTTTCTCGTCGCGCTCTGTTTCTTCGCGGCGCGCTTCTTCGCGGCCTTGTGCTCGACACGCTCCGGCAGCTTCGCGCTCCCCGTCTCGCGGTTCCACTCCTCGAATGTCTCCGGCGAGATCTCGCCCTTGACGAGCAGCTCGGCGAACTTGCGGCGTTGCGCCTGACTCTTGAATGGCATCAGAACTCCGTCAGCGAAAGGACGTTGCCGTCCGGGTCCTTGAACCACGCAACCTTCGCGCCGCTCGGCGACACCCAGACGCCGGTTTCGTCCTGCTGCATGTGTGGATAGCGTTCGAACGTGACGCCCTTTGCGCGCAGCCCTTTGATCGTGGCGTGAATGTCGTCGACGCCCCAGCCGAGGACCGTGAATTGCGCGGGCGTCAGCACATCCAACTTGAAGACGCGGATCATGACGCCGTTCGCGTCGAAGACGAGCGCGTACGTCTCGTCAGCGATGAACTTCAATCCGAGGACGTTCGCATAGAACTGCCGCGCGCGGTCCCCGTTCGTCGTGCCGACAAATGCAATGAGTTTCGACGTTCCCAGCATGGCGCCTCCTCAGAGCTCGACCTGCGCTCCGAGCTCGATGACCTGATTCGCGGGTAATGAGAAGAACGTAGACGCGCTCGCCGAGTTTCGGTTCATCCACGCGAAAAGGTGCTCGCGCCAGATCGCCATTCCGGGACGTTTGGTCGGCACGAGTGTCTCGCGTCCGAGGAAGTAGCTGGTGGCCATGCGCGGAAACGCGAGCGGCTTCGGTCCGAGGCGGTCGAGCAATCCGGGGAGATCGGGATCCTCCATGAAGCCGAAGCGGGTCGTCAGCCGGTACACGCCGTGGCCGAGCTCCTTCCACTCGTAGCGCTCTTCTTCAGAAAGCGTGGGCGTCTCTTCGATGTCGACCGTGAGCAGCACGACACGCTCGTGGACAACCTTATTGTGCTTCAGGTTGTGCAGGAGCGCGGTCGGAATCCCGTCCGACATGCGCGACATGAAGATCGCCGTCCCCGCGACGCGCGGCACACGCTTCGCCGCGAGATCGCGCAGGAAGTCTTCTTCCGTGATCGCCGTCTCCGCGATACGCTGGCTGAGAATGATCCGGCCGCGCCGCCACGTGCTCATCAGCGTAAAGACGGAGATGCCGACGAGCAGGGGGAACCATCCGCCCTCGAACACCTTCACGACGTTCGCGGCGAAGAACGACAGGTCGATGATGAGGAACGGCACCGCGAACGCAGCAACGGCGCCAGGCGACCACTGCCATCGCTCGTGCGCGACGATCGCCAGCAGCAGCGTGGTGATGCCCATCGTCGCCGTGACCGCGACGCCGTACGCGCCGGCGAGGTTCGTCGACTTCTCGAATCCGATGACGAGTCCGATCGCGCTAATCATCAGTACCCAGTTCACCGACGGAATGTAGATCTGGCCGATCTCGCGCGCGGACGTGTGGCGGATCCGCATGCGCGGCAGATATCCGAGCTGCGTGGCCTGCCGCGTGAGCGAATACGAGCCCGAGATCACGGCCTGCGACGCGATGATTGCGGCCATCGTCGACAGGCCGACGAGCGGATAGAGCGCCCAGTCCGGCGCGAGATGGAAGAACGGATTCGCGATCGCCTTCGGCTCGCGCAGCAGAAGCGCGCCCTGGCCGAGGTAATTGATCAGCAGGCAAGGGAAGACAACGGTGAACCATGCCAGCCGGATCGGCCTCACGCCGAAGTGGCCCATGTCTGCGTAAAGGGCCTCGCCGCCGGTCACGACGAGGAAGACCGCGCCGAGGACGAGAAAGCCGGCGGTGCGATGCAGCAGCAGGAATTCGATTCCGTACAGCGGATTCACCGCGGCGAGCACGCGCGGCGTGTGCACGACGTTGATCAGCCCGAGGACAGCGATGACGAAGAACCAGACCATCATCACCGGCCCGAACAGCGCGCCGATCCGCGCCGTCCCGTATTTCTGCACCATGAACAGGACGATCAGCACGACGACGGTCAGCGGCACGACATATGGCGTAAAGACCGGCGTCGCCACTTCCAGACCTTCCGCGGCGCCGAGCACGGTGATGGCAGGCGTGATCATGCCGTCGCCGTAAAGCAGCGCGGATCCAAACAGTCCGAGCGCGATGAGCAGCCCGCGGCGCTTCGACGCCTTCGGCCTCACCAGCGACATCAACGCCAGGATCCCGCCCTCCCCTCGGTTATCCGCACGCATGACGAACACGAGGTACTTGATGGAGATGACCACGACGAGCGACCAGCAGATCAGCGACAGGATGCCCAGGACGTTGCCGGGAGTCGGCGCAACCTGCCGGCCGTAATGCTCGGCGAAGCATTCGCGAAACGCGTACAGAGGGCTCGTGCCGATGTCGCCGTAGACCACGCCGAGCGCGCCGAGGGCGAGCGTCAGCATGTAACGTCGGTCGGTTGTCTCTTCCGGCTGCATCCGTCGGTCGGCGGGTCTAATGCTTGCCCGATGCCCGCTCCTTCGCGGGCAGGATCTCCAGGCAGGTCGTCCACCACCCCGTCAGGATCGTATCAACGAACTCTTCCGGCAGGCGTTCCGCGCGCATTTCGGCGGCGAGCCGGTGGTGGTCGTAGTCGATCGGAACGAATTCGACGCCGACACGGCTGCCGTCCACCTCGACGAGCGCGTACCACACGTTCGTGCGGCCGTCGTTCGCCGGACGGCCGATCACGCCGGCGTTGATGACGTGCTTCCCGGACGGAAGTTGCTTGTGCCAGTGCAGACCGGTGTGCGTGCAGACGATGACGTCCGCGTCGTGGTCGCCGCAGAGCTTCTCGAGAAACGCCTCCGCGGATGTCGAGCGCCAGAGAAATTCGTTGATTCGCCGCGGCGAGCCATGGACGAGGAGAAAGCGCTTGCCGCCGGCATCGAAGCGAATGTTGCGCGGCAGCGTTCCCATCCAGCTCTTCAGCGCGCCGGCTGTATTGGCGAACGTGTAGTCGTAGGAGATCTGCGCGTAGTAGTTGTCGCGCGGATCGGTGTAACCGCAGTGGCAGTCGCTCGCTCCCGATGAGAGCGACTCCTCGTAATTGCCCTGAATGCCGGGGATGTCGCGCTCGATGAGCAGCTCGGGCACGCGGTCGGGATGCGGGCCGAACGCGCCGAGGTCGCCGAGGAAGTACGTGGCATCGACGCCGCGGCGTGCGATGTCGTCGAGCGTCGCGCGGAGCGCCCAGTAGTTCGAATAGATGCCGCCGATGAAGGCAAATCGGATCATGGTCCCCTGTCATTCTGAGCGCCGCAGAGCGCGAAGAATCTGGGCGCGCTTCCTCGGCTCAGGATGACATCGTCACGTCGTGCAGGTCACGCCGTCCACCCAGCACGTGTGACACGCGCCGTATTTCAGCGGGAACGGGCGCAGCGTCTCGGCGAGCGTGCGGCCCATGCGCGCGTCGGGTTGATCGATGAGAATCGGGCAAACGTACACACCTTTGCTCGTGACCATGCGGCACGACGAGCACTGCAGCACGCTTGCGTCGCTGTCTTCCAGCATCTCCGACGAGATCCGCTCCCAATCCGCATACGCACGCGTCCTACGCTCTTCGGCACCGATGCGGAAGAGCGGCAGGATTTTCAGGCGGGGCTTGTCGAAGCCGAAGCCGCGAATCAGACCGAGGAACCGCGCCCGTCCTTCGCTGCTGTCCACACCTTCGGCCGCGGTCGTCACGGTAATCACCGGGTTGAGGCCAACGCCGGCGAGATTGCGCAGCCCGTCCATGACTTTGTCCCAGACGCCGCGGCCGCGGATGGCATCGTGCGAAGCGGCATCGTAGCCGTCGAGCGAGACGCGGATGTCGAGCGAGTACTCGCTCCCGTCGAACAGTTCGCGGAGCCGGCTGCACGTCTCCGCGCGCAGCAGCATGCCGTTCGTCAGCACCGTGGCCGGCCCTTGTCGCAACGTGGCCTCGAGGATCGCGAGCATGTCGCGATTCATGAACGGCTCGCCGCCGGTGAAGTAGTACTCCTTCACGCCGAGGTGGCGCGCTTCGGCGAGCCAGGGCTCGACGTCGGCGAGCGTCATCATCTCGTGCGAGTGATTCGCCGGCGACGACGAGATGAAGCAGTGCGTGCACGCGATATTGCACAGCGTCCCGGCGACCTGGATCCAGAGGGTGTCGAGCGCGATCATCGGGACGTGGGGAGCTTCGCGGGGCATCAGCGGAGAGTCTACTCGCCTCTACTCCGCGCGCATTTTCAGGTCGACAACGAACGGCCAGTGGTCCGACGGCCCGCGCCGGACGACCTCGCTCGAGACGTACTCCCACTGCGGGTCGCACATGATGTAGTCGAGGCGCTGCCGCGTCATCGGGAACGTGGCCTCGCCGAGAGTGCCGCACACTCGCAGATGCCCGTGGCTCAACAGCGTCTTCAGCTCCTCGGCCCCGGGGGGCACGTTGAAGTCGCCGCAAAGAACGTGCGGCAGCGAACCGCGCGCGACGATGTCGCCGAGCTCTCCGATCTGCCGCAACCGCGCCACTCGCAACAGCCGGCCCCATGCCGCGAGGTGCGTCACGTAGAACGTGAACTGCGCGCCGTTCTTCGCGATGTCGGTCTGCAGCAGCGAGCGCGGCTCGCCCGAGCCGGGCAGCGGATACACGTGCGACGCGGCGATGTCGTGCCGGGTGAGCACGGCGTTGCCGTAGTCGCCCCCGTCGATCGAGCAGCTCCGTCCGAACACGAGACGGTAACCGGTGAGCTCCGCGAGCTGTTGCCCCTGATCGATCACCGAAGCGCGCGTGCGGCAGTGAACTTCCTGTAGCCCCACGACATCAGCACCGATCGCGGCGATGACTTCGGCGATTTTAGGAATGTGATCCGATCGCCGCGCCGCCGCGTGCCCCTGGATGTTGTACGTCGCCACCTTCACCGCGACCATGCGCGCATTCTGCTATATGCTGCGTGGCGGTGCCGCCCTCCGCGTTGAGAACGCCCGACGCCTTGCGCGTTACGACCCATCTCGCGCGGGGGGCGACACCTATCCATCAGATCCGATGTTGACGGATCTCGATCCTCTGATGACTGCGCGGAGTCTCTCCGCGCTCATCGTCCCGCTGCACGAGTCCATGCACTCGAGTTTCCGCTGGATCTCCCGCGGCGCGAAGCTCACGAAGGGCTACGCCGTGAAAGTCGCAGGGCGCGAGCCCGTGCTCATCGCCTATCCCATGGAGCGCGACGAGGCTGCGGCGAGCGGTCTCGAGTCGCGCGGCGTTCACGACTTCGAATTCGACGCCATCTTTCGGAACGCACGCAACCCGATCGCCGCGTACGGCGAGTTCTTCGATCGCGTCCTCCGCGAGCTCGGCGCGAGCGACTCCGTCGCGTTCTTCGGCAATGTCCCAGCGCATCTCTACACCGGGATCAGCGACGAGCTGCGAGCGCGGGGGTGGCGCGTGGGCTCGGGCGGAGAGGACCTCATTCAGCTTGCGCGGAAGCGCAAAGACGAACGCGAGATCGAGGCGATCCGCTCGACCGGCGCGCGGACCGAGGAGGTTGTGGCGGGCGTGCGGACGATGCTGCGCGAATGCGAAGGCGGACGCCGTCTGTTGATCGGCGACCTCAAAACCTTCATCACCTCCGAGATCACGCGCCTCGGCATGATCGAGGACCACGAGACGATTGTGTCGCAGGGCCGCGACGCCGGAGTGCCGCACTCGCGCGGCGACGCGACCGCGGTCGTGCGGACGTCCATGCCGCTCGTCATCGATATCTTCCCCGCCGATCGCGCGACCGGCTACTTCTTCGACCTGACGCGCACGTTCTGCATCGGCCGGATTCCCGAAGAGCTGCGAACGATTCACGCGCAGGTGCTCGACGCGTTCGAACGCGCGCATGACGCCATGCGTCCAGGCACGCCCGCGGCGTCGTACCAGGCGCTCGTCTGCGATCTGTTCGAAGCGCGGGGCCACGCCACGACGCGCCGCGATCCCGCCACCCTCTCCGGCTACGTCCACTCCCTCGGCCACGGCGTCGGTCTCGACATTCACGAGAAGCCGTCGTTCGCGCTGCAGCCGTCGAATCGCGATCTCGTCGAGGTCGGAGACGTCCTCACGATCGAGCCCGGCCTCTACTACCCGGAGAACGAGATCGGCGTGCGGATCGAAGACACGTTCGTGGTGCGGGAGGATGGCGTCGAGTCGCTGTCACATGGCAGCCGCGAGCTCGCGCCTTGATCGCGTCAGGAGCGGCCCTCACCCGGCGCTTCGCGCCACCCTCTCCCGCGCGCGGGAGAGGGAGGACCCCCTTCGCCCCGCGGAGCGGGGAGAAGGTGCGGCGAAGCCGCGGATGAGGGGCCCCTCGCCCGCAATAAAAAAGGACGCCCGAGGGCGTCCTCCTGAAAGCTGAGAGCTAACGGCTCAGAGCTCAAAGATTGCGATCGATGAACTTCTGCAGCTCGCTCTTCGGCATCGCGCCGACGGCGCGGTCGACGAGCTTGCCGTCCTTGAACATCATGAGAGTCGGGATCGAGGTGACGCCGAACTTCTGTGCGACCCCCGGGTTGTCGTCGACGTTCATCTTCGCGATGATCGCCTTCCCCTGATACGACGGAGCGAGCTCTTCGACGATCGGTCCGATGATGCGGCACGGTCCGCACCAGGGAGCCCAGAAATCGACCAGAACA
>DASWBH010000175.1:0-6931 GCA_036390755.1 Thermoanaerobaculia bacterium
CAGACCCCGCTGGCGTATTCGACCAAGCTCATCCACTACCTGTACTGGCCGGACCTCGTGCGGCTCTCGGTGGAGGTGACTGTCCCGGCACAGGTGCGGCGCGCCATCGACACCGTGCTCCTCACGCGCGTCGGCAAGCTCTCGCTGGGGGAGCGGATCTCGGCCGCCCGTCGCTGCAGTCCCGCCCTGATCAAGGTCCTGATCTTCGATCCCGATCCGCGCGTGTTCGAAGCGCTCCTCGTCAACCAGCGTCTGCGCGAGGACGACCTGCTCGCGCTGGCGGCCTCGACACAGGCGACGGTCGATCAGCTCTCGATGCTCGCCGCAGACAAGAAGTGGTCGTTTCGTTATGCGATCCGCAAAGCGCTCGTGCTCAATCCTTTGACGCCGCGAGCCGTCGCCGCGTCGCAGCTCCGGTTCCTCTCGCGGCGCGACCTCGTTTCGCTGCACGAAAACCCCTCGACGTCCGTCTATCTGCGCCGTTGCATCGAGCGGATTCCGGGGCATGAATTGTCCGCGGGTGCCGCACAGATTGACTAAAATGACCGAACCGATGCCGGATCAGGAGCCGCAGGCGCACTCTGAGCTCGCGTCATTCGGCGATGAGCTGCGGCGGGAGCGTGAGATCCGCGGTATCTCGCTCAAGGAAATCGCCGATGCCACCAAGATCAGCAAGCGCTTCCTCGAGGCGATCGAGCGCAACGACCACCGCACGCTTCCTGCTCCCGTCTTCACCCGCGGTTTCGTCCGCGAATACGCGCGCTACCTTGGCCTCAACTGCGACGAGATGGTCAACCGCTACAACTTCGCCGCGGCGGGGGATGACCGCATCGAGAAGAGCGTCCATCTCGACCGTCTCGTGCAGCCGGCGGTTCCGTCGATCGAGCGTCAGCAGCCGAAGAAGAGGGGCATCCCGCCCGCCTACGCGCGCGTCGACCGCGGCGCGTTTCTGCTGATCGCGATCGTCGCCGTGCTCGCCGCGCTGGCGTGGTGGGCCGTCGAGCACAAACGCGCGCAGAGCGATCTCGCGCGGCACGAAGTCTCGCCTCCGCCCTCGGCGACCGCTCCGCCGCGCATGGCGCCGCACATGACCCAGCCGGTTGTTGCCGCGCCTCAGCCTCCCGCGCGCAAATCCGACGAGCCGCTGCGGCTCGTAGTCGAGCTGACCGATGACTCGTGGATCGACCTCGAAGTCGACGGCAAGACGGTGATGCGCGGCGACTATCCGCGCGGAACACGCGAAGTGTTCGAAGCGAAGGACAACTTCCGGTTCAAGCGGATCGGCGACGCGGCCGCTGTCATTCTGATGCTCAACGACAAACAGATCCCGCCGCTCGGGCGCGAGCGGCAGGTGATCAAGAACCGCGTCTACGATCGCGCGTATCTCGACAAGTTCGATAAACAACCATGAGCAGCACGGCCCCCACGGAGCTCACCGCAGCGCTGGTCATCTCGCAGATCGAAGCGCGAGCGTACACGCCCGAGGTTCTCACGACGATCGCGCGCGGATTTCTCCCTCTGCCGCAGGAAGACCTCATCGTCGTGCTCTCGTATATGTCCGAGAACGCGGACGAAGAGTTCGCGACGATCGCTCGCGCGTCGCTCGCGGACATTCCGGCGCGGTCGGTCAACGCGTTTGCATCGAACGAAAGCGCATCGCCCGACTCGCTGAAGCTGCTGGCGCGCGCATCGCGCGACGCTCACGTGCTCGAGTCTCTGATCCGCAACCGCGCAGTTCGCGACGAGACGGTCGTCGAGGTGGCCCGTCGCGCCGACGCGCACGTGCAGGACATCATCGTCATCAACCAGCTGCGCATCCTCCGCGCGCCGGAGATCATCGACGCGCTGCTCGAGAACCCGAACGTCACGCCCGACACGCGGCGCCGCGCGCTCGAGAACCGCGAGGAGTTTTTCGAGAAGAAAGCCCGCCTCGAGCAGCTCAAGCAGATCCTCGGCGCGGAGGAGATGATCGACGAAGCCGCCCCCGATGATGCGATCTCCGACCTCCTCGAACAGGCCGTGGCCGACAAGACTCCGGCGACGACCCTCGGCGAGATCAGCGTCAAGGAGCTCGAGGACAAGAAGCAGCAGTCCGTCTGGGCTCTCGTGCTGAAGATGACCGTCTCCGAGAAAGTGCAGCTCGCGTTCAAAGGCGACAAGACCCTGCGCATGATCCTCATCCGCGACCGCAACCGCCTCGTCGCCTCCTCCGCCATCAGGAATCCCCGGATGAGCGAGAACGAGGTCGAGTCGATCGCAGGCATGCGCAACGTCGAGGAAGAGGTGCTGCGCATCATCGGACGCCGGCGCGACTGGACGTCGAAATACCCCATCGCAATCGCACTAGCGAAGAATCCGAAGGCACCGATAGGGGTTGTCCTGCCGTTGATCAATCGTTTAACCTTACGGGATTTGAAGGGGTTGAAAGACGACAAGGGTGTGAGCGAGGCCGTGCGTGTGAACGCCCGGAAGCTCTACCAGGCTCGCCAGAAAACCTGATCCCCCATGAAGGTTAACTACTACGAAATCCTGGGCGTTGAGCGTTCCGCCTCGGAGCTGGAAATCCGCACCAAGTTCCGGAAGCTCGCCCGGGAAGCGCATCCCGATCGCTACCGCGGTCCGGACAAAGCCGAGGCCGAGCGCCGCTTTCAGACGCTGACCGAGGCAGTGAATGTGCTGACCAACCCGGCGCGGCGAAGAGCTCACGACACCGAGATCGCGACCGGAACGACCAAGGGTCCGGCCGATCCGACGCAGCTCGCGAAGGCCTATATGGCTCAGGGAGTCAAAGCCTACAAGGAGGGAAACCTCTCCTCGGCCTACGAGAACTTCGACATGGCCGTGAAGCACAACCCGCAGGACGCAAAGGCGCAGCACTATCTGGCCATCATCGCCGCGCGCATCCCGTCGGCGATGCGTCAGGCTGTACAGGCGATCGAGATGGCTGTGCAGCGCGAGCCGATGAATCCGCAATACCTCAAGGACGCCGGAATGATCTGCAAGAGAGCGGGTCTGAATGCGAAGGCCGAGCGATATCTCGAAGAGGCACTGAAGTGGGACACGGACAACCGCGACATCCAGAACGCGCTGGCCGAACTGCGCCAGGGAAAGGGCGAGCCAAAGGACTCCGGCAAGGGATTCGGTCTCTTCCGGAAGAGCTGATCGAGTGGAAGTGAAAGCGGCAGGACTGACCCACGTAGGCCGGCAGCGGCAGCACAACGAGGACACATTTCTCGTCGAAAAGGACGCGAAACTCTTTCTCGTGGCCGACGGCATGGGCGGGCACGCTGCCGGCGAGATCGCCTCGCGCATCGCCGTCGACTCGATCTCCGAGTTCATCCTCAACACGAAGCAGGACGACGGCACGTGGCCGCACCTGTACGACGAGAGTCTGAAACGCTCGACGAATCGCCTGATGGCCGCTGTGCGGATGGCCAACACGCGCGTGCTCGAGGCCATGCGCAAGGACGCACGTCTGCGCGGCATGGGAACGACCGTCGTGGCGTGTCTCGCCGACGAGGACGTGATGTCGGTCGCCCACGTCGGCGACTCGCGCGCATACCTGATTCGCGACAACGCTCTGAGTCGGATCACCAACGATCACTCGTGGGTCTTCGAGCAGGTGCAGGCCGGCATGCTGACCGAGGCCGAGGCGGAGAAGCATCCGTTGCGCAACGTGATCACGCGCGCCCTCGGCGGAGCGCTTCAGGTGAATCCGGACGCGTCGGAGATCGAGGCGAAGCCGGGCGATGTCTTCCTGCTCTGCTCCGACGGTCTCACTGGCATGGTTCCCGAAGAGGAAATCCTCAGAGTCGTGACGGAGAGTGCGAACCTCGAAGATGCCTGCGAGAAGCTCATCCAGGAAGCGAACGAGCGCGGCGGTCTCGACAACGTCACGGCGATCCTCGTGAAGACGATATGAAGATCCGGATCGATTACTGCGGCGTTTGAAATTACCTTCCCCGGGCCTCCAGTCTGGCGGCCGAGATCAGGAAGGAGCTGGGCATCGACAGCGAGCTCGTTCGCGGCAGCGGCGGCATCTTCGTCGTCACCGCCGACAACCGGCAGATTTTTTCGAAGAAGGACGCGGGACGGTTTCCGTCGGAGAAAGAGATCATCGATCAGCTCCGCACGATGAAGACCGCGACCGGCTGATGGCCGACCAGAATCTCATCGAGCGGATCGCCGAACTCATCAACGTTCACGCCAACGCGAAGCAGGTGTACGGCGATCCCGTCGAGCGCGACGGCACGACGATCATTCCCGTGGCGAATGTGCAGTGGGGATTCGGCGGCGGCTCCCTCGGACAGGGTGCGTTCGAGCGCGGCGGAGGCGGCGGCGGGATGCGCGCGAAACCGGCCGGCTTCATCGAGATTCGCGACGGCCACGCAGACTTCCGGCCGGTCCGCGACGCCTCCGATGCCGCGGTCGTCATCGGCGCCGCTTTCGCCGGCATGGCCATCGGTCTTCTGATCGGAAGCCGCAGGCGCGGTTAAAATCGTCACGGTGCACCCCGACATCGACGAGCTTCGTCCAAAAATGAAGGAGATCCTGTACGACTGCGCGGTCGAGATCCGCGCGACGAAGGCTGCCCTTTATCTGCTCGATGTCGCCACGCGCAAATACGAACTCGTCGCGGAGTTCGGATTCCGCGGCGCGGTGCGTCAGTCGGTGGGCAACAACCATCCGATGGTCGACCGCTGCAGCCGCGGCCGCTCGCCGTTCTTCGTCAACAGCCCCGGACAGGAGCCGCGTCTCTCCGAGCTTCTGTTCGAAGCGTCGACCGAAAAGCTGATGGGCGTGCCGATCTTCTCGCGCGGTCTGCTCGTCGGCTTCATCGACATCCGCGACAAGAGCCAGAAGCAGCCCTTCGACCAGTTCGACATCGCGAAGGGGCAGTCGATCGCCGAACGGATCCTCGCTCTGTTCGCAACGAAGAACGTGTGGAACCAGCGGTTCATCACGCTGTCGGACGCGGACGCCATTCCTGGCCGCTCCGGGGCACCGCCGCCACAACCGCCGCCGCCGCCCGTCGAGCCGCGTCCGGCCTCGAACGTCACCGGCACAGTCGGCACGCCGGTGCCGGTCAAGTCCGCTCCACCGCATAAAGGGAGTGTACCGGTGCTTGCCGGCACGCCGAGCGCGGCGCAGATCGTCACGAAAGCGCGCGCCGCGGTCGCAGGACTGGCCGCGCCGCCGCCCGCGGAGAGCTTCGGCGCAGCGGAGATGGCCGCAGTTGCCGATGCGTTGCGATCGGTTCTTCTTCTCCCCGGCGCGGTCGCCGCGGTGTTCACGTCGACGACGGCCGGCATTCAGGAAGTGGCATCGCGCGGCTCCATGACGCAGGACGGACTTTCGACGCTGAAGCTGAAGCTGCAGGCGTGGCTGAACAAGAGAGGCGAGTCGATCGGCACGATCCGCACGACGATGTCGACGCCGCTCGGCGTGACGATGCAGCCGGTCACGCCCTCGCATCTGCAGAAGGTGTTCACGGCGGTCGTGACGGCCGGCAACTTTCGCGGCCTGTATCTCACCGTGGCGTTCAACGAGCCGCCCGAGCGCTCGACGCACGAGCTGCTGTCGACGCTGCTCAATCAACTGCAGTCGGGAATCGAGGCCTCTTCGCTGCGTAGCTCGCTGCAGAACAGCCGCATCAGGATCGCCGAGCGCCTCGTCGAGCCGGAGTTCACGAGCTATCCGGAGCTGCGGCGGCACTCCGCGACGGTCGCCGATCTCTCCGAGAATTTCGCGCGCTTCCTCGCGCTGACACCGGCCGAGGTCGAAGCGGTGAAGATCACCGGACTGGTACACGACTGCGGGATGCGCCTGCTCGATTACGAGCGTCTGTATCGCAAGCGCGATCTGAGTCACGACGAGCTTTCGCTTCTCCGCGACCACGTCTTCGTCGGCGCCGCCATGGCCGAGCCGGTGCTCGGAGCCGACATCGCGCGCGCAGTGCTCTGCCATCACGAGCGAGTCGACGGCGGCGGCTATCCGAACGAGCTGCACGGCGAGGACATCCCGCTCATCGCCCGGGTTGTGCAGGTCGTCGAGGTCTACATCGCGATCACCGATCCTGCGACGTATCAGACTCCCGAGCCGCCCGACGCTGCGCTCGCCGCGATTCGCCGCGGCGCGGGTGCGCAATTCGATCAGCAGTTCGCGCTCCGGTTCGACGAGATGATGCGCGCGCGCGTCGAGTCCACTAAACTCGCCGGCCGATGAAGATCGATCGTGCCGAGGCGCAGCGAATTGCGGCGCTGGCGCATCTCGAGTTCGACGACGCCGGGCTCGATCGCATGGCCGCCGAGATGACCCGCATCCTCGGGTACATCGAGATGCTGTCGAAGGTTGACGCCGCCGAAGCCGGCGGCGCTACGCGGAAGAACGCCGACACTCCGCTTCGCGAAGACGTTGCGCGACCGTCCATCGATCGCGAGCGCGCAGCGTCGAACGCACCCGAGTGGGACAGCGGCTTCTTCGTCGTGCCGGCGATCATCGAGGGCGAGTAGTGGCAGGCGTTCTCGATCTGCCGTTCACCGAAGCGCGAACGCAGGTGTCGCCGGCCGAGTACGTGCGTGCGTCGCTCGACGCGATCGAAAAGCAGAACAGCGCGCTCAACGCGTTCCTCCGCGTCAATGACAGCGCGAGCGGCGCGTTTCCGATTGCCATCAAGGACAACATCGTCACCACCGACATGCCGACCACGTGTGCGTCGCGCATCCTCGGCACGTTCGTGTCACCGTTCGATGCGACCGCAGTCGAGCGTCTGCGCGCGAAAGGCGCGGCCATCGTGGGCAAGACGAACCTCGACGAGTTCGCGATGGGCTCGTCGACGGAGCACTCCGCGTTCGGACCGGCGCGCAATCCGTGGGACACGTCGCGCGTTCCGGGCGGTTCGTCCGGCGGATCGGCGGCCGCGGTCGCGGCG
>DASWBH010000176.1:0-6589 GCA_036390755.1 Thermoanaerobaculia bacterium
AATGACGTAGCACCTGACGCCTTTGACCTGTTAGACTTCGCGCCAGGCGGGAGTGTCGGGTTGGGGATTGAACTGCTGCAATTCGCAAAAAGCAGGCGTGGCGGGGAGCTGATCGGCATCATCGTCCTCGCGGCCGGCGTAACCCTCGGCGCTGCTCTCCTCAGCTATCACCCGAACGACTCCTCGGCTTTCTTCACCTCCACAAACACCGTCATCTCGAACGCCATCGGCTACTACGGCGCGACTGTCGCCTGGGTGTTCGTCGGCTTTTTCGGATTCGCGAGCCTTCTCTTTCCCGCGGCGCTCTTCGTCATCGGATGGAACCGCTTCTGGGGCAAAGAGCTCGAGTACGCGCACACGAAAGTCGTCGGCCTCATCATCCTCGCGCTCAGCCTGCCGCCGATGTTCGACCTCGCTTTCCGGAAAGTCTGGATTCGCGCCGCACTCGTGCCCTCAGGCGGCTACCTCGGACAGGAAATCGATCGCATCGCATCGTCGAATCTGAACAGAAGCGGCGCCGCAATCGTGATCGTCACGGCGATGCTCGTCGGCCTTCTGCTGGCGACGCGAATCAGCCTCGCTGCTGTGTTCCTCGCGCTCCAGCAGGCGCTCATCTCGCTCGGCCGCAAGTTGACGATGCACTGGGCGCGATTCTCGGAACGGCGCCGCAAAGAGAAGATGAAGGACACGGTCTTGCGGAAGCATCTCGACAAACAGGCGCCGGCGCTCCATCTCGTCGCCGACACGGACGCGACGCAGCCGATGGTCAGCGGCGGACCCGTCGTTCGCGAAGTGAAAGGCCGGGGCCGTTTTCAGATCCGCAAAGTGACGAAAGCGGACTTGCGCAAAGCTGCGGAGGCACTCGCCGGCGACGAGCATCACGATCCGTTCGCGCTGTACGCGTCGCCCGAGCCCGCACGCCAGCCGGCCAGGCGCGCCGCCGTCACACTCGATCCCGATTTCGAGGATCCGCTGTTTTTCGATGATCCGCTGCCGCGTCCGAAAGTTCCCGCGGCGCGCACTCCCGTTCCCCGTCCGGCCACGCGCAGGGAAGCGGGAAAATCGCGACGCGAGACGCGCCTGAGCAACGATCTCCTGCCTCCCGTCAACCTGCTGGCGCTGGGACCGAAGCAGGACCAGCTCAACGACGACGTCCACAAGAAGTTCCTCGAGATCGGCCGCCTCATCGAAGAGCGCTGCCGCGAGTTCGCGGTCGAAGGCGAAGTGACCGCGTACCATCCCGGTCCGGTCGTCACGACATTCGAGTTCAAGCCTTCCGCCGGTGTGAAGTACGCGAAGGTCGTCAACCTGGGCGACGATCTCGCGCTCGCTCTCAAAGCGGAGTCGATCCGCATCGAGCGCATCTCCGGCTCGTCGACGGTCGGAATCGAGGTGCCGAACCGCAAGCGCGAGCTCATCACGCTTCGCGACATCGTCGACACCGACGCGTTCTCGCAATCGGCGAGTCTGCTCACCGTTGCGCTCGGAAAAGACATCCATGGCGACCCGATCGTGACCGATCTCGCGCGCATGCCGCACCTGCTCGTCGCCGGTGCGACCGGTGCGGGTAAGTCTGTCGGTCTCAATTCGATGATCGTGTCGCTGCTCTTCAAATCACTTCCGAAGCAGCTTCGGATGCTGATGATCGACCCGAAGATGGTCGAGCTGAAGATCTACGAGGACATCCCGCATCTCCTTCATCCGATCGTCACGGATCCGAAGCTCGCATCGAACGCGCTGATCTGGGCCGTGCAGGAGATGGAGAACCGCTACCGGACGCTCGCGGAGTGCGGGGTGCGCAATATCGATCAGTACAACGCGCTGCTGAAGGATCCGGACGCGCATCGCCGCGCCCGCAAAGTGGCGCCCGATGACGAGACTCCGACGCCGGAGCCGATGCAGTACATCGTCATCATCATCGACGAGTTCGCGGATCTCATGATGATCGCGCCGAAAGACGTCGAAGACTCGGTCACGCGCCTCGCGCAGAAAGCGCGCGCCGTCGGCATTCATCTGATCGTGGCGACGCAGCGGCCCTCCGTCGACGTAATCACCGGCGTGATCAAAGCGAATTTCCCGTCGCGCATCTCGTATCAGGTGGCGTCGAAAGTCGACTCGCGCACCATCCTCGACACCCAGGGCGCCGAGAAACTCCTCGGCAGCGGCGACATGCTCTTCCTTCCGCCGGGCACCGCGCGCATTCGCCGCATTCACGGCGCGTACGTCTCGGAGAAAGAGATCGTCGAAGTCGTCGACTTCGTGAAGAGGAATCAAGGCGAGCCGAAGTTCCTCGAAGAGATCACCAAGTCCGCCGAAGAGAAGAGCGGCGTCGACGGGATCGAGTATCTCGACGATCCGAAGTACGACGACGCCGTGCGCGTGGTGCTCTCGACCGGACAGGCGTCGGCGTCGTATCTGCAGCGGCGGCTGAAGCTCGGCTACTCGCGCGCCGCGCGGCTGATCGAGATCATGGAAGCGAACGGCATCGTCGGTCCGTCCCAGGGCTCGAAGCCGCGCGAGATCCTCATCCGTGCCGACGACTATCCCTCGGCGAGCGGCCAGATCTGAAATGATGGATTGCCGCGCCGGCTGTGGAGCATGCTGCATCGCTCCTTCGATCTCATCGCCGATTCCGGGCATGCCGAACGGCAAGCCCGCAGGTGTGCGCTGCATCCATCTGACAAACGACCATCGCTGCGCGCTGTTCGGGCATCCGGACAGACCGGCGGTCTGCAACAGCCTGCGTGCGTCCGTCGAGATGTGCGGGGCGAATGCTCGCGATGCGTACGAATATCTCGAGCGTCTCGAGCGCACGACCGCACCGTCGAACGGGTACGATGACTCGAGTGAGCGCGTTCCTCGAAGCAATCGTGACTCTGCTGCCGTGTGACGCCGGCGGCCGCTCCGCGCCCGTATCGCCGCGCGATGGTTCCTATCGCCCGTTCGTTCGTTCCGCGGAAGGCGGACCTCTGCTGCGCGTGCGTTTCATCGAAGGTCCGCCGACGCTCGCGCCGGGCGACAGCGATCGCATCTTGCTCGAGCTCGAGACCTCCGACGTCGGCGACGAGCTGCTGTTCACTGGCGCCGAGCTCGAACTGCTCGAACGCGAGTCGCGCGCGGTCGGACTGGTGACCGTGGCGCGGCTTTGGCGCGGGACTCTCGCGCTTTAGCAGCCGGCGCCGGATTCAGTTCGCCGAGGTAGACGCCGTTGTGCTGAGCGGTGGGGAAGCCACTCGTCGATTGCGCGAAGCCTTTCCGGACGAGCTCGTCGTTGATGAACAGCGCGTCCGGCGAGCGGTACACGCGGCCATCCTCGACCATCACCCAGGACGTGCCGATCGTCCAGGTCAGAAACGCGACGGCGTTCTGCGGATCGATGACCTGGATTCCGGCCAGCCGGACTTCCGACTGCACGCCTCGCTGCTCGACCATGATGGTCGACGGTCCGGCGATGCGCACCACGCGGTACATCGGTGCTGCTGCGAATGATTGGATTGCGAAGAGAAGAACGAAAGAGAAAACGTAAAGCTTCATTGCGTCTGTCGATGCGGAAAAGGCTCACGCAGAGACGCAGGTCAGGTGCGCGGGAAGCGTACTCGACTGGCGTCGGAGGGTCAACGGGTAACTGGTAACAGGTAACGGGCTCGGCAGACTGTTACCTGTTACCGGTTACCTGTTACCGAAACGAACCGACCTGCTTGCTCTAACCCTTTGCAGCTGCGTAAGTTAAACGGAGGGTCGGCCGCCAATTCTGGCACCCCGCTCGCAGTAGAGAAGGGCGGGAGGGCACATGGAAACCTTCAAACTGAACAGAGAATCATACATGCGTGTCCCGGCCGGCTTTGAAGTCGAGACGGCCAGGCTTCGAATTCCGATTGAGACGCATCTGCTGTCGGACCACAGCCACGACGGCAGCGTGAACGACAAGCTCTACCACATGAAATCGCGTGGCAAGGAGAGGATCGAATCCTGGAAGCGCACGGTCAACAGCAAGCTCGAGTCAGTGAAGCCGATCGCGCAGCAGAGGGTCAGCTCGCTGCGCGACGAAGTCAAAGGTCAGATGAGCAGTCTGCACATGAAGATGAGGTCGAATCCGCAGATGTGGGCCGGCATCGCCGCAGGCGCGGGCCTTGGTCTCGGCATCATGGGCCGGATCATGCGCCATCGCGTGAAACAGCGCATGCCGCTCCCGCACATCATCGTGATCGAAGCAGCTTTTTAGGGCAGCTCTTTCCTGAGAGTCATTCAGAGCGCCGTGCGCAAAACGCACGGCGCTTTTTCTTGCGGTAACGTCAGCGTGCCGTCTCGAAACGTTTTCGTTACAAACCTACGAAAGTTCTCGTCGTACTGTCAGCCGAACTGACATGCGGCGGTTGATTGCAGCGGCAGCGCTATTCTTCGCCGGCTTTGCGCACGCGGAGCAGGCGCCCGCGCCGGCAGCGGAGCCGATCAACATCACGCGGGCGGACGGCGCGATCACGATCGACGGCGACCTCTCCGATCCCGGCTGGAAGAACGCTGTCCGCCTCGACAAGTGGTACGAGACGAACGTCAGCGACAACGGCGAGCCGAAGGTCAAGAGCATCGGCTGGCTGACCTACGACAGCCGCTTTCTCTACGCCGGCTTCGAATTCTTCGACGATCCCAAGGACATCCGCTCGCCGTACAACGATCGCGACCATATCGGCGGCAACACCGACGACTACGCCGGCATCATCCTCGACACGCGCAACGACCGCCGCACTGCTGTGCTGCTGCTCGTCAACGCGCGGAACATTCAGTACGACGCAATCAGCGACGACTCGACGGGTGAGGACTCCGCTCCCGATCTCTTCTGGGACTCAGCGACGAAAATCACGGACCACGGCTGGAACCTCGAGATTCGCGTGCCGTTCTCCTCGCTGCGATACGACAACCCCAATCCGTCCGAGTGGGGAGTGATGCTCTATCGCAACTGGCCGCGCGACCGCCGCTATCAGATGTTCACGAACCGCCTTCCGCGCGGCGTGAACTGCTTCATCTGCAACCGGCGGCCGCTGGTCGGCCTGGCCGGTCTGCCGTCCGGCGGTCATCTCGTCACAGCGCCGTACGTCAGTGCGCGCGAGATCGGCGAGACGCGCGACGGCATCGGCACTTCGTTTCTCAACAAGCCGGCGAGCGGCAACGGCGGCGTGGACTTGAAGTGGACGCCGAACGCCGATACGGCCATCGACATGACTGCGAATCCCGACTTCTCGCAGGTGGAGTCCGACACCGCCGTCATCTCCACGAACGAGCGATTCGCGATCTTCCTCGACGAGAAGCGGCCGTTCTTTCTCGAAGGCATCGAGCTGATGAAGACGCCGATCCAGGCCGTCTACACGCGAACGATCACCTCGCCGAGATGGGGACTGCGCTCGACGGGAAAGAACGGCTTGAATCAGTACACGGTCCTCATCGCGCAGGACCGCGGCGGTGGCGACGTCATTCTTCCGTCGCCGCTCGGCTCCGGCTTCGGCGAGCAGCAGTTCTCGTCGACGGCGTTCGTCGGCCGGTTCAAGCGCGACATCGGGAAGTCGTTCGTCAGTTTCCTCGCCACCGCGCGCGAGAACAGCGGCGGCTCGCACAACCGCGTCTTCGGTCCCGACTTCGAGCTGCGCCTCGGCGAACACGACACCGTCACCGGACAACTCCTGATGAGCGACAGCACGACGCCGAACCGGCCCGACCTCGCCTCGGAGTGGAACGGGCGCCATCTTTCGTCGCACGCGGCTGACTTATGGTGGCAGCACTCGACGCCGAAGTTCGACTTCTTCACCGAGGCGAAGAACTTCGGGGATGAGTTCAGGGCCGACAACGGATTCGTCCCGCAGGTCGGCTATCGCTCGAATTACGCGGAGGCCGGCTACACGTTCCGGCCGACAGGCTTCTTCAACCGCATTCGCACGTTCGCGATGAGCGAGTACGACGCACTGCAGGGCGGCTCGATGCTGTACCGGCTGTACTCCGGCGGCTTCGGCGCCGACGGCAAGTTCCGATCGTTCACGCGACTTCGCTACGCGGTCGAGACGTTCCGGACGAGCACGGACCCGCAGGTGCGGACGCAGACGCTCCAGCGCCACCTGCTCTTCTACAACGTCCAGTTCTCGGTCAGCGGGCTGATTCCAGCGATCTTCGTCAACGGAACCGCCGGTCAGGACATCGACTTCGCCGGCAACCGCCTCGGCCGCGGCGCGAACATCAGTTACGGCGGCACCATTCGCCCGACGAACCACCTCGAGATCGGCATCAACGACGGTCTGCGCTGGCTCGACATCGCTGCACGCTCATCGCAACGCGACCGCCTCTTCACGGCGCAGGTGGAGCGGTTGACGACGCGCTACACGTTCAACGCGAAGACGTTCGTCCGCCTCATTCTGCAGAACCAGCGTACGAACCAGAATGCGACGTTGTTCGACCCGATCCTCGTCGACCAGCACAGCGGCTCGCTCGCCACGCAGTTCCTCTGGGCGTACAAGCTGAACTGGCAGACGGTCGTCTACGCGGGCTACGGCAATCTGCAGGAAGCGCACACGATCACCGGCGATCTGCTGCCGTCGAACCGGCAGTA